>JAAELR010000180.1 GCA_024226455.1 Paracoccaceae bacterium
CGGATGCTGCTTGCCCTGCGCCCGCCCCGTCACCTGCAGCGCCTCGCGGTAAAGCGGCCCTGCCTCGTCATACCGCCCGGTGGTGACGTAGCTCAAGGCCAGATTGTTCAGCGCAGATCCGTGTCGCGGATCGTCCGTTTCAATCTCTTGCCGGACCAGCCGCACAAGCGCTTCTTTCTGTGCGATGGCCTCGGTAAAACGACCGGCGCGCTGAAGGAGCATTCCCGCCTTGGCCAGCGTGTCGTAACTCGGATCGTGCCGCGCCGCCCTTTTATAGTGCTCTGCCGCATCCAGCCAGCGCACCTCTGCCTCGGCCACCTCGCCCCGGCCAAAGGTGGCGCGAGCGGCCTGCTGCACTGCCATCTCGCGGCGCGCCTCGATCTCGGCAAAGATCTCGTCGGCTACCGAGTAGTCGAAATTCTCCAGCGCCTAATAGGCCAGTTTCAGCCGTTCGCCACCGATATCGTTGCTCATGCGTTCCAGCCGCGTCTTCAGATCGGCGATGGTGCTTTGCGCCTCTGCCAGTGCGGCATCGGGATCGGCAAATTCGCTTTGCAGATCGGCCTTCATCTCGCGGCGGATGCGGATGAAGTCAGCCACATTCAGCTTGCCGTCGTCTTTGGGGGTGAGTGCCTCGCGGGTCGGTTTGTCCAGCGAGACCTCCTCGGGTTTCTTCCATGGCTTTCTGAGCCACGCCAATGCCGCCCCGGCCACGGCGATTATCGAAGCGACCGCGCCAGCTTCGGCATACATTCCCTCAAGCAGGCCCCAGAACCACGCCACAATCCACCCCTTCAATCAGGGACACCCTAGCAGACAATCGCCGGTTGGAAAGGGCCGAGGTCCGACGCGGGGTCCGACGCAAGTCCGACAATAGTCCGACGCTTTTCCGACAGGGGGGCGGATTCTACATCTTGTGGCAGCGATGCTGCCCCGGATTGCCGTGGCGCGGGCCTATCGCACCTTCAGGGTGGCCAGTCCGATCAGCGCCAGAATCAGCGAGATGATCCAGAACCGGATCACGATCTGCGGCTCTGCCCAGCCCTTTTTCTCAAAATGATGGTGGATCGGCGCCATCAGGAACACCCGTTTGCCGGTGCGCTTGAAATACAGCACCTGGATGATCACGCTCAGCGCCTCTACCACGAATAGCCCGCCGACGATGGCCAGCACCAGTTCGTGCTTGGTGACCACCGCGATGGCGCCCAGCGCACCGCCCAAGGCCAGCGATCCGGTGTCGCCCATGAACACGGCCGCCGGCGGGGCGTTGTACCACAGAAATCCCAGGCCTCCGCCCGCAAGTGCCGCTGTGAACACAAGAATTTCGCCGGTGCCGGGGACATAGTGAACGTCCAGATACTCTGTGAAATCGACCCGGCCCACGGCATAGGCGATCAGCCCCAGCGTGCCGGATGCGATCATCACCGGCATGATGGCCAGCCCGTCCAGCCCGTCGGTCAGGTTCACCGCGTTGGCGGCCCCGACGATGACGATCATGGCGAAGGGGATGAACAGATAGCCGAGGTTGAACAGCACGTCCTTGAACACCGGCAGGGCCAGGCGAAAGGCCAGATCGTCGGGATGCACCATCGAGGCCCAGTATCCGGCGATGGCGGCGATGACAAAGCCGATCAGCAGCCGCAGCTTGCCCGAGACGCCTTTTGTGTTGTTTTTCGAGACCTTGGCGTAGTCGTCGGCAAAGCCCACCAGGCCGAAGCCCACGGTGACGAACAGCACGATCCAGACATATGCGTTGTCGGTGCGGGCCCATAGCAGGCTAGAGAAGATCAGGGCGGACAGGATCAGCAGTCCGCCCATGGTTGGGGTGCCCTGTTTGGTCTCCAGATGGCTCTCGGGCCCGTCATCGCGGATCGGCTGCCCGTTGCTCTGGCGCTTACGCAACATGTTGATCAGCGGAGGTCCGAAGATGAACCCGAAAACCAGCGCAGTAAAAAAAGCCCCCCCCGCCCGAAAAGTGATGTAGCGAAACAGGTTGAAGACGTCACCGCCGTCGGAGAATTCAGTCAACCAGTACAGCATTACACCTGCCCTTCGTCTGCGTCGGCCAGCGGATGGCCCAGTTTTCTGATCGCGTCAACCACGAGGCCCACCCGGCTGCCCAAAGATCCCTTGACCAGCAAAACATCGCCGGCGTCAAGCCGGTGATGAACCTGCGCGGCCATCTCGGCAGCGGTCTCGGTCCAGGCGCCGCGCCTGTCCTCGGGCAGCGCGTCGTGCAACGCGCGCATTCGGGGGCCGACACAGTGGACCTGCGCCACGGTCTGCATCGGCGCGACGTCTGCCAGCCCGGCATGCAGCGACCGTTCGTCCCGGCCCAGTTCCAGCATGTCGCCAAGAATGGCAATGCGGCGGCCGGCGCGGATGCGGCCCACATTGTCGACCGGTCGGGAGGCGGCCAGCACCTCCAGCGAGGAGGCCATTGAGGTGGGGTTGGCGTTATAGCTGTCGTCGATCAGTTCAAAGCTCTGCCGCGGGTCGGCCGGGTCGAGCCCGATCCTTTCGCGGGTGCCGCGCCCGCCGGGCGGCAGCCAGTGCGCCAGATCCTGCGCCGCGAGCGCCAGGTCGAGGCCAAGCAGCGATACCGCGCCCAGCACCGCCGTCGCGTTCATCGCGAAATGGCGACCGGGGACGCCAAGACGGAAAAGAACGGGCGAACCGTCGATGAAAACGCGAGCGATGGTGGCGTCAGGGGTCAGGCGGACCTCGTCGAGCCGCGCATAGGCCGGATCGCCAAGGCCAAAGCGGTTCGGCGTGGCTCCGGCGATCTCGGCGGCGGCGGCGAGGATCGGCGACACTTCCATGTCGCCGTTCAGCAGCGCCTGCCCGCCGGGTTCCAGCCCCTCGAAGATTGCCGCCTTTTCGTGAGCGATGCCATCGAGCCCGTCGAAGGCCTCCAGATGCGCTGGTGCGACGATAGTGACAAGCGCCAGATCGAGCCGTGCGAGGCGAGCCAGCGGGGCGATCTCTCCGGGGTGGTTCATGCCGATCTCGATCACCGCGAAATCGGTGTTCTGTGGCATACGCGCCAGAGTCAGCGGCACACCCCAGTGGTTGTTGAAGCTCTTTTCGGCGGCATGCACCCTGCCCTGCCGGACCAAGGCCGTGCGCAGCATTTCCTTGGCCGAGGTCTTGCCGACCGATCCGGTGATGCCGATGACCCGGGCCGTACTGCGCGCGCGCGCCGCAGCGCCCAGCCGTTCCAGCGCCGGCAGCACATCGTCGACGATCAGAAGCGGCGCATGCTCTGGCACCCCCTGAGGGATGCGGCTGACCAAAGCGGCGGCGGCGCCCTTTGCAAGCGCCTGCGCCACGAAGTCATGGCCGTCGCGCACGTCCTTGAGGGCCACGAATAGGTCGCCTGGCTCCAGTGAGCGGGTGTCGATCGAGACACCATCGGCCTGCCAATCGGTGGTGGCAAGCCCGCCGGTGGCCGCGGCGGCGTCGACCGCGCTCCAGAGCGTCATACCAGCCGCCCGTCGAGCGCGGCCACGGCCACGCTGGCCTGTTCCACGTCGTCGAAGGGAAACACATCGTCGCCGACGACCTGCCCGGTCTCATGCCCCTTGCCCGCGACCAGCAACGCGTCGCCCGGCTGCAGCGCATCGACGCCGCGCAGGATCGCCTCTGCCCGGTCGGGCACCTCTGTTGCATCGGGGCAGGCCGCAAGGATCGCGGCGCGTATCTCGGCGGGGTCTTCGCTGCGCGGGTTGTCGTCGGTGACAAAGATCACGTCGGCCTCGTCACGCGCCGCCTGACCCATCATCGGGCGCTTGAATGGGTCGCGGTCGCCACCGGCGCCGAACACCACCACAAGGCGGCCGAGCACATGCGGACGCAGCGCGCGCAGCGCCGTCTTCAGCGCCTCTGGCGTATGAGAATAATCGACGAAGACTGAGCTGCCATTCTCTCGGGTGGCGGCAAGCTGCATGCGGCCACGCACGCCGCGCAGGTCCTGCAGCGTATCAAAGGTGCGGGTGGGGTCGCAGCCGCTGGCGATCACCAGCCCGGTGGCGGTCAGCACGTTCTCGGCCTGAAACCCGCCGATCAGGTCAAGGCGCACCTGGCGCGGTTTGCCGTTCCAGTCGAACCGCAGATCCTGCCCGGTGGCGTCATAGCGCTGCGCCCGGATGCGCAGATTGGCGTCGGGGCCGTGGCCGATGGTGATCAGATCCTGACCGCGGTCCATGGCGATCGCTGCCATGGCGTGGCCGCGCGGGCCGTCGAGGTTGATCACCGCAGCGCCGTCATCTGCCAGAATCCGGGCGAAAAGCCCTGCCTTGGCAGCGAAATACTCTTCGAAATCCGTATGATAATCCAGATGGTCCTGGCTAAGATTGGTGAAGGCCGCGGCGATCAGATGCACGCCGTCCAGACGCTTTTGCGCCAGGCCGTGGCTGCTGGCCTCCATCGCGGCGTGCTGTATGTCCTGCGCCGCGATCTCTGCCAGGGTGCGGTGCAGCGTGATCGGTTCCGGCGTGGTATGCGCCAGCGGCGCCTCCCACGCGCCCTCGACCCCAGTGGTGCCCAGATTGACCGAGCGCAGGCCCAGAAGCGACCAGATCTGACGGGTGAATGTGGCGACGGATGTCTTGCCATTGGTGCCGGTGACCGCCACCATGGTGTCCGGCTGGCGTTCGAACCAGAGGGCCGCGGCATAGGCCAGCGCCTGACGCGGATCTTCGGCGATGACCAGCGCGGCGTCGGACCCCACCAGTTCGTCTCTGGCGATGCGCGCACCCTCGCGGTCGGTCAGCACCGCGCCTGCACCCATGCGCAGGGCGTATTGGATGAACTCGCCGCCATGCACACGGGCACCCGGCAGCGCCGCAAAGAGATGGCCATCCTTCAACTCCCGGCTATCGACGCAAAGCCCGGTGACACGCGTCTCGCGCCCGGCCAACGCGGTCAGACCAAGATCCGCCAGAGACTTGTTCGGTGATTTCGCCCGATCGGCCATTGGGGCCTGCTTTTTGGTTTTGTCGTTAAGGGGCCAGATTACCCGTCCTTGGCCCCGGGTTCAATCGCCGGACGCAAACCCAAGAGCGGCGCGGTGCGGCGGATCACCTCTGCCGCGACGGGCACGGCTGTCCAGCCGGCGGTGCGGCGTGGTTTGCTACCGGAGGTCTCGACCGGCTCATCCAGCGTGACCACCAGCACGTATTTCGGGTCGTCCGCCGGAAACACGCTGGCGAAAGTGGTGATCACCTTCTCATTGTAGTATCCGCCTCCGGGTTTGGGTTTCTCGGCCGTCCCGGTCTTGCCGGCGACAAGATAGCCCGGCACCTCGCCAAAGGTTGCGGTACCGCGAGTGACGACCTGGCGCAGCATGTTGCGGGCGATGGTAGAGACCTCTTCGCTGACCACACGTTCACCCGGGGTCACGGCCTGCCGTTTCAGCAATGTCGGCATCACCCTGGTGCCGCCGTTCAGCACGCTGGCATAGGCCGTGGCCAGATGCAGCGGGCTGGCCGACATGCCGTGACCGTAAGAGGTGGTGATGGTGACGATCTCGGACCATCGTTTGGGAATCAGCGGCTTGGCACCCGGCGCCTCGACCAGTTCGACCGGCGTCGGATCGAACAAGCCCAGTTCGGTGAAGAACTCTCGCTGGCGCTTCTGGCCGATCATCATGGCGATGTTGGCGGTTCCTACGTTCGAAGATTTCACGACCACGTCCATCACGCTAAGCCGCGGCCCGTAATTGTGGTTGCCCCATTCGCGGATCTTGTACTTGCCCCAGACCAGGGGCGCATTGGTATCGATCTCGGTAAAGGCGTTGACCAACCGCAGTTCCATTGCCTGGGCTGCGGTCAGGATCTTGAAAGTCGACCCCAGCTCATAAACCCCCTGCACCGCGCGGTTGAACAGCGGGCTGTCAGCCTGGTCTCCCTCGGTCAACGGCACCGGCCGGTCGTTGGGGTCGAAATCGGGCAGCGACGCCATGGCGACGATCTCGCCGGAATGGGCGTCCATCAGCACCGCCGCTGCGCCCTTGGCATTCATCAGCCGCATGCCGCCGTACAGCACCCGCTCGACCGCCGCCTGCACGGTCAGATCGATCGACAGTTCCAGCGGGCGGCCCTGTTCGGCGGGGTCCCGCAGGAAGTCGTCAAAAGCTTTTTCGACCCCCGCGGTGCCGATCACCTCGGCGGCATAGACGCTTTCCAGCCCGAAACCGTAGCCCCCGAGGATATGTGCGGCCAGCTTGCCGTTGGGATAAAGCCGCATCTCGCGCGGCCCAAAAAGCAGCCCGGGTTCGCCGATATCATGCACCAGTTGTTGTTGTTCGGGGCTGAGTTTCTTCTTTATCCACAAGAACTTGCGCGATCCGGTAAAGTCCTTGATCAGGCGGTTCTCATCCAGATCGGGGAAGATCCCGACAAGTTCCCGCGCGGCGCGCTCGGGGTCCACCATATGCGGCGGCTGGGCATAGAGCGAATGAGTGCGCAGGTTGGTCGCCAGGATGCGCCCCTGCCGGTCGACGATATCGGCGCGCTGGGCGACGATGCGGCTGGTCGAGGTGGCGGCGCGCGGCTCTGCCGGTTCGGTCGCCGCCATCAGCCCCATGCGGCCTCCCACCACGGCGAAGGCGCAAAAGAAGAACAGCGCCAGCACCAACAGCCGCCCCTCGGCGCGGCTGCGGGCCCTGTCGCGCATGTCCTCGTGACGCAGGCGGATGTTCTCGCGCTCAATGGCGTCGGGGTTCTCGCCCTTCTGCCGGGCCTCCAGGATACGCGCCAGCGGGCGCAGCGGAGTGCGGGTCATGGCACCATCCTCTGGATCAGTTCCATTTCGGGGATCGTGCCGAGCACTGCTGTCGCGTCCTCGATATCAAGCGCCGGATAGGCGACCTGATCTATGCTTGCAAACTGCTCGGGCCGCAGCGGCACCAGGCCCAGCCTGCCGAAATTGATCTCGGCCAGATCGCGCAGCCGATCGGGACGGTTGAGATAGGCCCATTCGGCGCGCAGCACGGCGCGGGTTTCCAAAAGGCGGCCGATCTGGCCCTGCAATTGCTCGACTTCGTCCAGCGCCGCCTGGGTCTTGTAGTTTTCGTGATAAGCCCAAAAGGCAAGCCCCATGACGCCCAGAACCGAAAGCATGTAGATCAGCGATTTCAATGCCTTGCTCCCTTCTCGGGCAAATGTGGCATGCCCAGCGCCGCACGCTCGCAAGGACCCGCCGGGGCGCCGGTGCGGATCGCCACGCGCAGCTTGGACGACCGCGCGCGCGGGTTTTCCGCCAGTTCACGGTCATCCGGTCCTACGGCGCGGCGGGTCCGGACTTTGAACCGCGGCTCTATTCGGGCCTGCTCCGGCGCGTGCCGGCTGCCTCCGCCGCCGCCACCGCTGCGCTGCTGAAAAAAACGTTTCACCATGCGATCCTCGATGGAATGAAAACTGACCACGGCCAGTTGCCCGCCCGGTTTCAGCGCCCGTTCCGCGGCCTCAAGCCCGTCGGCAAGTTGCTCATATTCACCGTTCACCGCGATGCGCAGCGCCTGAAACGAGCGGGTCGCGGGGTGCGACTGGCCCGGCTTGGCGCGCGGCAAGCAGCTCAGGACAATCTCCGCCAGTTGCAGCGTGCGCTCAATCGGCGCCTCGGCGCGGGCCCTGACGATGGCACGGGCGATGCGGCGCGAGGCGCGCTCCTCGCCGAAATGGTATAGAATGTCCGCCAGCTCACCCTCGCAAAGCCGGTTGACCAGATCGGCGGCATCGGGCCCCTGCCCGCTCATCCGCATGTCCAGCGGCCCGTCTGACATGAAGGAAAAGCCGCGCTCTGCCTGGTCAAGCTGCATCGACGAAACCCCGAGATCCAGCACCACCCCGTCCAGCGGCACTTCGGCCAGCGCGTTGAGATCGCTGAACTTGCCTTCGACCAATCGCAGCCGGTCGCCATATTGCCCGGCCCACTGTGCCACCATGCCAAACACGCTCGGATCGCGGTCGATGGCAATGACCTTGTCGGCCCCGGCCTCCAGCAACGCCCTTGTATAACCGCCCGCACCGAACGTACCGTCGAGCCAGACCCCGGCGACCGGAGAGACCGCCGCAATCAGCGGACGCAGCAAGACGGGAATGTGGGGATCGGGTTTCGGGGCGCGGGCCGACGCAGCCATCGCCTCAGCCCCCGCGGGATTTGTCGAGCAGGGTCAGCGGATCGAAATCGTCGGGGAAATCCTCCAGCCACGCCTCGGTCTTGGCCAGTTCCTCGGCATCGTAAGTTTCGGGCTTCCAGATCTGGAACGTGTCGCCGGTCGCGATGAAAAAGGCCTCTGCTTCAAGCCCGATCTTGCTGCGCAGCTTCGCAGGCAAGACGAGCCGGCCGGTTTCATCGACATTTGTGGACAGTGACTGACCGGAAAACAGCCGTTCCAACATGCGCCGCTCGACAGAGCCGCGCGGCAGGTCGGCGATCTGGTCATCGACCTCGTCGATCGCCCCTACGGTATAACATTCCAGATAACTGCGGCGGTGATCACCATAGACGATGACGAATTCGGGGTTCTTGCCGTCGGACCAGCCAGGATCGCCGCTTTCCAGCACACGGCGAAACTGGGCCGGGATAGACACCCTGCCCTTGCCGTCCACCTTTTGGTGGAATTCGCCTCTGAACCTTCGAGCCACTGTCCTTACGGCCCTCTCGTTACGCCTTATGTCTCCAGGCTCCCCGGCCCTTGAACGGAAACGGCGGATTGAACTGCTGCCACTGTTCAATCCGCCGCCCTTGTCCCATTTCTGGGTTGTCCGACTGCACGCGCCACCTGGGGGGATGTCTGCTCGCTCGCGCGCCGGATCTCTTGGTTCGATGAATGCGGGTGCCTGTACGAAACCTGTTTGTTATTTGGGTCTGGGGTTCTTTGCTGCCCCTGTGTCCCGTCCTCATCGTGTAAACAGGGATGCCATGGGAATTTATGGAAATCAACTGTAATTTGTGGTCAAGGCCGCATCACCCCAGGCCAGGGCCAGTTGTATAGCAAGCATTTTCGGAAAAACCATATGGTTAATCGCAGAACATGGTGGTTGCTTCGGAATTCGGCACAATATCTAGTGGCAGGCGTCTGGGCGCAGTTTTTCCCATATTTTCCCGGAATTTTTTGGATTCAGGCCGGAATACACAGGAAACAGGTCAGATTCATGCATGATTCATCCGGCTTCGCCAGGCAAATTCAAGCGAGTCAGGCCGAATCCCCGGCTGATTCGCCGTTTTCACCGCGAAGCGAAAGAACCGTCCCATGGTTTCCCAGAGGCGCGACACGAAAGAGCGGCCTCTGTTGGGCCGCGCTATTTCAGATCAACCGGAAGATCAGGCGATACCATCGGCAACCAGCCCTGCGGCCAGCTTTGAATAAACCTCGGCCAGCGGCCCCTCGCCCGCCGCGATGGGCGTGCCGCCATCGCCGGCGACACGCACATCCAGCGCCAGCGGCAATTCTGCAAGGAACGGCACACCCAGCTTGTCCGCCTCTGCCCGCACGCCGCCATGGCCGAAGATATGTTCCTCATGTCCGCATTTGGGGCAGACATAGACCGACATGTTCTCGATCAGCCCCAGCACCGGAGTCGAAAGCTTGCCGAACATGTCGATGGCCTTGCGCGCGTCCAGCAGCGCCACGTCCTGCGGCGTCGAGACCACCAGCGCGCCGGTCAGTTCGGTCTTCTGGCAGAGCGTCAGCTGAACATCACCGGTGCCAGGCGGCAGGTCTATGATCAGTACGTCGAGCTGGCCCCACGCCACCTGCCCCAGCATCTGCTGCAATGCCCCCATCAGCATCGGCCCGCGCCAGATCACCGCTTGGTCCGGGTTCATCAGCTGGCCCATCGACAACATCGTCACGCCATGCGCCTTGAGCGGTATGATCGTTTTACCGTCGGGCGAGGCAGGGCGTTGAGACATGCCCATCATACGGTGCTGTGACGGACCATGTATATCGGCGTCCAACAGCCCGACCCGGCGGCCCTGCCGGGCCAGCGCCACTGCAAGGTTCGACGAAACCGTCGATTTGCCGACCCCGCCCTTGCCGGACGCCACCACGAGAATGCGGTCGACACCGCTTACCGGCGTCGGCCCGTCCTGCGGCTTGGGGTGACCGCCGATTTTCAGATCGGGAGGCGATTTCTGCTGCGGCGCAGCATTTCCATGCGCGGTCAGAACAGCCCAAACGCCCGTCACTCCGGGCAGGCCGGCGATGGCTTTCTCGGCCGCCGCGCGCGCGGGTTCCAGCCCGCCAGCTGCCTCGGCGCTCTCTGCCTCAATTACGAACCGCACCTGCCCGCCATCGAAGGACAAGGCCCGAACCACGTCCGCGGTTATCAGACTGCGCCCATCAGGCAGCTTAACCGACGCCAAAACCTCGCGAATTTCTTCCAGACCGGTGGCCATGCGCATCATCCCCTTCAATGTGTCCGGCCATAGGTGCCAAGTTTTCTGTAAAGCACAAGAGAGACGCGACAATCCGTCCGAAAAACCCGCATTTCTCTCGCGGATTTACCTGGAGGCGCGGCGGAAAAACCCGAAGGAACCTATGCAATTGCTGCATGGCGGCAATTACGAACGATCCATTGTGCAAGCGCAGCATAACGTTATGTTCATCTCAACAGCGGATGAGAAACGGGCCACAGGGCTTACAGCCGCCGAAACACATCTAACCAAGACGAGTGACCGACATGACCTTTGCAAACGACATCCTCAGCACCGAGAACACCCTGGCTTTGCGCATTCGCGACACACTGATCGACGCGCGCCGCCAATACAAGCAACACCGCATGTTCCGGCGCACCTACAATGAGCTCAGCAAGCTGAACGAGCGCGAACTGGACGATCTGGGCATCTCCCGGTCCGACATCGCGCAAGTCGCGCGGAGCTCTGCCTACGGCAACTGACAGAATTCGGGTCTGACACCGTTTCCTCCTCTCTGAGGTGTTTCGATCCCGAGCGGCGGCGTCTCTCCTCCTCCCTGACACCGCCGCCAAAATCAGCAAACATGCGGGGTCTCCTCCCAGCCCCCCGCATGGACAGGAAAACGGCGGCGCTTCCTCCCAGACGTCGCCGTTTTTCTTTTCCGGCTCCGGTGGTTGAGACCGATCAAAGCAAGATCCGGCGCGACAGCGCAGGCTTGTGCAGAATGACACCCCAAGGTCGGCAGTGCGGGACGAGGACGAAACCGCTCTCGCGGTATTGGCGCTTGTGGCGGGTGATGCGCGTTGATTTGAGCGCTGTGATTTTGTGAACTGACCCCGGATTATTCATGACGCCCCTGTTTTTGGGCGGATTATCAAAGCTGAGGGTGGCTTGGGTACCAGGCAATAGCTTTTCGTTGCGCTGGCTGGTGCGCTTGCGAATGGTTTGATGGCTTCGGTTTCGGGATGTGCGGGGCTGATGC
>JAAELR010000181.1 GCA_024226455.1 Paracoccaceae bacterium
CCTGGCCAAATGGTTCAGGCGTTTTGGTCTCAGATTTGTGGAACGGTTCCTCGAAATCCTCATCCTGTCGCCATACCGCGCAGAAAGCCGCGCCGCTTAAGGACACCGAAAAACGCCGAAACCCAAAAAATCACAGGCGACTAATTACATTCGAACCGGTAACGCGGCAGCTAACTTCGCCACCATAGAGCATGCTGCATGCAACCTGCTGAGAACATCCCCTGGTAAAAGAGTTTGCCGATGAAACGCCATTCAGCCGCCTGGGATGACGGCTATCTCGAAAGGGTTGTCATGCCGTAACGTTCAGTCGATTCCCCTGCGGGGAAGATGGCATCGCCCGGCGTTGCCGAACTCATAGCGAGGATGGGTGCATGCACCCATCCTGCGCGCCCCTTTCGGTTTGAAGCTCTGCGCTCAGTCGCGCGCGTCGCTGGTGTCGAAACCCTCGCGGCCGACGGTGGAGGAGGCGCAGTTGGGGTCGCCGGCCGGCAAAAAGCGCTGCGAATTGGTGCTGGCGGCGGGATGGGGTTTTTCGCAGCTGCAAGAATTAGTTTCCTGGCGTTCTGCCCGGTGAGTTGCCAGGTCAAACATCTTACCCCGGATAACCCATATGGATAACGGATTCGCGCGACCTCATGATGTGATATCGGTCGTTCATCAATGGGTTAGCCGTAAATGGTAACATCGGCAAAAGGCCGGGGAAGTTCTCCTCAGCAAGGGGATTCACAGCGGGCCCGATTTGTGCGAGCCGGTTGACGCATGGCAGCGGCGGACCGGGGCGGGGTTCGGTGAATGAATTGCCCCGGGCCAACCCTCCGCGAGCTGCGCCGCCTGACCGGTGATCGATGCGCCGCGATTGCGGGCATGGCCTCGCTGGAG
>JAAELR010000182.1 GCA_024226455.1 Paracoccaceae bacterium
CGGCAAACGAGGTGCGGTCCCATGACACGGTTTTCCCTGAAGACACTGGCAATCGCGGCCGCCCTGGCGCTGTGCGGCCCGGCCAGCGCCGCGCCCGACAGCAATACGCTGAAACTCAGCTTCGGCAAGTTCAGCATCTTCGGCACCTACAACAAACGCTCCTGCGCCGCCCAGTCCTCGGTGCGCTCTGCCAAGCGCAAGCCGGTGGGATTTTCGATCTACTGGACACCGGGGCGCACGCTTTACCTGCTGACCAACCACCCCGCCGCCGGTCGGGTCAGCGGCAATCAGCAGGTCAATTTCCGTTTCCCCAGCGGTCAGGCGATGGCCTTTGCCATGACCCGCAAGGGCAACTCGCTTTATACCAATATCGGCTTCGGTCAGCAGGCCAAGAGTTTCTACAAGCTGATAGAGACCAACCGCTCGCTGCGGGTCGAATGGCCCGCGCTGGGCGATATGGCCGACGTTCCGCTGCAGCGTCGGCGCGAGCTGGAATCGGCCATGCGCCACTGCCGGGACTGGTTACGAAGCTAGCGGTCGGATCGCTCCGGGGTCCGACAGAAGTCCGACAGAAGTCCGACGTTTTGCCGACACCCGTTTCGGAGCGATCCCCATGCTGATCCTGCACTGCCCCTATTGCGGCACCGACGCCGATGAAACAGAGCTGGCCCCCGGCGGCGAGGCGCATCTCAAACGCTTCGGCCCCGGCTCGCAAGACGCTGATTTCGAAGCATATCTTTTCGCGCGCGAGAACCCCATGGGGGTGCATTTCGAGCGTTGGCGCCATGCCAATGGCTGCGGCAAGTGGTTCCACGCCGCGCGCTGCACCACTACGCTAGAGGTCTTCGGCACCTATTCGGCGCAAACCCTTGATCCGCCACAGGAAATCAGGGACGCCATCACCGCAAAACGGCCCGGCTGGCGCTGGAGGGACTTCGCATGAGCACACGTCTGGCATCCGGCGGCCGCCATCTCGACCGCTCTCGTTCGGTGGATTTTTCCTTCAATGGCAAGCGCTTGCGCGGATTTCAGGGCGATACACTGGCCTCGGCGCTTCTGGCCAACGGTCAGATGCTGGTTGGCCGCAGTTTCAAATACCACCGCCCCCGAGGCATCCTCGCCAGCGGCGCTGAAGAGCCCAACGCCTTGGTAAACATGGGAAAATCCGGTCAGTTCGAGCCCAACCAGCAGGCCACGACGCAACAGCTGTTCGACGGGCTCTACGCCACCAGCCAGAACCACTGGCCCAGCCTCGAATTCGATATAGGCGTGCTAAACAACTACGTCTCGAAATTCCTGCCCTCGGGCTTTTACTACAAGACCTTCATGGCCCCCCGCGCCGCCTGGAAGCACGTGTTCGAACCTATCGTGCGCCAATCCGCCGGTCTCGGCAAGGCCCCGAAGGATCGCGACGATGATTTTTATGAGCATTTTCATGTGCATACCGATGTTCTGATCATTGGCGGCGGTATCGCCGGGCTGGCGGCGGCGCGGCAGGCGGCGGCCGCCGGGGCGCAGGTGATGCTGGTCGAGCAGACCGCCCATTGGGGCGGGCGTGCCGTTGTGGACGGTGCCGAGATCGACGGAATGCCCGCCGCGGATTGGGTAAAAAACACCGTAGAAGATCTTGAAAACGCCGAGAATGTTCACCTGCGAACCCGAGCCATGGGGGCGGGCGTATTCGACCACGGCTATGCGCTGGTCTATGAGCGTCTCACCGACCACGCCCCCGAACCGGGCTTGCCGCGGCACCGCCTGTGGCGCGTCCGGGCGAAACAGATCGTCACCGCCACTGGCGCCATCGAGCGGCCTTTATCTTTTGCCGGCAACGACTTGCCCGGCGTCATGCTGGCCGGAGCGGTGCGCGATTATGTGGCAAACTGGGCGGTCTCGCCAGGCGACCGGACCGTGGTGGTGACCAACAATGACGACGCCTACCGCACCGCGCTGGCGCTGAAACAGGCGGGGCTGGAAGTGCCCGCGGTGATCGACGCGCGGACCCATGCGCAAAGCCCGGTGATCGACGCCGTGCGCGAGGCCGGCATCCGTATCGAGTTCGGCCGCGCCGTCGCCAAGGTCAAGGGCCGGGCCCGGGTCGAGGGTGTGGGGCTGGCGACCCAGGCTGGCGAAGGCGCTGTTCTGGAAGAGATTTCCTGCGACGCCGTGGCCATGTCCGGGGGCTGGTCTCCGGTAGTGCATCTGTGGTCGCATTGCGGTGGCAAGCTGATCTGGGACGAGGCGCAGGCGCATTTCCGTCCCGACCCGGACCTCCCGCCGCTGGGCGCCGATGGCGCGGGATTCGTGCGGACCGCGGGCAGCGCCAGCGGCGCGCTGTCGACCGCGGATGTGCTGGCCGATGCCGACGGACAGGGCCGGGCCGCGGCGATGGCGGCAGGCCACAAGAAACGCAAGAAAGCTGGGCCCAGGGCCGAGACCGAGATTGCCGCGCCGATGGAGCCGGTCTGGATCATGCCGCAGGGCGCCGGGCCGAACTTGCGCCAGAAGATGTGGCTCGACTACCAGAACGACGTCAAGGTCAGCGACGTGCAACTTGCGGCGCACGAGGGCTATGAAAGCGTCGAGCACACCAAGCGTTATACTACGCTAGGCATGGCGACCGATCAGGGAAAGTTGTGCAATATAAACGGGCTGGCGGTACTTTCTGATGCGTTGAACGCGGGTATTCCGCAAGTTGGCACCACCACCTTCCGCCCGCCCTATACGCCGATCTCCTTTGGGGCCATCGCGGGCGAAGCGCGGGCCGAGACATTTCAGCCGCTGCGCCGCACCGCCATGCATGACTGGCACGAAAAAAACGGTGCCTATTGGGAGCCGGTTGGCCACTGGCGCCGACCCTTTTGCTATCAGCGGGACGGTGAAAGCATCGAGCAAGCGGTGCTGCGCGAGGTGAACAACACTCGCCAAAGCCTTGGTTTGCTTGACGCATCCACTCTTGGCAAGATCCTTGTCAAGGGCCCGGATGCGGGCAGGTTCCTTGACATGATGTATACCAACATGATGTCGACGCTGAAACCGGGGCGCTGCCGTTACGGGTTGATGTGCAGCGAAAATGGCTTCCTCTCCGATGACGGCGTTGTTGCGCGGATCGATGATGACACCTTCCTGTGTCACACCACATCCGGTGGCGCCGACCGGATCCATGCCCATATGGAGGAATGGCTGCAGACCGAATGGTGGGACTGGAAGGTTTGGACAGTCAACCTGACAGAGCAATACGCCCAGGTCGCCGTGGTCGGCCCCAAGGCGCGCGAGGTGCTGGAACTGATCGGCGGCATGGACGTCTCGGCCGAGGCATTGCCTTTCATGACCTGGAAAGATGGCCGGATCGGTGACTTCAACGCGCGGGTTTACCGCATTAGTTTTTCAGGGGAATTGTCGTTCGAGATCGCGGTGGACGCGCATCGGGGCCAAGCCTTTTGGGATGCGCTGCTGGAGGCCGGGGCCGAGTTCGGCGTGATGCCCTATGGCACGGAGGCCTTGCACATAATGCGGGCCGAAAAGGGCTTTATCATGATCGGCGACGAAAGCGACGGCACGGTGATCCCGCAGGATCTGGGGCTGCACTGGGCGATCTCGAAAAAGAAGGCCGATTTTCTTGGCAAGCGCGCGCAGGAGCGCGCCCATATGACCGATCCGGACCGGTGGCAGTTGGTGGGGCTGGAAACACTCGATGGATCTGTGCTGCCGGATGGCGCCTATGCGGTGGGCGAAGGCGAAAACGCCAATGGCCAGCGCAACGTGCAAGGCAGGGTGACCTCGACTTACCATTCGCCGACGCTGGGTAAGGGCATTGCCATGGGGCTGGTGCGGCACGGGCCCGAGCGGATGGGCGAGGTGCTGGATTTTCCCGGGACCGACGGCCAGAGCAACAAGGCGAGGATCGTCAGTCCGGTCTTTTATGACCCCGAGGGGGAAAAGCAGAATGTCTAACGCTGTCAGTGCACTGCAGGGTGAAGTTTACAAAGGTTTTGCCACCGTCGCCGATGTCGGCCCAAGCGGCATGATCGCCCTGCGCGGCGATCTGGGGGCGGCGAAACTGAAGGGCGCGGTGAAGAAAGCCACCGGCGTGGCAGTGCCGGGCATGCGCAAGGCCGGGTTTGCCGGCGACAACGGCGTCTGCTGGATGTCGCCCGACGAATTGCTGATCCTCTGTCCCTATGAGAGCGCGGGCGACATGACGACCGCGCTGCAAGAGGCACTGGCAGGCACGCATCACCTGGCCGCCAATGTCTCGGACGCACGGGCCCGGATCGTGGTTTCGGGGGGCGATATGCGCGAAGTGCTGGCCAAGCTGACCCCGGCTGATGTCTCGGCCGCCGCCTTTGTTCCGGGCGACTTCCGCCGCTCGCGGCTGGCGCAGGTGCCGGCGGCGTTCTGGATGGCGGATGACGAGACGGTCGAAGTGGTCTGCTTCCGGTCGGTGGCCCGCTACGTGTTCGACATTCTGAAAAACGCCGCCATACCGGGCAGCGAGGCCGGGTTCATGGGCACCTGACCTAGAACTCCAGCTTCAGCCGGATGACCGCCGTCAGGTTGTCACCGCTGATCTTGTCACCCTTGAAATGCGTATAGACCAGACCCGGGCTCAACGACATATCTACCCCGTTGTGATTGGTGTTCAGCGGTATGTCGACACCCAGTTCGGCACGCACGAACAGGTCGTCTTGATCTTGCGTGAACCCGCCGCCGAAGGCACTGAACTCCTGGTTGCCGTAACCCAGCGACAGCGCCGTGTTCAGCGTTGGCTGGTTGCCGTTGGCAAGGCCTGTGGCGTTCTTGCGCACCGCCACCGACGAGGCCAGGAATGCGGCTAGGTAGATGGAATAGGCGATGCCGATGAACACGCCGCGTTCGCGCATCGATCCGGTGGTCAGGAACTCCGCGCCGCCGGGTTGGGTCACCTTCTCGACGTCGGCGTTCTGATAGAAGTACCCCATTTGAAGCAGCGTCAGGGCTGTGGCGGTCTGCGCCAGCCGCCAGTAAAGGGTCAGATCCCAATAGCCGGCGCCAGCGCCCGACAGCACTTCTTGGGTTGCGATGTCCTTCATCCGGTAGCCGCCAATGGCCATACCGACCCCGATTGCCAGCGCATAGGGCATCAGAATCAACACCGGCGCGCTGCTGCTGGACGAGCGTTGAACGACCAGTGGCGCCGAGCTTGGTGTGGACGATTGCGCAGAGACCGGGCCGACAAGTGCCATACTTGCGATCAAGGCCGCGCCGATTGTCTTTTTCAGGATTTTCATTGTTTGCCCCCCGGCTGGGGCGAGTATTGCAGAATCCCCGTCAAAACTCAAGACATCCGCGATATCGGCGCTTTCTTCCCGTGGAAAGATAGTGACTGGTTCTGAGGCCCGCCCGTCGTTTTGGGCTTGACCTTTGGGGGGCTAGGAACGCATCAAAAAGGCAGATCTGAAACTCACCAAAACGAAGGATTCCCCCCGATGGCATTCGAACTTCCCGATCTTCCCTACGCTCATGACGCGCTGGCGGGTGCCGGCATGTCGCGCGAGACGCTGGAGTATCACCACGACCTGCACCACAACGCCTATGTCACGAACGGCAACGCCGCGATTGCCGGGACCGAGTGGGATGGCAAGTCTCTCGAAGAAATTATCACCGGCACCTACAACGTGAATGCGGTAGCCCAGAATGGCATCTTCAACAACATCAGCCAGCTTTGGAACCACAACCAGTTCTGGCAGATGATGGGGCCGGGTGCCTCTGCGATGCCGTCAGAGCTGGAGGCCGCGATCGCTGACAGCTTCGGGTCGGTAGCAGAGTTCAAGTCACAGTTCAGCGCCGCGGGCGCGGGTCAGTTCGGGTCGGGCTGGTGCTGGCTGGTCAGGAACGCCGATGGCGGGCTGTCCGTGACCAAGACCGAAAACGGCGTCAACCCTCTCTGCTTTGGCCAGACGGCTCTGCTGGGCTGTGACGTGTGGGAGCATTCCTACTACATCGACTTCCGCAACAAGCGTCCGGCCTATCTGGCGAATTTCCTCGACAATCTGGTGAACTGGGAAAACGTCGCCTCGCGGATGTAACCCCTTCCCTGAGATATACCGAAAAAGGGCCGCCCCTGGCTGGGGCGGTCATTTTTTTGGATGCGCCAAGCGGTGAGGCAGCGCCGGGGCTTTGGCTTGCCAGAGCACAGGCTTGCCGGGGTCATTTTCGGTCAATTGCGTTGGCGGCTCGCGGGCGGATCGGCTAGGGCTTTGGCATGAGCGATGCGGGCAAGGGCATAGTGGCGATGCTGGCGGCCAACCTGGTCTGGGGGCTGGCGCCGATCTACTACAAGCTTCTGGCGCATGTGCCGCCGCTGGAGGTGTTGGCACACCGGTCGCTTTGGTCCTTCGTGTTCTTCGGGCTGGTTCTGGCGGCACAGGGGAGGTTGCGGGATCTGCTGCGCGCCCTGACTGCCGGGCGCGGGGTGCTCAGGATCGCGCTGGCGGCGGTGGCCATCACGATCAACTGGGGGCTGTTCATCTGGGCGATCCAGACCGGGCGCACTGTGGAGGCGAGCCTGGGCTACTATATCTTCCCGCTGATCTCGGTGGTCTTCGGCATGCTGTTTTTCCACGAACGGCTGGGGCGGGCCAGGCTGGTGGCATTCGCCCTTGCCGCGCTGGCGGTGGCCATTCTGACCTGGGGGTTGGGAGCGCCGCCAGTGGTGTCGGTGGTTCTGGCGATCGCGTTTGGCATCTACAGCGTGATGAAGAAAAAAAGTCCCCTGGGACCGGTGGTTTCAGTCACCGCAGAGGTCACATTGCTGTTGCCGCTTGCGCTGTTCTGGCTTTGGGGCGTGCATAATCTGGGTTGGACGGGGGTGTCGGGTCGCAATTTGGCAACATTCGGGTCCAGTTCCGCTGACAGCCTGATGTTGGCACTCTCGGGCCCGCTGACAGCGGCGCCGCTGATCCTGTTCTCATACGCCTCGCGGCGGCTGCGCCTGTCCACGGTGGGGTTGCTGCAATACGTCAACCCGACGCTGCAGTTCTTCGTCGCGGTGCTGGTCTTTGCAGAGCCCTTCACCCGTTGGCACGGGCTGGCCTTTCCGCTTATCTGGCTGGCGCTGGCGATCTATTCGGTGGCGGCGATCCGTCAGGACAGATCGGCGCGCAGGGCCTCGACCAGCTCTGCCACGGTGGCTTTGACAGACACAAAGCTAAGCAGCGAGGTATCGGCAAAGCCCTCGGCTACCACGTGATCCAGCAATTGGCTGAGCTTGTCCCAGTACCCATCGGTATTCAATAGATAAATCGACTTGTCATGCAGCCCCAGTTGACGCCAAGTCAGCACCTCGAAGAACTCGTCGAGCGAGCCCGCGCCGCCGGGCATCACGACGATGGCCTGGCTGTTCATGTACATGACCTTTTTACGCTCGTGCATGTCTTCGGTCACTATGAACCGGCTCAGATCCTGCTTGGCCACCTCGTGTGGCATCAGATGCGTTGGAATCACCCCGAAGGTTTCGCCACCCGCGGCCTGTGCCGCACTCGCCACGGCGCCCATCAGCCCGATATCGCCAGCGCCATAGACCAGGCGCCAATCTTCGGCTGCAAGGGCGACGCCCAATTCGCGCGCAGCAGATTCATAACTCTCCCGGACGCCATTTCTGGAGCCACAAAAGACACACACAGAGTTTCCCGACCGCGGCATATCCATCCTTTTCATCAATGGGTTTTGACCCCTGTTATCCCTGTTGATAAAGTCGATCAACCGTCAGAGGTCATGAGTTTGGCGATCAGGGGACGACGATGGCGATATGGTCTGGTTTGGGCGGCAGCGGATCCGCCATGACGGCGGCCGCCGGGGCGGCCGTAATAACCGTCGGCGGTGTCGTCGGTTGGCAGGTTATGCAGCCCGATGCCCCGGCAGAGGATCCGGTCGCAATAGTTGCGCCCACGCCGGAAGCCGCCGCTGCCCTGGACAAAGAGACCGTCGAGGTTAATCAGGAAAATGCCTTGGCCTCGCGAGGCGCCGAAGAGCCTGACCCCGAAGGCTCGGTGCCGCCCAGTTTCGACGTGGTGCGGGTCGATGCCGAAGGAAACGCGCTGGTTGCCGGCCGTGCGGCACCCCGCTCGATGGTTCTCGTGCTGGTCGACGGTGACGAGATCACTCGCTCTGACGCCGATCCTGGCGGTAGTTTCGCCGCGTTCTTTACCGTGCCGCCCGCGGATCAGCCGCGTGTGGTCAGCTTGGTGATGGAGGTCGCCGGTCAGGACCCGGTGACGTCCAAGGCGACGGTGATCCTGGCGCCGACCACGGCCGCCGTCGCCGATGCTCGCCCAGAGGCCAGCACCGCCGACCCCGATTCCTCTCAACCCGGCGGAGAGGTCGTCGCCGCGCTCGAATCCCCTGCCGAAACCCCGGCGCCCCTTGCCGGTGCGCCCGAGGCAGAGCAAGTGACCGAACTGACTGAACCGGCGCAGGACAGTGCTGCCGAGGGCGGCGAACCGGCTGGACGGCCAGAGATCATCGCCAAGGTCGAACCGGAACCCGAAAACGAGGTGCCGCAGGACGTAACCGACGCGCCGCAAACCGCCGCTGATGCCGGTGTCGAAACAACGCCGGCGGGCGAAACTGTGGCCGGATCCTCTCCGGGCCAAACACCGGATGTCGAACCTGCCAGAGCAGCGCTGCAGGATCCGGGGGCAGAGCCTGGGGCAGGGGGCGAGGAAGCGGCGGTGGCCGGGGTCACTCCCGACCCGCAGGAAGACACGCCGGAGCCGACGGAAACCGCCGCGGTCACTGAACCGGTTCCTGCGGCGGCACAGCCTGCTGCGGTCGAGACTGCGGGCACGCCAGATGCGTCCGATCCGGGCGGCGACACCGGTCAGGTGGCCAGCCTGACGCCTGAGTCCGGCGCCGCCTCTGGTCCGGCTGCCAAAGCGCCGCCCGAAACTCAGCAAGCGCCAGAGGTCCTGGCCGCTGCTGAAACGCCCGCACCCGAGGACACGCCCGCGATCGATGTCCCCATCGAGATCGCCGCGGTGCCGGATCAGACAGCTGCGGTGAATACCGCTGATGCACCGGTGGAAACCCGGATCGAACCCGCGCCGGAGCCGACGGCAGAGACGGTGGTGGCGGCAGAAACCGAACCGGATGCGACCGGAACAACAGCAGAAACGCCCGACCCCGCCGACACCGAAACCCTGGCTCAACCCGAGGTCGTCGTGGTTGCGGACCCCGCCGCCGCAGAGGCCGGGTCTGGTGTCGAGAGCATTCAGGTCGCCACCGCCGGACAGCCCGAGGCATCGCTCAGCCCTGCGGCAGAAACTTCGGTCGGGCCCACATTGACCGTCGCGCCCGGCGATCCCGAAACTGCGCAAAGCGCCACGGTGCTGCAAGACCCCTCTGGCACAAACACCGCGCCCACGATCGCCAGTGAAGCTGACCCCGGACCAGAGCAACCGGATGCCATCGAGACAACAGGGGCCGAAGATCCCGACGCCGGGCCTGAAACGCCGGCGCAGCCCCCTGAGATCGTGGCGGAACAGCCGGTCGAGACTGCCGCGCTTGAGACGGCTCAGCCCGAGGCGCCCTCTGTGCTGCTGGCTGACGATACCGGCATCCGGGTGTTGCAGTCGGGCGGTGCCGGGCCGCAGGGGGTGCAGTCGGTGATCATCGACACGATCAGCTATGATCCCGAAGGCGAGGTTGCGCTTGGCGGGCGGGCCACGGGGACCGGTTTTGTACGCGTCTATCTCAACAACAAGCCGATCAAGACCACCGAGATCGGAACCGGCGGGCAGTGGCGCACGCCGTTGCCGCAGGTGGATACCGGGGTCTACACGCTGCGGGTCGACGAATTGGACGATGCGGGCCAGGTGACCTCACGCATGGAAACCCCGTTCAAGCGCGAAGAGCCAGAGGTGGTCGCCGCGCTCGGCACACGGGGTGACACGGTCGGCGACAAGGGCCACGTACCCGAGGTGAGCGTGATCACTGTCCAGCCGGGCCATACCCTATGGGGCATAGCTGCCGACAAATACGGGGACGGGCTGCTTTATGTTCGGGTCTACAACGCCAACCGTGCCCGGATCCGAAATCCCAACATGATCTATCCAGGCCAGGTGTTCACGATACCGGACGACCCGGCGCTGGCCACCGAGTGACCAGCCCCGGCAGGCCGCGTGATCAGTCGATGCGGACCCGCGCCATGCAGACCTCGTTACTGGTGCCGGTAAGCTCGATATAGACTTTCTCGCGCGCCGAATTGAACACGAACTCGGTATTGGTGGTATTGCCGGCGATCGTGGCACGCACCGAAATGTCGTTGACGCGGTAGGTGTTCAGCACCGCCGTCTGGATGTTGTTGACGTACATGTGTCCGCCGGAATTGCCGTCCCCGTAGAACACGAAATGCAAACCGTTCATGTTGCCGGTGCAATGGAATACGCCGGTGGCGGCGGCCGAAAGCGGTGCCAGGCAGAGCCCGACCGCGGCGAGAGTGACAAAGAGTCTCTTCATGGTAACCTCCAGATCCAGAACGGGGCCAGTGTACCATGAATCGGGCAAACCCGTGCCCGTGCGATTGTCGCAGCCCCCGCCATGCGCAGTGCCGTGGGGATGTCCCGGGGTCTGTTGAAACTTTGATTTTGGGTGGCGTTGCTTCCCCTGAGCCGTAGGCTCGGGGCGTTCAAACCAAGAGAGGAAGCAACACCATGAAGACAAATACCACATCCACCCTGGCGCTGGCCACGGC
>JAAELR010000183.1 GCA_024226455.1 Paracoccaceae bacterium
CCGATCTGTGCAAGGCCCAGGATTTCCCGTCAGGTGGCGGCAAAGGGTGTTGGTCACAGCGCGGAGCAGAAGAATTTGACAGGATTGACAGGATTTTTCAAGATGGTTCGGTGTCGGTCGGGATCTGGGGCATCACGGCGGGGCGGGAGAACTTTTCCTCCAAATCGCCTCATTGCTGCGATATCGCCTAAGCTGGCGCCTATGCCCGTCGGGGCACGCCGCCGGGAGCGCCGGCTGCCAGCCGGCATGGCGCCCGCAGAGGGCGCCGCGGGCAGCGCCACCGGAGCCGATGTGCGCGCTGCGGGTCGTTGCTTCAGTGGGGGCCGATCCAAACCGAGGGCTTCCCTTTCACACGTCATGGGCACACGTCATGGGGCGATCTCGCGGAAGAGCACTGCCTACCCGGCGGCGAGAGGCTCGCGACCCGCGACTTCCGACGCGACGCGGGTAGCTTATTATTGCGATATCGCACAAGTGCCTGTGCATCCGGCCCCTCTCAATGCTTCGTCCCCCGGTCGAACAGCGGCTGGCCGCTGCGGCGCAACACCACAGC
>JAAELR010000184.1 GCA_024226455.1 Paracoccaceae bacterium
ATTCCGGGCGTTTGGCTGGCGATCAAGTAAGCCGCCCAGAACCAGATCGACAACGGTGTGTGACTTCGCTCCATGACGGTCCCGGCCATAAGACCGACGTCTTTGCGACAAGCGCGGCAGCGCAGAACGCCGGGGCGCGCCTTAAAGCGGAATGGCTCACCGATCACGCCGCACCAAGGGCAGGCAAACCCACCAGCCCAGCGGGCCTTTTCAAGATACGCTGCGCACCCAGTGTCGTCGGGGAAAACACGCTGAAATTCCGGCAAGGACTGCGGAAAAGGCAGATCTGAGCGGGCCGCAACATCCATGACCAACACTACCCCTAGTGGGTGTGGGTGGCAACCGGACAGGCAAGGTTGATTGTATCAGCTCAGGAGATGGCAGCCTGCATCCACGCTCACTGGCAGATTGAAAACAACCTGCACTGGGTGATGGATGTGACGTTCTCGCAGGACCAGCACCGTATTCGAACCGGTAACGCGGCAGCTAACTTCGCCACCATAGAGCATGCTGCATGCAACCTGCTGAGAACAGCCCCTGGCAAAAAGAGTTTGCCGATGAAACGCCATTCAGCCGCCTGGGATGACGGCTATCTCGAAAGGGTTATCACGCCGTAACGTTCAGTCGATTCCCCTGAGAAATCACCCCTCCGGCAGACCGTCCGGCCATCTTCTGGAAACTGATCACCAACCCGCCCGTTGCAAGCCATGCCGACGCGGTGCACAAACTCGGCTGGTATGCACGACGTCGGAATATCGAGACCTTCTTCAAGACCCTGAAAACCGGATGCCGGATCGAGGATATCCGGCTCACCACAGCAGACCGCCTCGCCAACTGCATCGCGCTCTGCTGCATCGCGGCCTGGAGAATATCCTGGCTGACCATGCTCCGGCGCCAGTTCCCGACCACCTCGCCGGCAGTGGTATTCACAGACATCGAACGTGCTTTTCTTGACCGGGCGATACCATCAAACCGACAGAACGCGCAGCGCGACATTGCTTTTTCCTTTACCTCCGTCGCCCGTCTGGGTGGCTACCTGGACCGCGCAAGCGACGCCCCGCCAGGAACAACCGTCATCTGGCACGGCTTCACCCGTTTGGCCGACCTCGTCGAAGGGTTCCAGGCCGCAACTCCAAGCGCGCCACCGACGTGTGGGTAAGTGAAAGGGAGGCCGGACGGTTACGGTTCAGGGAGGATGGATTTCATTTATGGCTCCACACTAAATCGATGTTGCGATAGAGCCTGTCAGATGCGCCATGAGTTTCCATACGCCCGCCCCGGCCAGACCATTGGCCTGTTGGGCGGATCGTTCGACCCGGCCCATGGCGGGCATGTGCATGTCACCCGCGAGGCGTTGAAGCGATTCGGTCTGGATCGAGTGTGGTGGCTGGTCTCGCCCGGCAATCCTCTGAAAAACCAGGACCCGGCCCCACTGGAACGCCGGATGGTGGCGGCGCGCAAGGTGATGCAGCACCCCAGAGTTGTGGTCAGCGATTTCGAGGAGCGGGCCGACACGCGGTACACGGCACAGACTTTGGCCTCGTTGACAAGGTGTTATCCGGGAGTGCGGTTCGTCTGGTTGATGGGGGCCGACAACCTGGCGTCGTTTCACCGTTGGGAACAATGGCGGACGATCTTCGAAACTGTCCCCATCGGCATCGTCGCCCGACCCGGCGACCGCATCGCGGCGCGCCACTCCAAGGCGGCGGCAACCTATCGTCATGCGCGCTTAAGAGGTCGGAATTCCTTACTTTTACCGTATGGTCCTGCTCCTCTATGGTGTTTTGTAAACGTACCTATGGCAAATATGTCATCAAGCGCGATCCGAGCGCAGGGGGATTGGGTGCGCTGAGTTGTTGAGGCTGCTGCAACAAGGTTAATTTGGCTCCATGGGTGACACGGGCAACAGGGTATTGGTAACGCGGCGTCTGCTTTTGGGCGCGATGCTGGGCAGCGTCGCCGGCCATGCGTTGGCCAATGCACCGCTGAGCTCGATCCGGCCACTGCCGCGGGCTGCGGATTTCCACAAACGCACCGCGCCCCTGGCCGATGCGCTGGTGGCGCAGGCCAAGATTTCCGGCAAGACCGGATTCGTGGTGGCCGATGCGCGCACTGGCGAGGTGTTGGAGGAACGCAACCCGATGCTGTCGCAGCCCCCGGCCAGCGTAACCAAGGCGATCACCGCGCTGTACGCGCTCGACCGGCTGGGCGCGGGCTATCGATTCCGCACCCGGCTGATGGCCACCGGACCGGTCGAGGGCGGGCGGTTGAAGGGCGATCTGGTACTGGTGGGCGGCGGCGATCCGACGCTGGACACCGATGCGCTGGGCGAGATGGCGCGGCAGTTGAAAGCACGCGGGGTTCGCGAGATCACCGGGAATTTCAGGGTGCATGTTGGTGCGCTGCCGGCGATCGGATCGATCGACCCCGACCAGCCGGTGCATGTGGGCTATAACCCGACGATCTCTGGCTTGAACCTGAACTACAACCAGGTGCATTTCGAGTGGAAGCGCCAGTCGGGCGGCTACACGCTGAAGCTGGACGCGCGGGCGCGCAAATTCAGCCCGCTGGTGGCGATTGCGCGGATGCGGGTCGTGGACCGATCGTTGCCGGTCTACACCTATGCCGACAAAGGCGGAGCTGACCACTGGACGGTGGCGCGGGCCGCACTGGGCAAGGGCGGCAGCCGCTGGCTGCCGGTCCGCAAGCCCGGGGCCTATGCTGCAGAGGTGTTCCAGACGCTGGCGCGCTCGCACGGCATCGTGCTGCCGCGGGCGAAAGAGGCGAGCGGTGCGGCGCGAGGCACCGTGCTGGTCGAGCACAAGAGCGCCGAATTGCGGGCGATCCTGCGCGGCATGTTGAAGTACTCCACCAACCTGACGGCCGAAGTTGTCGGGCTGACGGCCAGCGGCGCGGGCAGCCTGCCGACCTCTGCCGCGAAGATGACGGCCTGGGCACAGCAGGCGCTGGGCGCCAGGAACGCGAGATTTGTCGATCATTCGGGGCTTGGCGGCGCATCTAAGCTGGCGGCTGGAGATATGGTCAGCGCGCTGGTGCGGGTGCATCAGTCCGGTGTGCTGCACGGGCTGATGAAACAGATCCCGATGCGCAACGCCAGGGGCGAGCTGCTGCCTAACCATCCCATCAAGGTGCACGCCAAGACCGGCACGTTGAACTTCGCCAGCGCGCTGGCGGGCTATATGCGGGCCGAGGACGGGCGCGAACTGGCCTTTGCGATCTTCTCGGCGGACGTGCCGCGGCGGCTGAAGCTGAGCAGCGCCGACGGCGACATCCCCCAAGGCAGCCGCGGCTGGAAGAAACGCGCCAGAAGACTGCAGCTGCAGTTGATCGAACGGTGGGGCACGGCCTATAGCAGCTGAAACCCTTGTCGCGGATCCGCGCAGGAAACCGGCTTTCCAAGGAAAATCCTGGGGCGGAACCAATCGCAGCCCCCGTCGCTGGCCGCGGCGTGAAACGGTAGCGCAAAGCGAGCCGGAGCGACCGATGTGCGTTCGGTGTCAGAGCTTCAGATGCCGGGCCCGCGCGCCGCGTTCAATGGCAGCGGCATACAGGCGGTCGATGGCCAGTTCATACCGGATCTCGCGCAGGAAACGCAGTTCCTCTTCCCCGAGCCGCCCGTCGGCGGCGGCCACGTCGCAGGCCAGCGCATAGGCGGTCTCGAACAGCCGTTCGGGCAACGCATCGCGAACCAGTCCGAAAAAAGCGTCGAGTCCATCCTCTTCCTCGAAGAGATCCAGCACGGTTTTCGACACGCGCTGCAGCCGGTCCTTGTCGAAACCGGCGAAGACCGGCAGGTGGTCGACGATGGATTCGATGCTGACCAGCTCTGAGGTGCGGATGTTCTCGTCGCTGGCGGAAATGCCGATCATCACCGCAACAAGTGCGTCCTGAGGCGAAAGGGCGGGGTTTTCTTCGGTCAATGGCTTTGTCCCATGAGCATTGTTGCTGCGCAGCATATTGACGGGACCCGGCCCCGGCAATAGTCAGTGGCGTCCCAAAGCGAAGAGAGAAGTGAAATGTCCGATCTGCGCGACGCTGCAATGAGCTCGAAGGCCTGGCCGTTCGAAGAGGCGCGACGCTTGCTGAAACGCTATGCGAACAAGGCGCCCGACAAGGGTTATGTGCTGTTCGAGACCGGCTATGGCCCAAGCGGGCTGCCGCATATCGGTACTTTTGGCGAGGTGCAGCGCACCACCATGGTGCGTCGGGCTTTCGCGATCATCAGCGATATCCCGACCAAGCTGATTTGCTTTTCCGACGACATGGACGGTCTGCGCAAGGTGCCGGGCAATCTGCCGAACCAGGAGATGCTGGCCGAGGACATGCATCTGCCGCTGACCAAGGTGCGCGATCCGTTCGGAACGCATGACAGTTTCGGGGCGCATAACAATGCACGGCTGAATGCCTTCCTGGACAGCTTCGGCTTCGAATACGAATTCGCCTCGTCCACCGAATACTACAAGGCTGGCCGCTTCGACGAGATGCTGCAGGTGGCGCTGGAACGCTTCGACGAGATCATGAAGATCATGCTGCCGACGCTCGGGCCTGAGCGCCAGGCGACCTATTCGCCGTTTCTGCCGGTCAGTCCCAGGACCGGCCATGTGCTGCAGGTGCCGACGCTGGAGCGCAACCCGGCCAAGGGCACCATCGTCTACTCTGAACCGGACGGCGAGCGGGTGGAACTGCCGGTAACGGGTGGCAACGTCAAGATGCAGTGGAAGCCAGATTGGGCCATGCGCTGGGCCGCATTGGGCGTTGACTACGAGATGTCCGGCAAAGACTTGAACGACAGCGTCACCCAGGCGACGAGGATCTGCCGGGCGCTGGGCAAACGGCCGCCCGATACGCTGACCTATGAGCTGTTCAACGATGAGCAGGGCCAGAAGATCTCGAAGTCGAAGGGCAACGGGCTGTCGATGGAGGAATGGCTGACCTATGCGGCACCGGAAAGCCTGGGCTATTTCATGTACCAAAAGCCCAAGACCGCCAAACGGCTGTATTTCGACGTGGTCCCCAAGGCGGTGGACGAGTATCACCAGCAGTTGCGCGCCTATGCGGGTCAGGACGCAAAACAGAAGCTGGCAAACCCAGTCTATCATATTCACGGCCACAACGTGCCCGCGTCGAACATGGTGGTGCCGTTTGCGATGCTGCTGAACCTGGCATCGGTCAGCCACGCCGAGGACAAGGAAACCTTATGGGGTTTCATCCAACGCTATGCACCGGACGCCTCGCCCGAAACCCATCCCGATCTGGATGCGGCCGCCGGTTTTGCGGAGCGCTACTACAATGACTTCGTGAAGCCCACCAAGGCGTTCCGCGCGCCCGACGACCGCGAACGGGCGGCGCTGGAGGATCTGCGCGACCGTTTGAAGGGCTGGGATGGCGGGCTGGACCCCGAAGAGTTGCAGTCGATGGTCTTTGCCGTTGGCAAGGCGCATGAATTCGAACCGCTGCGCGACTGGTTCAAGGCGCTATACGAGGTGCTGCTGGGCGCCAGCCAGGGCCCGCGCTTTGGCGGCTTCATCGCGCTTTTTGGCATAGATGAAACCGTGGCGCTGATCGAGGCGGTACTGGCCGGGGAGCTGGCCGGGTGATACCCTGCCCCCGATGACAGACGTGAATTACCAAGAGGTTCTGACGCGCTACCGGGCCCTGCTGGCCCGGTTTCCCGAGGCGCAGGAGAAGGGCAAGAAGGCCCGCTATACCTCGCTGAACGGGCATATGACCAGCTTCGTCTCGCCCCAAGGGCAGATCTGCCTGCGGCTGTCGAGCCCCGACCGCGAGGCTTTCCTGGCCGCCCATCCCGGGCCGCCGGTGATGCAATACGGGGCCGAGATGAAGGACTATGTCGGCATTCCGGACACCGTTTCGGGGGATGTGGCCGCGCTGGCGGAGTGGTTCGCAAAGAGCTGGTCTCACGTTGGCTCGCTGATGCCCAAACCCACACGACGGTGATGCCCTGGCACCCGGGGCGTCAGGCCGTTGTCAGGTCGGCTCCGGTCAAGCCCCAAGGGCTTGCCGAAGCCGGTGTTGAGAAAGGCCGTTTCGATCAGCAGCTATCCCTACCTCCGTGAAATCTCATCTCGACAACTGCTCCGGGGCGGTGCGTTGGGCGAATCTCCGCTTCGGTTTTGGGTGCATGGCGCAGACATGCACCGCCCGCGGGCGATTGTGCCGATGATCCGGGACCCTGCCGCCGATTGCTTCATCTGCGACGCTGATTCAGGTCAATGCGCCAACCCGACCAGGGGGCTAGGCTTTGTTGGATACCAAGCACAACCTTCCAAGGAGCCGCCAATGTACAAGAACATTCTGGTCCCCATCGCGCTGGATGACGAACGCGATACAGCCTCTGCAATGGATATTGCCCGCATACTGAAATCCGAGGGCGGGACGATCACCGCTCTGCACGTGATAGAGGCGCTGCCGAGCTATGTGGCGCAGTACTTGTCAGCCGAGCAGCTCAACAACCGCCAGGGCGAGACCGAAACCCTGCTGAAATCCGAGCTTGGCGGCGTCACCGATATCAAGCCGGTGGTGATCACCGGACATTCGGGCAATTCGATCGTCGACTATGCCACCGACCACGATTTCGATTGCATCGTCGTCGCCTCGCACCGGCCCGGACTGCAAGACTACTTTCTCGGCTCGACCGCTGCGCGTGTGGTGCGCCACGCCCCGTGCGCGGTGCATGTGCTACGCTGAGGCGGACGCTGCATCTATTGGACGGGGCGGCAGCCATTGGCACCGGCGGCGCCAGCCTGTTGATATGGTGCGCGTTTGGTGCCGAAAGCATGTTCCCAGCCTGCCGATTGCGCAGTAGATTGGGAACCAGCAGGTCAGGAAAGGACCCATGCCATGCTGACGATTTCCAAGGGCCAGGAGTTGCAAACGGTGATCACCACCTTCGAGGTCAATCCCGGCACCTGCCAGGATCTGCTCGACGCGCTGACCGAAGCCTATGAAGAATTCATCTCGAACCAGCCGGGTTTCATCGCCGCAGGTCTGCATGTGAACGACGCCCATACCCGGATCGCCAATTACAGCCAGTGGCAGCGGCGTGAGGATTTTCAGGCGATGCTGCGCAGCGACGAGATGCGTGAGCGGAACCGCAAGTTCGGAGCCCTGTGCAAGAGCTTTGAGCCGGTGATGTACGAGGTGGTGACCGGATTCGGCTGAGCCCGGATCAGAACTGCAACTCAGAACTCCAGCCAGGTGCCGAGCTTGAGCCCGGCGCGGTCGTCGCCGACAACGCCGATCTTGGCGCCCAGAACGACGTATGTGCGCGAACCGAACTTGCGGGCCACCGACGGGGCCAGCCGGACAAAGGGCCCGCTGCCCGGATAATCGCCGATCTGAAGCTGCAGCATCAGCTTGGTCCGCTCGCCCGGCTTTACCCCCAGCGTCAGGTCTGCCTTGCCGGAAAACGTCCCCGCCCTGGTGTGGTAAACCAGATCAGTATCAAGCGAGACCCAGCCGTGGCCGTACCGGGTTTCCATCCCCCTGCCCCAGGACGCGCCGAGATTGACCAGTGTATCGTCCTCGGCCAGCCCCAGCCCCGCCTTGAAAGCGAAACGGTGCCGTTCGGCACGCCGCAGCAGTGGCATGCGCAGGAAGACGGTGGCCGAATAGTCACCGCCCTGGCCCTTACCCGCATCCAGCCCCAGCGTCAGGTCGCGCGACAGGCCATATTCGGCATAGAGCGACGAGTAGACTTGCAGATCTCTGCCGAGGACCCCGGTAGGGGTGGAGAGTACAGAGCTGAAAGACAGGAAGACCGAGTCCTTGTCTCGTGGCCAGGCACCAGCCCCAGCCGTGATCGGGACAATGGCAAGTATCAGACAACTCAGCCAAAATCGCATGGCACCTCCGGCGCAAACACTAGTAAACCTTAGTTAACGGGTCGTGAACGGCCGCTGATTGCCCGGTTCGTCGCCATGCCCGGCAGTCATCTGACCGATAGCGAACGGCGGGTCATACAGGTGGCCCAGAACGCTGGACTTGAAGGAAATACCGCAATCCCGCCCGGCATTTCCCCCAAAACTGGCCCTGTTTCGCCGACCCCGCGCCACATTGGGGTGCCAGTATGGCGCGCATGGAGGAAGTCGATGCCCTGAAGGCCGCGTTCCGCGGCGATGAACCCGCCGAGACCGGCCTGTCCCGGCGCCAGCGCCGCGCCGCGCGCACCCGCGCGCGCGCGCTGTCGCCGGTACGGATACTGGTGCAGGTGCTTCTGGTGCCGGTGGTGACGCTGGGCCTGACCACGTCGATCTACTTGCGCACCAGCCCTTATGAGCGGGTCGATGCGATGCGGCATCTGGCAGCACTGACGGGTTGCAAAACCGCCCACTCGGTGGGGCTGGCCCCCGCCGCAGAGGGCGGTATCGGCTATCACAAGCGCAATGACCCCGATGGCGACGGGGTGGCCTGTGACACGGGGCCAGTCAGAGCCGCCGAACCGGAGATCCCTGTGACGGTCGCGACAGACACCGGCGGCATGGACGCCGACATGCCGGTCCACGACATGGCCGGCGCGAAGTTCCTGCGCCCCTGATTCTATCGTGCCATGGGTTGGCTCAGAAACCCAGCGGCACCCCTGACTGCAAACGGCGGAGCAATACTCGACCATCGCAAACCACCCCCGCTCCTATGACACCGGCGACATGGTGTTCGACTCGGTGCATTATCTGCGGCGCATTGAGCGCAAGATCATGGCCTTTGATCAGGCCGCCCCGTTGCAAAACTGGGAGTTGCCAGAAGCCTTCGCCACGCTCCAGCGGTTGCTGGAAGCGCGGCAGGGCAAGGCTGGCAAACGGGAAAACGTGCAGGTCCTGCGCCTGCTGGAACGCTTCGAGCTGGATGTGCTGCATATCACCATTTAAGATGCGCTGCGCCTCGGAGCGATCAGCTTCGATGCCATCAAGCATCTGTTGTTGTGCCGGGTGGAACGGCGCCCGCCGCGGCTGGATCTGGATATCTATCCGTTCCTGCCCAGAACCAACATCGCCACAACCTCCGCCGCATCCTACATGAGCTTGCTGGCGGGAGGTGAGGCATGACGGATGCGCCAGAGCTGTTGTTGGCCCATCATCTCAAAACCCTGCGACTGCCCACGTTCTTGCGTGAGCACGACAAACAGGCGCGCATATGCGCCGCAGAGGGCGTGGATCATGTGCGCTATCCACTGCCCGGCAGGTGATTGCGTAGCAATCAACGAGAGGGGCCCCGACTGACCGATCTGGAATTGATCGACCGGGAACGGCGATTGGTCGACCGACGGATCAAATCGGCGAAGTTCCCCGCCGTCAAAAGCCTGGACAGCTTGGACTTCGCGGAATCGATCATGATTCGTTCTCTGGCATCTTCAACAAACGGGTGCAGGTATCGGGCAAGATTGGGTGGCCATCACGCCGGAAGGGCTACCGCTCGGTCTGACGGCGGCGAAATACTGGTCGCGGGACAAGTTCAAGG
>JAAELR010000185.1 GCA_024226455.1 Paracoccaceae bacterium
TACGGCGTGCCCGGCGTGGCGCGGTTTCGCGGCAACATCTTCATGCAGCGCGGCAACCTGGCCGCCTGCTTCCGGCGCATCCCGTTCCAGATCAAGGACGTCGAGGAGCTCAACCTGCCGCCGATACTGCTCGACTTCTGCAAGCTGCCCATGGGCCTGGTGCTGGTCACCGGACCCACCGGAAGCGGCAAGTCGACCACCCTGGCGGCGCTGATCAAGTTCATCGCCGCCACCCGCCCGGTGCACGTGATCACCATCGAAGATCCGATGGAGTTCCTGTTCTCCGACAACATGGCCTCGATCTGCCAGCGCGAGCTCGGCACCGACACCAACGCCTTCTCGGAAGCCCTGCGCAACGCCATGCGCCAGGACCCGGACGTCATCATGGTCGGCGAGATGCGCGATCCCGAGACCATCGGTACCGTGATCACGGCGGCCGAGACCGGGCACCTGGTGTTCTCGACCCTGCACACCAACAGCGCCACCCAGACCATCGACCGCATCCTCGATTCGTTCCCGGTCGACCAGCAGGGCCAGGTGCGGGCCCAGCTGGCGCAGGTATTGAAAGCCGTGGTGTCGATGAAGCTGGTCCAGCGGCGCAGCGGCGAAGGCCGGGTGGCGGCGCTCGAGATCATGCGCA
>JAAELR010000186.1 GCA_024226455.1 Paracoccaceae bacterium
AGCCGCGGGAGGCGTGCTCTCCGCAGGCTAAAAAGCCACGGGTGGACGCACCTGGCACCTCTGGTGCCGCGGAGCGAGGGGCCGGCGATCAAGGGGTCGACAGTTGTCCGGTCGATCCGTTGGTCACCGCCATCCGCGATCGTAAGCCGGAGGCCGAGCTCATCGCGGTTGCCAAGGCGTACCCCTCCTCGCCGCCGACCAAGAAGACCAGGAGCCGTTCTCCTCACCGGAATCGGGTGAGTGATGAAGGCGAGGTCTGTCCTAAGGGCCCTGCCGAGGTTGGCGACACGGTCCAGGAAGATTCTTGATCATGGTTGGCCGTCTGCTGCAGCATCGTTACGATGCCATCATTGCCGCCGTGTGGCGCTCTTGTTCTCGGTGGACAAGGGTCTCGGGTTGTGCTGGGTTGTCGGCGGTAACGGCAGGCAGGCGATACGTGTGCATCCTGGAGCTTCTGCCCTTGTGCCCGTGGCCGTGTGGTGTTTCCCCGCTGGAGGCTTCCCTCAGCTGGGGCGTTCCACCACCCTGCCACGGGTGCTTCTGGGCGGAGGGCCGGGTGCGGTCTCTTCGGCCGCTCCCGGCCGGCACCGGGGTGGGGGATGGCTTGTCGGCGGGGTCTTCTCCTGAATCCAGGTGGGGCTGGTTTTCAGATGGCCGGCAAGCCGGCCGTGTGGCTTTTCTGGGGCGTTGGTTTTTTGGCGGTCCCGTGGCAGTGGGATTTCAGGGGCCGGCGCACGTTGCGCAACGCCGCCCGCGAGGGCCCCTCTGCCACTGGCTGGCCGCCGCCTGCCCCTTTGCCCGCGGCTGTCCGGGGCGTGTTCGATTATTCGACCGCCCCATTGGCCTGCGGCCGCTGGTGGCCGTGTCGTGCTGTCGCCGCCACTGGCGTGTGCCGCTTTTTCTTCCTTTTTCTTCGCCGTGATGTTTCTGTTGTTGGTGGATGCCCACCGTCTTGCCGAGGGGGTTACTGCGGAACTCCT
>JAAELR010000187.1 GCA_024226455.1 Paracoccaceae bacterium
GGCCACGACACGCTGTGGCAGCCCGGCACCGACCATGCCGGCATCGCCACCCAGATGGTGGTGGAACGCGAACTGACCGCCAACCAGCAACCGTCGCGCCGCGAGATGGGGCGCGAGGCCTTCCTGGCCCGGGTCTGGCAGCAGAAGGTCAAGTCGCGCGGCAACATCATCGGCCAGTTGAAACGCCTCGGCGCAAGCTGCGACTGGAGCCGTGAGGCCTTTACCATGGGCGGCGCCCATGGCGACCCCGATGCGGGCAAGGGCGCGCCCAATTTCCACGACGCCGTGATCAAGGTGTTTGTCGACATGTATCAAAAGGGCCTGATCTACCGCGGCAAGCGGCTGGTCAACTGGGACCCGCATTTTGAGACCGCAATCAGTGACCTCGAGGTCGAGAATATCGATGTCGCGGGCCATATGTGGCACTTCAAATACCCTCTGGCGGGCGGTGCCACCTACGAATACGTGGAAAAGGACGAGGACGGCAACGTCACCTTGCGCGAAACCCGCGACTATATCTCTATCGCCACCACCCGCCCCGAAACCATGCTGGGCGACGGCGCGGTTGCGGTTCATCCATCGGATGAGCGCTACGCGCCCATCGTCGGCCAGCTTTGCGAAATCCCTGTCGGCCCCAAGGAACACCGCCGCCTGATCCCGATCATCACCGACGACTACCCCGATCCCGATTTCGGATCCGGCGCCGTCAAGATCACCGGCGCGCATGATTTCAACGACTACGCCGTGGCCAGACGCGGCAACATCCCCTGTTATCGCCTGATGGACACCAAGGGCCACATGCGCCAGGATGGCGCGCCCTATGCCCAGGACGCCACAATCGCCATGGCCGTCGCCAGAGGCCAGCGCGAGCTGACAGAGTCAGAGACCGACGCCATCAACCTGGTGCCCGACGACCTGCGCGGCCTCGACCGGTTCGAGGCCCGCAAAAGGGTGGTGGCCCAGATCACCGCCGAGGGGCTGGCCGTGATGATGCCCAATCCCGGCCACGACCCGGATCGAGAGGCCGACCCCGATCGCAAGGTGGGCAGTCTGCCCACCATCCCGTTCGTCGAAGCCAAACCCATCATGCAACCCTTCGGCGACCGCTCCAAGGTGGTGATCGAACCGATGCTGACCGACCAGTGGTTCGTCGACGCCGAAAAGATTATCGGGCCAGCGCTGGATGCCGTGCGCGGTGGCGACATCACGATCCTGCCCGAGTCGGGCGAGAAGACCTATTACCACTGGCTGGAGAACATCGAACCCTGGTGCATCTCGCGCCAGCTCTGGTGGGGTCATCAGGTGCCGGTTTGGTACGGGCCCGGTGTGACCTCTGACAACCACATCGACTATTCCACCGGGGCCGAAAAGGCGTTCTGCGGCGCCAGCTGGGCCGAGGTGGCCGAACTGGCCAAAGCCTATTACGGCGTCGCCGAGGTGCACGAGAAGGCAGATTTCAGCGGCGCACTAGAGGACCAGCTGGAAAGTTTTTCGCACAACGAAAGGTCGATCTCGCTGCACCGAGACCCCGACGTGCTCGACACCTGGTTTTCGTCCGGCCTCTGGCCCATCGGCACGCTGGGCTGGCCCGAACAGACGCCGGAACTGGCGCGGTACTTCCCCACCTCTACCCTGGTCACCGGTCAGGACATCCTGTTCTTCTGGGTCGCCCGGATGATCATGATGCAGCTTTCCGTGGTCGATCAGATCCCCTTCGACACCGTCTATCTGCACGGGCTGGTGCGCGACGCCAAGGGCAAGAAGATGTCGAAATCCACCGGCAACGTCATCGATCCCTTGGACATCATCGACCAGTACGGCGCCGACGCGCTGCGCTTTTCGTCCGCCGCCATGGCCGCGCTCGGCGGCGTGCTGAAGCTGGATATGGAGCGCATCAAGGGCTACCGCAATTTCGGCACCAAGCTGTGGAACGCGGTGCGCTTTGCCGAGATGAACGGGGTTTACGAGGCACACAAGGGTCCGACGGAAGTCCGACAAAAGTCCGACACGTTGCAGACCGCCAATAAATGGATCGTCGGAGAGACCGCCAGGGCCCGCGAACTGGTCGACGAGGCGATGCAGGCCTTCCGGTTCAACGACGCCGCCAACGGGCTTTATGCCTTTGTATGGGGCAAGGTATGCGACTGGTATGTAGAGTTCGCCAAGCCGCTTTTGGGCTCGGAAGATCCTGATATCGTTGCGGAAACCCGGGCTACCATGAACTGGGTCATGGATCAGTGCCTGATCCTGCTGCACCCGATCATGCCGTTCATCACCGAGGAGCTTTGGCAGGCCACCACCAGCCGCGAGAAGATGCTGATCCACGCCGACTGGCCGACCTTTCAAGCCACTGATCTTGTTGATGAAAAGGCGGACACCGAGATGAACTGGGTGATCTCGCTGATCGAAGGGATACGCTCTGCCAGGGCCCAGATGCGGGTGCCCGACGGGTTGCATGTGGCGATGCTGCACACCGACCTGGACGCCGCCGGCCGGGCCGCGTGGGCAAGCAACGCGACGCTGATCAAGCGCCTGGCCCGCGTCGAATCTCTCAGCAAAATCAACGAGATGCCCAAGGGCACCATCACCATCGCCGTCGAGGGCGGCAGTTTTGGCATGCCGCTGGCCGACATCATCGACGCGACCGCTGAACAGGCCCGGCTGGAAAAGGCGCTGGTGAAGCTAGGCAAAGAGCTTGGTGGCCTTAAAGGTCGGCTTTCAAACGAAAAATTCATCGCCTCTGCCCCTGAAGAGGTGGTCGAAGAGACCCGCGCCAACGCCGCGATAAAGGAAGAGGAAGCCGGCAAGCTCCGGGCCGCGCTGGCCCGTCTGGCAGAGGTCGCTTGACCGCGACGAACCCGCTAAGCCGTTCTGATGCTATCCTTTTTCTGGGCGGAATCACGGCGCTGACGACGGTCTCGGTGGATATCGTCCTGCCCGCCACCGGCGTCGTCGCGCGCTCTTTCGGGGTAGAGGAACGGCTCGGCGCCCTGCTGGTCGGCGTCTATTTCATTGCCTATGCCGTTGCCCAGCTGTTTTGGGGCTGTTTTCAGATGCTTACGGGCGGCGACTGGCGCTGAAGATCAGCCTGTCCGGCTTTGTCCTTGCCAGCCTCGCCTGCGCCTTCGCCCCCGATTTCCACCTGCTGCTCGTCGCCCGCTGCGTCCAGGGCCTGATGGCCGGAGCCCCGGTCGTGGCCCGCGCCATGGTGCGCGACGTGGTCTCTGGCACAGAAGCCGCCCGCCTGATGACGCTGCTAGGCGCGATCCTGACCATCGCCTCGATGTTCGCCCCGGTGCTCGGCTCGGGCCTGCTGGTTCTGTTTTCGTGGCGCGCCAGCTTTCTGGCGCTCGCGATTCTTGCCACGATTTTCGCGGCTTACACGCTAATCGTGCTGCAAGAGACCGGAGGCAAGCGGCGGCCAGAGCGGTTCAGCTTCGGCTTTCTCGCCCAGGCCGGCAAGTACCTGCTGACGACGCGCGCCTTCCTGCTGCCGATGTTCGCAGGCAGCCTGATCTTCGGCGGCTACGCCTCGCTGGGCGCCATTGGCGCCATCGTCACAGAGGAGCGCTACGGTGTCTCGCCAGAGGCTTTCGGCGCGCTCTTTGCCATCGCCGCACTGGTCAACACCGGCGGCGCCTTCCTCGCCCGCGCCCTGCTGAACCGCTTCGACCTGGGCCAGGTCGGCACCATCGCCCTTTCGCTCCTGGCAGTTGCCTGCCTGATGCACGCCGGTCTCTACTTTGCCGAGCCCAGCCTGCAGTTTTTCCGGGGCGCGGTCTGCCTTTACGTACTGGCCTTCGGGATGATTCTGCCCACCGCCTCGCCTCGGCACTGGAACCGGCCAAAGAGATGCCGGGCTTCGCCGCCTCGGTCGCGGGATCGGCCACCATGGCCATGGCGGCGCTGGCCGCAGTCTTGGCCTCGTCACTTTTCGATGGCAGCAACCGGGCAATCAGCCTGATAATGGCCCTGTTCGGCACGGCGGCCGTGCTGGTGGTCTTCATCGGCCGCGCGACAGCGAAAGCTCGATAATATCAGTCCAATTCAGACGGTTGACAGAAGTCCGGATTCGGAGAACCCAAGGACCAAGGCAAGCTTTGGTAGCCTGGCGACAAGGGGCGCCCCCCCACCGGCGCGGCTCATCGACATCAAACCTATACTCTCAATCGCCAGCAAAGCCTGCAGCGAGTTTCCGCAATAGACCATATCTTCAGAAACCCCTCCGGGCGGAATGGATAGCTTCAACCATCCTAAGACGCCGCGGCGGCCTTTCCTCTTGCCACACCGCCAAGGATGCGCACAAATCCACCCATGACCGGCCCCCGATACACCCCGCTTGCCGCCGGCCTGCCCGCCACTGTGCCCTTTGTCGGCCCCGAAACACCGGAACGCGCCCTCGGGCAGCGTTTACGCGCCCGGTTGGGCGCCAACGAGTCCGTCTTCGGTCCGTCTCCGGGCGCCATCGCCGCCATGGCGCAGGCGGTGGCAGAGGCCTGGATGTATTCCGATCCTGAAAACCACGACCTGCGCCGCGCGATCGCCGCGCACAAGGACGTGGCGCCGGAGAATATCGTTGTCGGAGAAGGCATCGACGGACTTTTGGGATACCTTGTGCGCATGGTGACCGCCGGGCCGGATGACCATATCGTCACCTCCGATGGCGCCTATCCCACCTTCAGTTATCACGTCGCGGGCTTCGGCGGCACGCTGCACAAAGTCCCCTACCGGGGCGACGCCGAAGATCCGGGTGCTTTGCTGACAAAGGCGGCAGAAATCGACGCGAAACTGATCTATCTCGCCAATCCCGACAACCCGATGGGCAGTTGGCACTCGCGCAATGTCATAGAGGAAATGGCCGCCAACATGCCCGACGGCACAGTGCTTGTCCTTGACGAGGCCTATGGCCAGTTCCTGCCACCCGGCGATCTGCCCCGGATCGACGCGAGCAGCCCGAATCTGATCCGTTTTCGCACCTTTTCCGAGGCTTACGGCATGGCGGGCGCGCGGGTGGGTTATGGCATCGGGCATCCGGATCTGATCGGGGCCTTCAACAAGGTGCGCAACCATTTCGGCATGAGCCGGGTCAGCCAGGCCGGAGCCCTGGCCGCGCTGGCAGACGCCTATCTTGCCGAGGTCATCGAGAGCGTGGCCTCCGCCCGGGTCCGCATCGCCGAAATCGCCACGACGAACGGCCTGACCGCCCTGCCGTCAGCGGTCAACTTCGTCGCGGTCGACTGCGGCGGCGACGGCGCTTTCGCCAAATCGGTGCTCTCCGGTCACCGACGCCTACGCCGACGAGATCGAGTGCAAACAGGCCATCGCGCTCGGGCGTTGCGGGTTTTCGGCGAGCAAACGGTTCTGTGATGGGACGCATTGGGAAGAAGGGTCGGCGGCGGAGTAGGCTGGCCAGGAATCGGGCTTGAACGGACAAAAAACCTCAATGCCATTGCAAAGCTACCCACTAATACCGTCGGTATAAATCATTGACCTGTAGCGGCTCAGTTCCGTGTCGCGATTGACTTGCTGCGGCCAGCGGTTACGGGCATCGCAACATGCATCGACGTTGGCTTCCCAGGTTTCGAACACCCGTTTTGAGAGGTATGTATGGCGTTGGTATTGGCGGATACTCTCGCTCGGATTCAGCTCCGGTGAACAGGATGGCAGGAACAGGATCGAAAGGTTTTGGGCGATGTTCAGATCGCCGGACCTGTGCCAGCCCGCACCGTACATGATGACAACGCCCAGGGGCAGCGGCGACGGATGCGCTGATCTCCTCCAGGTGCTTGTGCATTCGCTGCCCGGCGTTTTGAAACAGCCAGCCGGCAGAAAAACAATGCCGCCGATGCCGAGGCGATTGTCAAGACGGCCTCGCGCCCCTCGACGCGTTTTGCTTCCGCGAAATCAGCGGGCCCCCGCTCGTTCAAAGCCTGTGACGAAAAATCCATCGTTCCCTCCGCAGCACAAGGCAGTGGAATCAAAAAACGCACCCCTATCTAAGACCTCTGCATAACCAAAAGATTCCCGCGACGCTCTGGATTTGCTATGTTTTGCCTGAGTTTTCCGGGGCTGGTTGATGGATCTGTTTTTACGTGAAGGGTCGGATCGTATAGGCGATGATGATGTTCTGTCGAAA
>JAAELR010000188.1 GCA_024226455.1 Paracoccaceae bacterium
CTTCCCCAAACAATGGGGCTCCATCAAAGCCCATTGCTCGTCACTGATCATGAATCGATCACTCAGCATTCAAGCCTCCCTTTTGGAAGCTTGAATCAGATATCAGCCAAAAGGGGAATCCTGAATATCAACAGGCCCTAGCCGGCGCAGCCGCGAATATCGACGGCGCGGCCCGCGCCCAGCACGGTGATGCGGATCTGGCTGCGGTCCAGCATGAAGGGGGCGCTGGAGGGTGGCACCATTTCTGATACCGCCGTCAGCGTGTTGCCCTGGCGCCGCGCTTCGGCCTCGCCGACCCAGATCGCCGGGTTCGGCAGTTCGAAAACCGCGATCTCGCGCGCGCCGAGGCTGGGAAGCTCGATCCGCGCCGTCAGACGCAGCCCGTCGGCGATCGGTTCCACCTTGCAGTTGATGTCGCGCAAGCCGGCCTCGCGGCCCGTGTCGGGCCGCGCGTTCAGTGCACCGCGTATGCGCGCGTCGCGGTCACCGGCGCCGTCGAGATCGGCCGAGACCCGTACCGAAACCGGCATGCAGATGTCCTGGCAGACGCCGAGATCGATCGCGGCGCGCAACTCGATCTCGCGGCCGGCCTGTTGCGGCGTCAGCTCGATCGGCAACACCAGCTCTGTCTTGTAGCCCACCGTGCGCATGCCGTTTTGGTGAAACACCTGCGGCACCGGCCAGTGGAACCGCACCGCGGCGAGGTTGTCCGAGCCGGTCCAGTCGAAACTGGGCGGGATGCCGGTTTCTCCGGGGGCACGCCAATAGGTCTTCCAGCCCGGTGCCAAGCGGATCCGCAGCGCCGTCATGCGGGTGCCGCTTTCGGTCTGCCAGCCGGGCAGGATGTCGAACTGCGCCACCTGGTCCGGCGACAATCCGCCGGATGCGGCGAGGCAGGCGGACCCGAAGAGAGCGGCGCCGAAGACGGCGGAAAACAGGGATTTGAGCATACCAGGCAATCTATGCATTCGCGACGCAAACTGAAATCACAATCGGATGAGGAAAGGGGGTTTCGGCGCTATGCCGCTCTTGTGCAACATGGGGCGGCATGGGCTATGCTGGTGCCATGACGCCCGATTCCTCTGAACTATCCGGCAAGCTTCTGATCGCCATGCCCGGCATGGGCGATCCGCGTTTCGAGAAAAGCGTGATTTATATGTGCGCCCATTCCGGCGAGGGATCGATGGGGCTGATCGTCAATAAGCCCGCACCGGGGCTGAAGATGAACGACCTGCTGAAGCAGCTCGATATCCCACGCGGCGATGGCAGCATCGGCATCGGCGTGCATTTCGGTGGGCCGGTCGAGCATGGTCGCGGTTTCGTGCTGCATTCGGGCGATTACTCGACAAACGATGCGACTATGAAGGTGGATGACAGGTTCGCCATGACGGCGACGCTGGACATCCTGCAGGACATGGCCCGCGGCGAGGGCCCGAAACGGCGCATTCTGGCGCTGGGTTACAGCGGCTGGGGGCCGGGGCAGCTGGAGGATGAGATCCAGCGCAACGGTTGGCTGACCTGTGACGCCAGCCCCGAGATCGTCTTTGCCCGCGACGACGGTGCCAAATGGGTGGCGGCGCTGAAATCGCTGGGCATCGACCCGCTTTTGCTGAGTGCCGAGGCGGGACGGGCCTGAGGCCGGGCCGACGGTACCAGAATGTGCGCTTCCGCGCGCTTTTTGTTCAGTTGGGCGCGAGGCAACATGTCACGCTGGCATTGTGCGGGTCGATGGCGGGCGCGATCCTGTGGTTGAAGCCACAAAGCAAGGCCGTTCCGCGCGTCAGGGGCGCGGTGCTGCAGCGCGCCGCAGGCGGTCGTTGATGGCGCGGCCGAGGCCTGTTTCGGGAATTGGGGCAACAGCGATGGGGGCGCCTTGCGCGTCGAGTGCATGCAGGTAGCCAAAGAGGTTGGCGGCGGCTTGGGTGAGATCGCCGGTGGGCGATAGGTTCAGGTCAGCGGTCAAGGCGCCGAAGCCGAGAAGCAGTTCGTCTTTGCGTCTTTTTGTGGCGTTCAGACGGAGCCGGGCCCGCGGGGCGTAATGCGATGACATCTGGCCCGGCGCGCTGGGTGTTTCGGGGGCGGCCGGACGGGCCAGCGGGGCGCCGAGGCAGGCCTCGATGGCCTCGACGGGCAGGCCGCCGGGGCGCAGCAGGGTCGGGCCCGGGGCGGTGGCGACGATGGTGCTTTCCAGCCCGACCGGGCAGGACCCACCGTCGAGGATCGCCTCGATCCGGCCCGACAGACCGGAGGCGACATGGGCCGCGCTGGTGGGGCTGATCCGGCCCGAGGGATTGGCCGAGGGAGCGGCTATCGGGCAACCGGTTTGGTGCAGCAGCGCCTGGGCCAGAGCATGGTCCGGCACGCGCAGGGCAATGCTGCGCTGCCCGGCGGTGACCAGCGGCGCGATGCCGGCGTCCTGTCTTAGCGGCAGAACCATGGTAAGGGCGCCGGGCCAGAAGCTTTCGGCCAGCCGCAGTGCGGTATCGTCGAAACAGGCGATCTCGCGGGCTGCGGCGAGGTCGGGCAGGTGCACGATCAGCGGGTTGAAGCCGGGGCGCTGCTTGGCCTCGAATATCCGCGCCACAGAGTGGTCGTTCCTGGCATCGGCGCCGAGGCCATAGACGGTCTCTGTCGGGAAGGCCACCAGGCCTCCCTGGCGCAGGATCGTGGCGGCGCGGCCAAGGCCGGCGGCGTCGGGGCTGAGAAACTCGGTGTCGGGCATGCCGATCCCCGTGACGTTGCGTCTTGTGTGCGGCATCATCCGCTTGCGTGTTATCAAGCCTCACGTCATATCGGGCGTCATGCCGCCTGCCAAGACATAGCCGGGAGAATGACATGGCCTATCGCGCGCCTCTGCCGGAGTTCCGGTTCCTGTTCGACCACGTGGTGGGGCTGGCCCGGGTCACCGCGGTCGAACGCTTTGCACAAGCCGATGGCGATACGGTGGAGGCGATCCTGACCGGGGCGGGGCGGCTTTGCGAGGAAGCGCTGGCGCCGTTGCAGCGGAGCGGCGACCTGCATCCGGCACGGCTGGAGAACGGCGTTGTGCGGACCAGCCCGAGATTTGCCGATGGCTACCGCGCGGTTGCCGGAGGCGGCTGGGTTTCGACCAGCGCGGCCCCGGAATTCGGTGGCATGGGGCTGCCGCTGACGGTCACGACGGCGGTCAATGACATGATGTCAGCCGCCTGTCTGGCGCTACAACTGAACCCGCTGATGACGCAAGGACAGATCGAGGCGCTGGAGCATCACGCCAGCGAGGAGATCAAGGCGCTCTACCTGCCGAAGCTGATTTCGGGCGAGTGGTGCGGCACGATGAACCTGACAGAGCCGCAGGCAGGTTCTGACGTCGGCGCGCTGCGCAGCAAGGCAGAGCCGAATGGCGACGGGACCTATTCGGTCACCGGCCAGAAGATATTCATCTCGTGGGGCGACAACGATTTTACCGCTAATGTCTGCCATTTAGTGCTGGCGCGGCTGCCGGGCGCGGTGCCGGGGACCAAGGGGATATCGTTGTTCATGGTGCCGAAGCTGATCCCGGACAAGGATGGCAATCCCGGCGTGGCCAACAGCCTGAAGGTGGTGTCGCTGGAGCACAAGGTGGGGCTGCATGGCTCGCCCACCGCGGTGATGCAGTATGACGGCGCTACCGGCTGGCTGGTGGGGCCGGAACATGGCGGCATGGCGGCGATGTTCACCATGATGAACAATGCCCGGCTGGGCGTGGGCGTGCAGGGGGTCGGCAGTGCCGAGGCCGCGTACCAGCTTGCGCTGGAGTTTGCGCTGGAGCGCAGGCAGGGGCGCGTGCCCGTCGAGGGCGGCACCGGCACGATCCTCGACCATGCCGATATCAGGCGCATGCTGATGACCATGAAGGCAGAACTTTTTGCCGCCCGTGCCATCGCGCTGGCCACTGCGGTGGCGATCGATATGGGCAATGCCACGGGCGACGCGAACTGGCAGGCCCGCGCGGCGCTTTTGACGCCGATTGCCAAGGCCTATGGCACCGAGACCGGGATTGCCGTGTCGGATCTGGGTGTGCAGGTGCATGGCGGTATGGGCTATATCGAGGAAACCGGCGCGGCGCAGTATTTCCGCGACGCGAGGGTGACGGCGATATACGAGGGCACCAACGGCATCCAGGCGATGGACCTGGTGGCGCGCAAGATGATGGATGGTGGCGAGGCGGCGGGCCGGCTGCTGGACGAGGTTCAGGCGGGGGCCGAGGCGGCGCGGGACACGCTGCCGGAGTTGGCGCAGGCGGTCCGGACCGCGGCACAGACGCTGCGCGAGACCACCGAATGGCTGGTGGGACAACAGATGAACGACCGCTTTGCCGGTGCCGTGCCATTTCTGCGCGGCTTCGCCCGGGTGCTAGGGGCGCATTTCCACCTGAGGGCGGCGCAGGCCGAACCCGGCGGTGCGCGCCAGGCCCTGGCGCGGTTCCACATCCTGCGCCTGCTGCCAGAGCATGCCGGGTATTGCACCCATGCGCGCGCGGGGGCCGAGGGGCTTTACACGCTGTCGGCTCAGGAGATGGCCTCGTGATGGATGGAGCCGCACCGCTGAACTATCCGCATACCGAGCCCCCCGCCGAGGGCGAGGCGGTCGAGCTTGCCGAGGGGGTGCTTTGGCTGCGTCTGCCGCTGCCGCTGAAGCTCGACCACGTCAATTGCTACGCGCTGGACGAGGGCGACGGCTGGACCATCGTCGATACCGGGTTCGACAGCCGCCGCATCCGGGCGGGCTGGAGCTCGCTGCTGAACGGCCCGCTCAGCGGCAAGCCAGTGCGGCGGGTGGTGGCGACGCATCACCATCCCGACCATATCGGGCTGGCGGGGTGGTTTCAGACCGAACACGGCGCGGAACTGGTCACCACGCGGACCGCCTGGCTGATGGCGCGGATGCTGGTTCTGGACGAACAGGCAGTGCCGACCAGCGAAACCCTAGACTATTGGCGTGGCGCCGGGATGGACAAGGCGATACTGGCAAAACGGCGCGCCGAGCGACCGTTCAACTTTTCCGACGTGGTGGCCCCCATGCCACTGGGGTTCCGGCGCATCAAGGAGGGCGACGCGATCCATCTGGGCGACCGACTGTGGGACGTGCATATCGGCAACGGCCACGCACCGGAACATGCCACGCTATGGTCGCGCGACGGCGAACTGGTGATCGGCGGCGACCAGCTCTTGCCGTCGATTTCGCCCAACCTCGGGGTCTACGCCACCGAGCCAGAGGCCGACCCGGTGGCCGAATGGCTGGAGTCGTGCGAGCGGTTGCGCCAGTATGCCTGCGACGGTCAACTGGTGCTGCCCGGCCACAAGCTGCCCTTCACCGGTCTGCCCACGCGCATGCGGCAGCTGATCGACAATCACCACGGCGCGCTTCGCAGGCTGCTGGAACTGCTGCAGACCCCGCACCCGGCGGCTGAGTGTTTTCAAGCACTGTTCATGCGCGAGATCGGCGAGGGTGAATACGGCCTGGCGCTGGTCGAGGCGGTGGCGCATCTCAACCATCTGTTGCATCTTGGGCAGGTCAGGCGCCGACGCCGCGAAGATGGCGCCTGGCTGTGGCAGAGGGGGTAGCGCACCATGGACGACGACATCATGACCACCGCTGAGGTGCACGAGGCGCATGCGCTGCCGCGGTCTCGCGCGGTGCATGCCGACCCAGAGGCCGATTGCGCCGAGACCAAACCGCTGCCCGAGGCGGTGGCGCGGACCCCGCTCGAAGAGAAAAGCCCCGCCGAATGGGCCTATGAGCGGCTTATCCTCTACATCAAGAACTTCGAGGAACAGCTCGACAACGAGCATGAGGTGGCGATGGGCTTCACCGGCACCGATGCCGGGGTAATCATGATCGAGGGCGTGGGGTTCTTCGACCCTGATATCGTGACCTTCTACGGCACCGATCCCGAGGGCACCAAGACCCAGTTGATCCAGCATGTGTCGCAGTTGAACGTTCTGTTGCGGGCTCTGCCCAAGACCCAGGCCGACGATGCACCACGGCGCATCGGCTTTCGGCTGGCGCAGGATCTGGAGAAGGAATAACCAAAGACCAGATGAGCGTTTTGCGGCGCACGGGCCGCAAATGTGGTTTCCTGACGAACACAGAGTAGTTCGAAAGGGAAACACGAATGAACAAAGCGACTTACATTGGACTGGACGTCCACAAAGGTAATTA
>JAAELR010000189.1 GCA_024226455.1 Paracoccaceae bacterium
ACACAGCGCCCGGCAGTCACCCAAGCGGCGACATCATTGCCCTTTCCCTGCCCACGCAGGAAGCGCATGTTGCGCACCAGGCCCAGCGATGCGCTGACCTGCAGGGCATTCCCCGAGGTCACCGCCACCAGCACCTCGTCCCGCTCACCCTCTCCGATCAGTTCCAGCGGTTTGTCCAGCACCAGATTCTCTAAGTAGGTTCCGGGGCGGATCAGGATGCGGGCGCCGGGCTTGGCGGCCTTTATCGCCGCGCTGATCGTGCTGTGTTCCCCGTCGTCGGGCCATTGGTCCACCACCAGTTCCTGCACCACCTTGCGCGGCGTCGGTCTGGCCGGTGCCTGCGCCTCGGCGGTATCGCTGATGGGCGCGGGTTTTTCCCGCACCCGGTCCGGCGCGGCGACAGTTTTCGGCGCCGGTTTGCGCGGCAGTTTCAACTGGTCCTTGACGTCCCTGGCAAAGCCATTCTCCAGCCGCGCCTTCGCCGTCGGGTCGCTTTCGAACCGCCACTGGCTGAAATCCTCGTACTGGAACGGCCTCAGAGCCACCTGCACCTCGCAGCTTTCATCGTCGTCATACTCGACGAACCGGATCGGAAACACCAACGGCGTGACCCCGTTCTCACTTGCCAGCCGCAGGAATGTCAGCGTTTCCTCGCGGCACCAGTCCCGGTTGAAAAAGCGCGGGCTAAGCACCGGGATCAGAAACGCCGCCCGGGTCAGCTCACCGCGCAGTTTGTCGGCCCAGCGGTCACCGGTGCGCAGGTCGTGGATGTCCTGAAAGATATCGACATCGTGGCCAAGCAGCATGGAAACCTCGCCCTCCAGCCGTTCACGAAGGCTGGTCAGGACACCATCGAGATGCGTGTCGTCACCACGCGCGTAGGACCAGAAACCTTTGGGCTGCACCGCTCGTCCTCAAATAATTCCGCGCTACTTTTGCAAGAACAGTTCCATTTGGTCAATGCCATGGGTGGATCGTTCCGGGCCGATCTGTCACCGCGACGAAATGGGTCGGGCGATTTCGGCGGCACATCTGCTATGCTGCCCCCAAAGGGGTTGACCCGCATCGACGCGCCGCCGCCCCGGTTGCCGTTCACCATGGCCCGCAAAGGGCCGGGGACCGGCAGCCCCACCACGGCGCCCGGGCATATCGCAATCGAGGGGATCGCCATGGCCAGCATTACCAGACGCAGTTTCACAGCGGGGCTTGCCGCCGCCAGCGCAGCCCCGGTCGTGGCGGGGGAAAACAACAACCAGTTTGAGGTGGAGGACACCAATGATCCGGGCGCGTTCGCCAGGCTGGATCTGACCTATCTCAGGAAGCTGGTGAAGGGTTTCAAACCGAATGACCTGGTGCTGGGGCCGCCGATCAATCGCAGTGCGTACTTGCCGGGCCCGATGGTAATGGTCACACCGCGTGTGGTGCAGACCGTGGCGAAAGATCCGGGCCCGCCGATAGGCTTGGTCTTTGCGGACGTCAAAAGGCAGCAGATCACCACCCGGATTACCGTCCCGAACGGCGAAACGGCCCTGTTGGAGGGTTTGAGGGAGCCCCCGCGCCCGTTGCTGATCATGGATGGCGTGGGGCTGTTTCTGAACGGCTTCCGGAAACTCAGGAAAAGGCACGCGCCGCCGGATCTCGGTGATGTGCCGCTGATCGGGCGGATGTTCCGCAACAACAATACCGAGGTCGCGAGGACCGAGATACTGATATTCATCGCGCCGCGCATCATCGACCCCAACTCGTGACGACCCGCCGCGAAGGAACGGCAACGTTCCTGCGCCGGGCGCTTGCGGGTATCCGGATATCGGGCCCAGCGTTGCTCACGGTGTCGGCGTTCTACGTCATCGGGCAGATGCCGGCTTGTATCGGCAAGAGTTCGGGCGAGGTCCATTTCTGATTTCGCTGTCCTGCCCGGGATGGCGTGGGCGGCCCGGCTCATGACCATCACAAGCTGCCGCCAGCGACAGGCGCCTGTGGGCCTGGCGAACATCCTTGGCCCCTGCTGCCAATCTGCGGCAGCTCTCAGCATCACAATCACCAAGAAGCGGGAATCCCGGTCTGGGCATGGAAATTCAATTCTCCTGTGATCCCAAACCTTGATTCACGCCTGCAAGGAAATGCAAAAACACAGGCACCCGTTATGTCGCCCTTCTCGCCATATGTTTCGTAGGCAAGAACCCTGTCTTGGGTGACATCGAAGAGCACGCCCCATGTTAGATGCCGGTGAATTCAGACGTGAAGTGCAACATCGCCGGCGGATTTGATATCCGCTTGTTGTCACACAAGAAAGCGATGTTGCCATGCCAGGATATCTTCACCTCACGCGATCGGAAAGGGATCAGATTTCCGATAGCATCGACGAGATGTGGGGCACGGATATGACCGCCACGCTGTTGGGCACAGGGCGGCAGGTCGCTGTCTTTGTCGCGGTCGATCATTGCTCGGCGGGCTGCGTCGGTATCCATGCTGCCACCCGGGGCACGCGCT
>JAAELR010000190.1 GCA_024226455.1 Paracoccaceae bacterium
CTCCACGGATGGGCAAGGTCGGCTGGAGCTAGCCGATGGTACGGATCTGACGGCACGCTCGACCCTGGCGGGTGATCTCATGCTGGCGGGGCTTGGTGGCATAATCCTGAGGGACGTGGAGATGACGAATGGCGCGATGGATCTCCTTGCCGCGGCCGATATCAGCGTGATTTCCGTTCTGTCCACCACGGACTCAGATGGCAACGACATCAGCCTAACCAGTAGCGGCGGTAATATCGGGCTGACCGGGACGTTGGACGCAGGGGTGGCCGGTGACGTACACCTTGATGCGCAGGGAGATATAACGGGCGTAACTGCCACCGGCGACGACCTCACCCTCTCCGCGGGCGGTTTCATTTACCTATTTACCACGGCGAATGACCTCACCGCGACGGCATCTGGCGACATCCGCATCCGTGAGACCGATGATTTAACCCTTGGGGCGGTTCATAGTGGTGGACTGTTAGTGGACCTATCGGCTGGCGGCAATCTGATTGGCGGTGAGGTATCCGGTGACGAGCTGATCGCGGTAGCCGGAGGCTCCATCAATTTAACCACCGCGGTGAATAGATTTGGTGGGTTTGCGGGAACTACGCTGACCATCGTCGAGAGTGATGACATCTTGGTGGATGGCGTGAGTGCCTCTGGCGGCATCAATGTGACCGCGGGAATGGACGTGGTCATTGGATTCATGGACGCCGGGGCCGCGACGATTGCGGTGGAGGCGACGCTTGGTTCTATTAATGACCTCCAGGACGATCAGGTGGTGGATCTCAACGCAGCCGGGGGGATCACCCTTACAGCTCATGACGAGATAGGGGGTAACCCGACGTTGGGTATGAGTATCGATGCCTTTGGAAGGCTCGAATTGGCAGCCGGCAGCACGGTGACGGCTAACTCCACCGGTGTGGGCGACGTGGTTCTGGGTGGTCTTGGCGTACTGACGGTGACCAGTGCAAGCACCGCCGATGGCGCCATTGACCTGTCGGCCGCTGGAAGTCTTGGCATCGGTTCAGTGGTATCACTAACTGATGCGGATACCAATGACATAACCTTGACTAGCGATACTGGCAGCATCACGGTGGCCACCGAGGTCGACGCGGGTCTGACCGCGGGCGACGTGATCCTGGCCGCTCAGGCGGGCGACGTCAGCGGCGGCCTGGTTACGGCCGACGACCTGAACGTCAGCACCAGCGGCGCCATCGATCTGTCCACCACCGTGGCCAGTGTGACGGCCCTGTCGGGCACCAGCATAGACATCGACGAGAGCGACGCCGTCACCCTCACCAGCGTCCGGAGCGGCAACGGCGCCATCGTCGTCGAGGCGGGCGGCAGTGTCACGGCCGAGAGTGTCGTGTCCGTGACCGACGCCGAAGCCAACGACATCAGCCTGACCAGCACCGGCGGCGGCATCAGTATCGGTACCGAGGTTCGGGCGACCGGTGCGGGCGACGTGATCCTGGACGCCCAGGCGGGCGACGTCAGCGGCGGCCTGGTTACGGCCGACGACCTGAACGTCAGCGCCAGCGGCGCCATCGATCTGTCCACC
>JAAELR010000191.1 GCA_024226455.1 Paracoccaceae bacterium
GAGGTTATCCCTACCCATTCGATCACGCTGTCTTCAGATTCAGGTTTGCCAGAGCCCCTACATTCTTGGCAATCATATCTGCTTGGCCATTGTAGCGATGAATATCAGCAAATATCCTGAACTTCTTCATGCGGCAAATTCCGTGCTCTACGCCGATGAGAAGCTTGGCGTGCCACGTGTTGTAGGTTTTCTGCTCTTTGGTAAGGGGGTGGTTCTTTGAAGCTTTGAGCGGGACTTCAAGCGGCGTTCCCAGATACGCACCCCGCGCCTGCGCGTGAAGGCGGGAACGCCCGCCATAGACGGGGTGCGGGATCGTCGCGAGAGAGTTACCACCCCGAACGCGGTCGCGCCGTCACGTGCCTGCGCCGCGGGCACCGCTTGTCAAAACGGCACTTTCGCCTTGAACGTCATGCCTATGCCTCCGTCCGGATGGCGCAGCCGCAGGCTCTCGGAATGCAGCATCAGGCGTGCAAAGCTGCGCGCCGGGCCGGTGGCATAGAACGGATCGCCCAGTATCGGATGGCCCAGCTCGCGCATATGCACCCGCAGCTGGTGACTGCGCCCGGTCTTCGGCGTCAGCCGCACCCGCGTCTCCTGATCGCCGTATCGCAGAACCCGCCAGTCGGTTTGCGTCGGCTTGCCGGCCTCATGGTCGACCATCTGCAGGGGCCGGTTCGGCCAGTCGACGATCAGCGGCAGATCGACGGTGCCGGTCCTGGGCTCCAGCCTCCCCCAAACCCTTGCGACATAGGTCTTCCTGACCTGGCGCTTTTCGAATTGCAACCCCAGGTGACGCTGCGCGTGGCGGGTCAGGGCGAACACCATGACGCCGGACGTATCCCGGTCCAGCCGGTGCACCAGCAGCGCCTCGGGATAGACTTGCTGCACCCGGGTCAGCAGGCAATCGGCCAGATGCTCTCCTTTGCCCGGCACCGACAGCAGGCCCGAGGGCTTGTCGACGATCAGCAACTCATGGTCGGCATGGATCACCGACAGCGGAGTATCGGGCGGGGCATAGGTGTGGTCCATCAGGTCTGGTTTTGCGGCAGGCCGTCATCGATCTGGTAATAGTCGCCCTTGAAGGCCACAAAGATATGGCTTTCCAGTTTGCCACCCGTAGGCGTGTCCAGCGCGCCCATGGCAACGGCGATCTCGTCGCTGGTGGCGGGGTCCCAGAACAGGAACGAACCGCAATTGCCGCAGAACCCGCGGCGCACGTTTTCCGACGACCGGTACCAGCACAACCCGTCCTCGCGGGTCAGCCGCAGCGCCGATTGCGCGACATCCGTCGAGGCCCAGACATGCCCCGACTGCTTGCGGCACTGGGTGCAGTGGCAGGCATTGGCCGACGGCAGGTCGCCTTCGATCTCGAACCCGACCGCGCCGCACAGGCAGCTTCCGGTAACCATGTCGGTTCCTTCCTAATTCCTGAATACCATTGCCAGAATACTGCCCAGCGCATCGGCATCCGCCTGGCTGAACGCATCCCGAGCGTCACTGTCTATGTCCAGTACCCCGATCAGGCCGCCGGCGCCGTTGCGCACCGGCAGCACGATCTCTGACCGGGTCGAGCCGGAACAGGCGATATGGCCGGGATATTGCTCTACATCGGCCACGATCTGCGCCTGTCCGGTCCGGGCGGCCGCGCCGCAGACGCCTTTTGAGAACGGGATCACCAGGCAGCCGTGGCAGCCCTGATAGGGGCCGATCTTCAGCAGGCCGGGCTCTGTGACACGGTAGAACCCGGTCCAGTCGAACCGGTCGTCGGCGTGATGCAGTTCGCAGACCACGGTGGCCATCAGCGCGACCTCGTCGCTTTCGTTGCTTGTCAGAGCCGCAACGGATCGGGAAATCATTTCATAGTCAGCGCGCATGGCACAGCCTTTCGCAACGGGGCGTGGCGGGTCCTTGGATGCCGTCGCCGCCCTCTATCAGCCAAGATGTCCGGGACCTACATGGCGTTTTGGTATTTGCCCTGGACATCCTGCGCGAATTGCCAGACCCGGTTGGAATACCGCCTGTGGAGGTTCGCCTTGGCGAACTTCAGCGACGAGATCATCAGCCGTGCCGCCAGCGTCGTCGGCTTCAGGTCGATCGAGACCTGCATCCTTGTGCGCCGAGGCGACAGGGAAACAAGCTCCAGCACGACCAGCCCCTCGAGCCCGCCGGAAACGGTCTGTGCCTGAAAGCCGTTCGGCGCATTGTACTGGACAATTCGGGCCGACACGTCGCGCATCTTGCCGCGGAACGGAAACCGCAGCTGCCATTCAGAGCCGAGGCCCGTCTTGCCCATCGTGTCGATACGCTGCACCTCGGCCCCGCGCCGCAGCGCCTGGCGCTCGAAGCCGTCGAAATCGGTGACCGACCTGAAAACATGGTCGATCGGCGCCTCAATGTCTTCACTGGTTGAAAATCTCATGCCCGTTGCCCCATTCTCTTATTGTTGTTGCGGTCAGTCTAACCTGTCCGCCAGCCAGTGCCAAATCAGGAAATGCGCAACAGACCCCTTGCGGGCCGGTTTCAGGCGGCGGCTGTTGCCCGCAAACACATCCATCATCTCTTCGCGGGTGATCCACAGCGCGTCATCGATCTCTTCGGGGTCGATGCAGATCTCGTCGCTTGTCGCCTCGCCCTGGCAGCCCAGCATCAGCGAAGACGGAAACGGCCAGGGCTGCGAGGTAAGATAGCCGACCCTGCCCACCCTCACGCCCGACTCCTCGAACACCTCGCGGCGCACCGCCCCTTCGATGGTCTCGCCCGGCTCCATGAACCCGGCCAGCAGCGAATACATCCCCTCGGGCCAGCCATGGCTGCGCCCCATCAGCACCTTGTTGCCACGCGTGATCAGCATGATCACCACCGGATCGGTGCGCGGAAAATGATGCGCGCCGCAGGCCGGACAGTCGCGCTGCCAGCCGCTCATGCCAACCACGCTGGGCTGGCCGCAGGCGGAACAGAAACCGTGCAGCCGGTGCCAGTTCAGCACCGCCTTCGCGGTCACGATCAACTCGGCGTCGCGCGCGCCGATCCGGGTCATCACCCCGCGCAACTCAGCAAAGGCGAAATCCGCCCCGAGCCCGGGATGCACCTGCTCGGAAGAGTCGAAAAACGCCCCAAGCGTATCGGGCAGCTGCTCTGGCTGCCACGCGGATATGTCATATCCGAACCGCGGCCCGCCCTCGTCCAGCCCCAGAAACACCGGCGCCCCGGCGGCGTGGTCCAGCACCTGGTGCCCGATCTCCAGCCATCCGGCCCGGTCGCGGCCGGTACCGGCAAACAGCGGCTTGCCACGCCAGATCGGCAGCCCGCGCGCCCGCCCGTCCTGCATCAGCAACGCGATCTCGTCCGCCTTGCCGCGCAACTCGGCCGCCCGGTTCAGCCCCGAACCGCCGAATGTCACGGTCTCCGCAATTTCCATCCGCCCCTCCTGCCGATCGCGTCCCATGTCGCACGGCCCCGGAAAAAGCGCAATTCGCCGGGGCGCGGGACGCGGCGTTTCAACCGCCGGGTCTGGCCAGCCGGCGACACCCGCTATAAGGTCAGCGAATGACCTGGGCGTGCCTGGGTATCACCACACGGTCACGCCGGGCCCAGATCCGACAACAAAGCCAATTGGGAGCTACCGCCATGACCAGACTGACCAGACCCGATCTGACCCGCCGGACATTTCTCTCCGGCACTGCCGCAGGAGCCTCCTTGATCGCGCTTCATCCCTATTCCGCCCGCGCCGCCGGTAACCAGGTGCACCTACGCCTGATGGAAACCACCGACCTGCATGTGCATGTGTTCCCGTATGACTACTACTCGGACAAGCCCCGCGACACGGTCGGGCTGGCCCGCACCGCCTCGATTGTCGCAGATATCCGCGCCGAGGCCGCCAACTCCATGCTGCTGGACAATGGCGACCTGATCCAGGGCAACCCGATGGGCGACTACGTCGCCTATGAGCGCGGCATGAAGGACGGCGACATGCACCCCATCGTGCAGGCCATGAACACCGTAGGCTTCGACGCCGCCACCATCGGCAACCACGAGTTCAACTACGGGCTCGATTTCCTGATGAAGTCGATGGCGGGCGCCAGGTTCTCGGTGGTGCTGTCGAACGTGGCCACCGAACTGGGCGCGACGCCGCAGGGCGACACCACCCTGTTCAAGCCTTACGTGATCCTCGACCGCACCGTCACCGACGGCTCCGGCGCGTCACATGCCCTGAAGGTCGGCATCATCGGCTTCACCCCGCCCCAGATCATGAACTGGGACCGTCGGCATCTGGAAGGCAACGTGCAAGTGCGCGACATCGTCGCCACCGCCAGCGCCTATGTACCGGAAATGAAAGAGGCGGGCGCCGACATCATCATCGCGCTGTCGCATTCCGGCATCGGCCCCGCGACCGGCGACATGCTGGAAAACGCCTCTGTCCCGCTGGCCGCGGTCGATGGCATCGACGCCGTCATGACCGGCCACCAGCACCTGGTCTTTCCCGGCCCGAAACATCAGACCGCCGGACCGGTCGATGCCGAAAAGGGCACGCTGCACGGCAAACCCGCCGCCATGGGCGGGTTCTGGGGCAGCCATCTGGGCCTTATCGACCTGATGCTGGAAAGCTCCGGCGGCCAATGGCGCGTCGTCAGCCACGAAAGCTCTACCCGTCCGATCTCGAGACGCAACGAGGACCGTTCCTATACCGCGCTGGTCGAAAGCGACGCGGCGGTGCTGGCCGCGGTGCAAAAGGACCACGACGAAACCCTGGCCTATATCCGCCGCGCCGTCGGCAAGACCAGCGCCCCGCTGCACAGCTACTTTGCGCTGGTGGCCGACGACCCTTCGGTGCAGATCGTCTCGATCGCCCAGAAATGGTACATCGCCGAGATGCTGGCGGGCGGCGAATATGCAAGCCTGCCGATCCTCTCTGCCGCAGCACCCTTCAAGACAGGCGGTCGCGGTGGGCCAGAGTATTTCACCGACGTCCCGGCCGGCGACGTGGCGATCAAGAACGTGGCCGATCTGTACCTCTACCCCAACACCGTGCGCGCGGTGAAGGTGACCGGGGCCCAAGTCAAGGACTGGCTGGAACGCTCGGCGGGCATGTTCAATCAGGTCGAGGCCGGGGCCACGGACCAGATCTTGCTGAACCCCGATTTCCCCAGCTACAATTTCGACGTGATCGACGGGGTCAGCTATGAGATCGACCTCAGCCAGCCATCGAAATTCGCCCCCAAGGGCGAACTGATCAACCCGGACGCCAACCGCATCGTGAACCTGAGCTTCAATGGCCAACCGGTGACCGATGCCATGGAATTCGTCATCGCCACCAACAACTACCGCGCCTCTGGCGGCGGCAGCTTCCCCGGCACCGGCGACACCATCATCTTCGAGGCCCCCGACACCAACCGCGACGTCATCGTGCGCTATATCGTCGAACAGGGCACCATCAACCCGTCGGCAGACGCCAACTGGCACTTCAAGGCGCTGCCGGGGACCACGGTTCTGTTCGACACCGGCCCGGCAGCCAAGGCCTATATGGGCGATGTCGAGGGCGTAAAGATCGAAGAGGCCGGCGAAGGCCCCGAAGGCTTTGTACGGTTCCGGATAGAGCTCTGACCCAAACAGCGCGGGGCGCGCAGACCGCGCGCGCCCCACGCCAATGCTGAACGGACCTTTGGCCAACTAAACGTCCTTGGCGCGCTGCAGGTTCAGCCGGATCATGGCATGCACAAAGGCGTTGCTATCAGTCTGTGTGAAATCGGCCCCCAGGATACTCCCGCCCCTGCTCCATGCCTCTCGGCCCAGCCAACTCCCTGCCGTCGCGCGCGTGCTGGGCATGCGCCCTGAGATCCTTGTCCTTCGGTTTGATGGATTGTGCGATCGCATAGAGGGGGTCCGCGGTAAGCACATCCGATAGGGTGAAGAACTGATTCGAGGGCTTGTCAGCGCATTGTTTACCCAGTTTGTCTTTCAAATCATCGGCCCTAGCCTGCAACGCGCCTTGCGCGACACCCGCATTGCGGCAAAAAACGCCGGTGCTGCCCAAAGGCTGTGGGCCGCATTCGTCCTGACGGAAAACTGAGATGAAGTAATACCAACGGCCCTATGAATTGACCGCTCTAGCGTATTCGCGGTCACTGATTGATCGGACACGGTCTTGATCATTGGCGAAGAAGTTCCACGCGTTGCAGCAGCGCGCAACGATATCGTCGTATGTGTCGAAAACGGAAATGGCGAGGCAGTTGGCCCGAAGATAGGCCCAGATGTTCTCGACCGGGTTTAGTTCTGGCGCGTAGGGCGGCAGGGTTACGATGGTGATGTTGCACGGGACACAGAGCGCCTGTGATCCATGCCAGCCAGCACCATCCATCACCAGAATGGCGTGAGCTCCTGATGCGACGGTATTCGAGATCTCGGTCAGATGGGCGTTCATGGCCTCGGTATTGGCGAAGGGCATGACCAGCGCAGCGGTCGCCCCGCGACTTGGGCAGACTGCGCCGAAGATATAGGCCCATTTGTAGCGGGTATCGCGGGGCGCACGGGGGCGGGTTCCGCGCTCGGCCCAAGTCCGGGTGAGCGTGCCTTGTTGCCCCACCCGGGCTTCATCTTGAAACCAGACCTCCAGGGGCTTGCCTCGCGCCTCTTCCGAGAGGGCGCCCTTTACTGTCGCGGCAAAGTTTTTTTGAACGCCTCCTGCGCAGCCGGGTCGGACTTTGGGTGCTGGGGGCGCACCGACAGACGGCGAAACCCGAGCGCCGCAAGCTGCTTACCGACCGTTCGCTCATGCATGACCACGCCAAAGCGGTCTTTGATCTTGCGCTTGAGGTCGCTGCAGCGCCAGCGGACCACCCCGTCGACCGCAGGGTCAGGCCCATCACGGACAATCTGCGCCAGTTCCGCCTTCTGTTAGGGCTCAGCAACGGTGTCGGGCCTGCCGAATGCCGGTTCGACAGCCCCTCGATCCCCTCGGCATTGTAGCGGTGCACCCAATCACGGAGCGTCTGCCGATCCATGCCACAGGTCTCCGCCGCTGTCTTGCGATCTGAGCCTTCCAGAACCAATGCGATCGCCAGCATCCTTCGCGCTGCTTTCGCATCCCTTGCCTGCCCATCATGCTGACACGGGCTGCGTGGGCGGTCCGCGCAGTGTGTTGATCAGGCCGAAGATGCCCGCGAAGGCCTCTAGGAGCGGACGGTTCGGTCTGAAAGGATGGACTATGCGCGCTTCAGCGAACGAAATCGAACGACCGCCCCCATTGGCCATAAGCGGTTGTGGCGACGCCGTTGCGGGTCGAGGCAGAATAGGAGTTCTGGCCGGGCAACACCCGCACATTGACAGTGCCGCCGCTTGGCCCGATCACTCCGGCATGTAACGCTGCGCGGCAAAGTCGGCTGTCGTCGGTATAGATACCGTTGCCCCAAACTGTACCGTCGGTAGTTTCAGTGCTGTCGCAATAACATACCAGGAAATCCGGTTGGTTTTGCATGGTGCTAGGGCAAGAGGTCGAGTTGGGTGCCGGCGCCTGCACTGAGATGGGTGCGCCAAAGAAGCTTGCCGTTGAACCATAGGCACCGTAATCGCTGCTAGAGATGCCGTTGCGCGTGGTGCCCGTAAAGCTGTTTCGGCCGCCACCAATGGTGGACCAGACCGGCCCGCCGCCGCCTCCTATCACCCCAGCATGCGTTGCAGCAGTGCAAAGTGAACTATCGGCGGTATACTCGCCCGTCCCCCAGACAACGCCTGCGGCGGCGGCGGCCGGGCAGTAGCATCCTAAGATAACGCCTGGGTAGCTTGCCAGAAGCGACCAATTGGATGGGCAAATGGCAGAGACAGAAACCGAACCGGTTGGCACTCCTTGTGGGTTTTCCTGGGCTTTCTGGGCCTGGGCAGGGGTGCCACCCGATAGCCCCAACGCAGCGAGCGCCGCTAAAACCAGACGTTGCATGTAAGTATCCTCCCCAAAAAGTCATCAGTCGAGATTTCATTTATTGCCGGAACTTTGACCCGGCATTCTCTACACGGCCTGCCGTCGCTGAGGCTACTGGTACCGGAGCTACGACTTCAAGTATTTTTTGTCTCCGCTTCTGGCGACACCACTGGATATTGGAACCCTGCATCGCCGAAAAAATGCCTTTTGACCCCTCAACTTTCCATTCACGCGTACGTTGGATTGATCCCGACGCGCCTTCCTGTGTGTCGAAGGCGTCGTTGACATCCTCGCATCCAGCCAGCCGCGAAATGGCCGATTGGCTCAGGAAACCCGCGAGGCGATGGCGGCCATTCTTCCCCGTTCGCGGATCGCCGTTCAACGCCTCCGCCAAGTCCGTCAGGCCAAAGGTGTCATCCAGCTCCCAGTGCAGCAGCAAACCACCGTCCGAACTGATCGAAGACCCACAAAATGCCAACTTGATCGAGCGGCCAAATTCAAGTTGAAGAGGGCCGGTTTCAACTTCACCCGTCGCATCCCGTGCAAAATTCCCGTCCCATCCTACTCAAGCTATTGATGAATAAAGGATATCGCTCTTTGTCGGGCAATGAAACAGGGAGCTATATGGGATATCCGGACCAACTATGATGGCGCCCCGCCGAGAGGCGGGCCTTGCGTGTTTTTGTTGGACTGAATCGAACCTCGGCTCAGAAACCAAGCCCCGCAACTATTTCGGTAAGCGACTCTGAAGATTGTCCTTTTTATTACTATCAAACAGCGCCTTACGGCGTTCCATATTTCTGCCGCGAGTCACTCCCTCTTTGACGGTCTGGGCGATCACGCCGATCACCGTGGCCGGTTGTGGCTGCCCAAGCACCGGAACGCTCGACGGGCTTTTCTCGGTAGAGCCGTGATCGACGCCGTATTGGAGAAGCAGGCTGATCAGCACACAGGCGTATTGGATTGCGTGTTGGAGCTGGGAGCCGATCCGTTGCCCGTCAGCATAGAACACCTCGACCGGCTGGCCGGTGTTCAGGTCCACACCAATCGTGACGTGAAAGTGATGCCCTCGGCGTCTGCAACAGATCATGTTCACCGC
>JAAELR010000192.1 GCA_024226455.1 Paracoccaceae bacterium
ACCGGAGTTGTCGTTTGATATCCCTCAGTTGCGTCTGTCCGTCAATGAACAGGCAGTCGATCGCAATCATCTCGGCAAAGTCTTCCATGTGTTCACTGGTTGCGGCCTGACTGAACGCCGTGTGGTGCGGCCCGCCGGCATAGATCCAGGCGGCGGCCGCCGTTTTCAGATCGGGCAGCGGTGACCAGAGTGCGTGGGCTACCGGCAAGTTCGGCAACGGTTGTTGGGGCGCAACCGTTTCGACTTCGTTGACCAGCATGCGGAAGCGGTCGCCCAGGTCGATCATTGCGACATTGATGGCCGGGCCGGGCGGGGCGGTGAACACGAGACGCACGGGGGCGGCTTTTCCGCCAATGCCCAGCGGGTGGATCTCGCACGAGGGCCTGCCGGCTGCGATCGTCGGGCAGATCTCCAGCATGTGCGCGCCGAGTACCTGCGGACCGCTGGGATCGAAGTGATAAGTGTAGTCCTCCATGAAGGAGGTTCCGCCCGGCATCCCGGCGGTCATCGTTTTGATGACGCGAACCAGCGCAGCGGTTTTCCAGTCGCCTTCGGCGCCGAATCCGTAACCGTCGGCCATCAGGCGCTGAACGGCAAGTCCCGGCAATTGATCCAGGCCGTGCAAGTCTTCAAAGGTG
>JAAELR010000193.1 GCA_024226455.1 Paracoccaceae bacterium
AATACCGCCAGCGCCGCGGTGGGCAACAGCTTAGCGCCTTGAAGTAATGGCGAGTCGTCGCCGCAAAGAGCCAACAGCAAATCCTCGAGGCCGGGATTGTGCCCCACCAGCATCACGCTTCGACACGATTGCGGAGTTTCCCTGATCGCCATCAGCAGGGCTGGGGCAGTGGCACCGTATATTGCCGGGTCCCATTGGATGGCCTGTGCGGGCAAACCGACTGTTTGCGCCACCGAAACGGCAGTTTGTCGCGCCCGTACCGCCGGGGAGCTGATGATCGACTCCGGGACGAATTGACTGGTATCGAGCCAGCGGCCAATTCTCTTTGCCGCCTTGCGGCCGCGTTTGTTCAGGGGGCGTTCGAGGTCGGTACTCGCGCCGGCGTTCCAGTCGGACTTGGCGTGGCGCAAAATCAGCAATTGGCGATTCACTTACCCGGCCTCAATGAAATCTGAGCTGGACTCCGGCGCTGTGCAAATAGCGCCTCTCCTGCTCCAGGTCGACGCGGCTCAGGGGGCGCGTATCCAGCCACTGGTCGGGGAAATCCAGCTCCAGCGTGTGGTGTTCGGCGCGCACCCGGATGGGCGGCAGCTCGACATCGCTGCGGGTGCGGTGCAACACCACCGCGATGCGCAGCAGCGTCGCCAGGCTGAGTGCGCGCGGTCGGCTTATCGGCAAGGTCTCCATCACATTCATCGGCAACTTGCGCCGCTGCGCCAGTACCAGCCCGGCGAGCACCTCCTGCTCCTGTCGTGAAAACCCCGGCATATCGGCGTGCTGGATCAGGTAGGCGCCGTGTTTGTGGTGTCGGGCGTGCGCGATAGCCAATCCAACCTCGTGCAACTGTGCCGCCCAGCGCAACCGATCGGCATGTTTTTCCTTGTCCAGGTGCCAGTCGTCTGCCACCTGTCCGTGCAGGGCCAGGGCCGTGCGCTCGACCCGTCTCGCCTGTTCGGTGTCGATATTGTACCTGCCGACCAGATCGTTGATGGTTTGATCGCGAGTGTCCTCGTGTTTCATTCGCCCCAGCAAGTCGTAGAGAATGCCCTCGCGCAGTGCGCCTTCGACCGGGTCGAGACGTTCGATATCGAGGGCCTCGAAGGCGCCCAACAGGATCGCGATTCCCGCCGGAAAAATCACCGCTCGATCCGCCGACAATCCCGGCAGATCGAGCTTGTCGACGTGCCCCGCTTCGATCAGCGCGTCGCGCAGGCGATGCAGGTCGCCCACCCGGATGTTACCGTTGGTGGCGCCTTGCCCGCGCAACACCGCCCCGGTGCTCAGCACCGTACCGGAAGCGCCAACCGCGATATCCCAGCCCACCTGTCGGTAGACCGTGCTCAATGGTTCGAATTCCCGCATCGCGGCGAGTTGGCAGTCCCGCATATTGTTGCGCGTGATGCGCCCCCGCGGAAAGTACTCACTTACGGAGGCGACGCATCCGACCGGCAGACTCTCCATGCAAATTGGCTTCAACCCCTTGCCGATGATGACTTCGGTGCTGCCGCCGCCGATGTCGATCACCAGGCGTTGCTTGCCGTCCGGGCGCAGGTTTCGCGCCACTCCCTGATAAATCAGCCGCGCCTCCTCGATGCCCGAAATGACCTCGACCCGGTGGCCGATGGCGCGCCGGGCACTGCGCAAAAAACCGGAAGTCTTGCGAGCCTTGCGAAAGGTGTTGGTGCCGACTACCCGGATGCTTTCCGGGGGGATTTCACGCAGGCGTTCACCGAATTGATGCAGGCACTCGAGCGCGCG
>JAAELR010000194.1 GCA_024226455.1 Paracoccaceae bacterium
GCCAATTCAAGCTCAACCGCGCCGCCGCTCTCGCCGAGTGGCGTCAACTTGGCGCGGCATAAGGGACAGCGTCACTGCCCATTCCGAGACGGGTTCGCATCCGTCTGACAGCACCCATCAGATCGTTGACACATGACTAAAATACCGTGTTCATGACTGTCCACTTCACGTGTTAGGCCCGGACACAGTCACCATGTTTGCACCCTCCCGCATCGCCGGGCCCGCGACTGCCCCCTCCCCCCCAGGGGGCCTTTGCGGCAATGACCGGCCCCGGCAATAGGGTATTGCTGCGCAATTCATGCAAGAATCCCCTTGCGCAGAGCGAAAATCGCAGTATGTTCCCGGCCTCGCCCGACATGTACGGCCAGCGAGCCGGACCAGCGTCGGAGACAAGATTTTCCATCTGGGCGACTGCCCTTCGAACATCAAGGTTGTGACATGGCTGTCCCTCAGAACAAGATCACCAAATCGCGCCGCGGCCAGCGTCGCAGCCACGACGCTCTGGTCGCCGGCAACCCGCAGGAATGCAGCAATTGTGGAGAGCTGAAACGCCCGCACCACGTCTGCCCGTCCTGCGGCCATTATGACGACCGCGAGATCGTCGCCGCCGTCGAGGTCGATTTCGACGAGGAGGACGCGGCGTAAGCGCCGGGCTGTTTATCCGGGCGCATGGCGGCTCAGCCAATCCCAGCGAAGATTGCCGCCTCTGACGGCGCCAGCACCATTGTCATCTCTGTTGACGCCATGGGCGGCGACCGCGGTCCGGCTGCGGTCATTGCGGGCTGTGCCCGCTTTGCCCAGAAAACCCCCGAAGTCGGGTTTATCCTACACGGCCCCGAGACAATGCTGAAACCGTTGGTCGCCCGGCGGCGGGCACTGCACGGGCGCTGCGAGATACGCCACACCGAAGACGTGGTCACCATGGACGCCAAGCCGTCCCACGTGATGCGAAACGGCAAGGGCACATCCATGTGGTCGGCCATCGAGGCGGTGCGCAACCACGAGGCCGAGGTCTGCATCAGCTGCGGCAATACCGGCGCGCTGATGGCGGTCAGCATGATCCGTCTGCGCAAGCTCGAGGGCGTCAACCGCCCGGCCATCGCCTGCCTCTGGCCGTCGCGCAACCCCAGGGGCTTCAACGTGATGCTTGATGTCGGCGCCGATATCCGCGCCGACGGGAACGACCTGCTGACCTATGCGATGATGGGCGCCTCTTATGCCCGCAACGGCATGGGGCTGACCCGGCCGCGGATCGGGCTGCTGAACGTGGGTACCGAGGAACACAAGGGCCGCGCCGAACTGAAAGCCGCCAACGAGCTGATCGCCGCCGCGGCCCCGGCCGGTGAATTCGACTATGTCGGTTTTGTCGAGGGTGGCGACATCCCCTCGAACCGGGTCGATGTCATCGTCACCGACGGGTTCACCGGCAATATCGCCCTGAAGACAGGCGAGGGCACCGCCACGCTGATCCGCGAGTTTCTGAAGGCGGCGTTCAACGCCACGCCGCTGTCACGGCTGGCGGCGATGATGGCCCTTACCTCGCTGCGCCGTCTGCACAAGCGCATCGACCCGCGCCGGGTCAATGGCGGCGTGTTTCTCGGCCTGAACGGCACGGTGGTCAAAAGCCACGGCAGTGCTGACGCCACGGGCACCGCCGCCGCGATCAAGCTTGCCTTCGACCTGGCCCAGTCGAAGTTCAGCGCCCGGCTGGCGGCGCGGGTTGCATCCGCTACACTGGCGCGTCAGGATACCGCCGTGGATGAGCCCGGGACCGGTGAGGACAAATGACAATACGCGCCATCGTCCGAGGGATCGGGCACTACCTTCCCGACCGAGTGGTTCCGAATTCCGAACTTGAACAATCGTTGGATACGACCGACGCCTGGATCCGGGCGCGCTCTGGTATCGAGCGGCGCCATATCGCCGCCGACGGCCAGTGCACGTCAGACCTGGCCACCCGCGCCGCCCGTGCCGCACTGCACAATGGCGGGCTCGAGCCGGGCGATATCGACGCCATCGTGCTGGCGACCTCGACCGCCGATCTGACCTTCCCCTCTGTCGCGACCATGGTGCAGGCCGAACTGGGCATGACCCGGGGCTTCGCCTTTGACGTGCAGGCGGTCTGCGCCGGCTTCATCTTCGCGCTATCCAACGCCAACGCGCTGATCGTCTCGGGTCAGGCCGAACGGGTGCTGGTGATCGGAGCCGAGACCTTCAGCCACATCATGGACTGGTCCGACAGGTCGACCTGCGTGCTGTTTGGCGACGGCGCCGGAGCGCTGGTGCTGGAGGCACAGCAGGGCGCCGGCACACCGCAGGACCGCGGCATATTGTCGACCGACCTGCACTCTGACGGGCGCTACCGCGATATCCTCTATGTGGATGGCGGCGTCGGCACGCGTTCGACCGGCTACCTGCGCATGCAGGGCAAGGAAGTGTTCCGCCACGCTGTCGAAAAACTGGCCAAGACCGCCCATGCCGCGGTTCGAAAGGCGGGGCTCGACGATGCCGATGTGGACTGGATCGTGCCGCATCAGGCCAACTACCGGATCATCAAGGCAACCGCCCAGAAGATGGGCCACCCGATGAAGGACGTGATCGTCACGGTGCAGGATCACGGCAACACCTCTGCCGCCTCGATCCCGCTGGCTTTGTCGGTCGGCGTGGCCGAGGGCAAGATCAAGCAAGGCGAACTGGTGGTGACCGAGGCCATCGGCGGCGGGCTGGCCTGGGGCGCCGTTGCGCTGCGCTGGTAATGCCACAAACGCCCGGCGCGACAAGCCATTGATATTGACTCTGAAATTGCCAGCCTCCTAATGTCACTCAGAAAACAGGGGAACCGGCATGAGTGACAAAACGCTGACCAGAATGGACCTGAGCGAATCGGTGTTCCGCGAAGTGGGGCTGTCGCGCAACGAATCGGCGCAGCTTGTCGAGGGTGTTTTGCAGCACATGTCCGACGCGCTGGTTGACGGAGAGACCGTCAAGATCTCTTCCTTCGGCACATTTTCGGTGCGCGACAAGGCCGCGCGCGTGGGCCGCAACCCGAAAACCGGCGAAGAGGTCCCGATCTCGCCGCGACGGGTGCTGACCTTCCGCCCCTCGCATCTGATGAAAGACCGGGTCGCCGCGGGGAACAAGCGCTAAGGCACTGACAAAATGACCAAATCGCCCGACGCCTTCCGCACGATCAGCGAGGTCGCCGACTGGCTGGGCGCGCCCAGCCATGTATTGCGGTTCTGGGAAAGCCGGTTTTCCCAGGTGAAACCGGTGAAACGCGCTGGCGGCAGGCGGTATTACCGGCCGACCGACATGGCGCTGCTCGGTGGCATAAAGAAATTGCTGCACGAGGATGGCCTGACGATTCGCGGCGTGCAGAAAATCCTTCGCGAAGAAGGGGTTAAGCACGTCTCGGCGTTCTCCCCCCCGGTAGATGGCGCAAGGTCAGAGCCCACCCCAGCCCCCGAAACCGGCGACAACGTTGTCGAACTGTCCCGGGTGCCGGATCCTGCGCCGGAACCGGCGGCTGAACCCACCCCGGCGGCTAAAACCGAAGAACCCCGGGCGGCACCGGCAGAACCCGCAGCGGCCATGCCAGACCCGCCACACGAGACGCCGGTCGCGCCGGAAGTGGTGACAGCGCCCGAACCCGAAACGGCGGCAGAACCCGAATCACCCGCGAAAACCGCGATCCCCTCTTTCCTGCGCGCGCCCCGGGATGGTGAAAGCGATGCGGCGGCAACGATCGGCGCACCCGTCGCCGAAAAAACCGAACCAGCCACCCCGGCAGAGCAGTCAGAGACAGCCGAGCCGAAACCTAAACCAGCCGCACCTGATCCCGAGCCCGATCTTGCATCGCCGGCGGCAGCTCCCGAACCGTCACAGCCGGCCAGCCCAGAGCCCGAGGCCGCCAGCCCGCCAGTGCCGACCTTGCAGCCACTGCCCGACCCGGTGGTCGTGCCTTCTGTCGTTCCGGAAATCCTGCAAAGCCTCGACAGCGGCGCCGCCGCCGACGCCACGGTCCTTCGCCCGCTTTTCGACAAGCTGGCCGCTCTGCGCCAGCGCATGAGTTCGGACGCGCCGCAACAGGATCAGGGCTGAACGGCAGGCATAACGGGGCAGTTTTCTGCTCTTGCCCCGGGCGCCATATCAGGTAAAAGGGCGGTCACGTCGGGCTATGGCGCAGTCTGGTAGCGCGTCCGTCTGGGGGACGGAAGGTCGCAGGTTCAAGTCCTGCTAGCCCGACCAATACCGACACCGCCCGCGATGCCGCGGGCGTTTTTGTTTGAAAAACGGGCCGCGA
>JAAELR010000195.1 GCA_024226455.1 Paracoccaceae bacterium
AAACACCAGCATCAGCAGCACGCCAGCCGCCAGAACGGGTAGGAGTCGGTTACCGGTTGCGATGGTCATGGCGCCGCCTGGAAAGAGACCCTGAAGGGCCGGGCTGAAATCAGATAGAGGACTGTGGTATCCGCTTCATCGCCCTTGGGCAGCAGGCGATGGTGCTGGAAGGTCGCCGTCAACCAGGTACCGCGAAGGGCGCGGGGGTCCAGGATCCGGGGTTGCCCGGTTCGATTGGTGAGCTTGACGGCAGTTAGGTAGTACCCCCCTGCCCGCCAGGCCACCAAAGGTCGAGCGTCGATGGCGCCACCGCGCAGCAGGTCGATGGGATCGCGTGCCACGGGGGTGCGCACGATACCGGGGCTGTCCCGCAGCAGCCGGGCCGGGGCATAGAGCTGCCGGGCCGCGAAGCGGGTCAAGGTTACGTAACTTATTTTCGTGGGAGCGGCATCGTTGTCAACAGAGGAGTCGGCCTTGCCGGATCCGCCCTCTTCCTGCACAAAGACCTGCACCGGATGATTCTGACCCGGTTCTTTCCCTGCCGCGA
>JAAELR010000196.1 GCA_024226455.1 Paracoccaceae bacterium
CCGCATTCTGCACCAGGTTGCGCAGCCCGTGTATGATCTCAGGCCGGCGGGCGACCGAGGGGTGCGCCGGGTTGGCGCCAGCCCCCGGTGACAGGTCGATCAGCACGGTCTTGCCCCGGTCCATATGCGGTTCGGCCGCCGCACGGATCAACTCTCCGAGCGGCGCGTGGCGCAGGTGCAGGTCGTCCTTTCCGGCCCGGCCCATGGAATGCAGGATGTCACGGCAGCGGTCGGCCTGGTCGCGGATGAGTTCAGCATCCTCGTGCTGAGCGGGGTGATCGGCAAGATCGTCCATCAGCTCGGCACTCACCAGCTTGATCGTCGCCAGCGGCGTGCCCAGTTCATGCGCGGCGGCGGCCACGACACCGCCCAGATCGGTCAGCTTCTGCTCGCGCGCCAGCGCCATCTGGGTGGCCAGCAGCGCCTGGCTCATGGCGTGAACCTCGTGGGTTACCCGGCGGACATAGATGGGCATGAACACGATGCCGATGCCGATCGCCATCCAGTTGCCGAACAAGAACACGTCGGGCATGCGCATGATGAACCCCTGCTCGGTGCGCAGGGGGATGTGAAAGAACATAAGGGTGGTGATTGCGGCGATGGCGACGGCGCCCAGTACCAGTGTCGAGCGCATCCGCAGCGCGGTGGCCGAGATCGTCACCGGCGCCAGCACCAGCAGTGCAAAGGGGTTGTGCAGCCCGCCTGTGAGGTAGAGCAGAACCCCAAGCTGGCCGATATCGAAGAGTAGCATCAGGAATACCTCGCCCTCGCTCAACCGTTTGTTTTCCGGGTAAACGAAGATCGCCACAAGGTTGGCGATGATCGATGTGCCGATTGCGATGTAGCACCAGCCAAGTTCCAGCGTCAGGCTGAACCAGCGTTGTGCAATGGTGATGGCGGTGATCTGGCCGACGATGGCGACCCAGCGCAGAACGATCAGCGTGCGCAGGCGTACCCAGTTGCTGCGGGTGCCTTCCGCCAGGAGGCTGGGGTTGCGGTCGGTCATCGGCGTACCTGCACAAGGGCTGCGTCATTTTTGTTCCTTGTAAGCCGCGGCCCAAGGGCGGATCAATGCACCACCTTTCTGAGAGACCTCCCATGACCCGAACATTTGCCATCATCGCCGCCATTGCCGTTGCCGTGCTGCTGGGCGCAACCTACTGGTACTCTTTTGGCCGCGGCGGCGACGAGCGCTTTGCCGACTGCCGCGCCACGTCGGTGGCCGGTGGTGCCATCGGCGGCCCGTTCACGCTGGTCAACAGCGCCGGCGAAACCGTCACCGACAGGGACGTGATCACAAAGCCCACGTTGCTCTATTTCGGCTATACGTTCTGCCCCGATGTCTGCCCGATGGACAATGCCCGCAACGCAGGCACGCTGGATATCCTGATCGAGCAGGGCCACGACGTGCAGGGCGTATTCATCTCGATCGACCCGGAACGCGACACGCCCGAAGTGGTGGGCGACTGGGCTGGCTATATGCACGAGCGCATGATCGGGCTGACCGGCTCGCCCGAGCAGGTTGCCGCCGCCTCGCGTGCCTACAAGACCTATTACAAAAAGCAGGACGGCGAAGACGAAGAGTTCTATCTGGTCGATCATTCGACCTTCACCTATCTGGTGCTGCCCGAGGCTGGCTTTGTCGAATTCTTCAAGCGGGACGATACCGAAGAAGATATTGCAACACGCGCGGCCTGTTTCATTTCCCGGCTCTGAGCCTGTTTGACCGCACCGGGCTGGCGTTCTACTGTCGCCGGGACGAACAGGATCTTGGGGAAGTACGGCCATGGCCGAGCGCGATGAACTTGGCGACGACAGGTCGCTGCTATTGGTCGATGACGACGAGCCGTTTCTGCGGCGCTTGGCGCGGGCGATGGAGAAACGCGGGTTTCAGCCTGAAACGGCCGGATCGATCGCTGCCGGCAAGGCCATCGCCACCGCGCGGCCGCCGGCCTATGCGGTGGTCGATCTGCGGCTGGAGGACGGCAATGGGCTGGACGTTGTGGAGGTGCTGCGAGAGCGGAGACCGGACAGCCGGATCGTGGTGCTGACCGGGTACGGGGCGATTGCCACCGCCGTGGCGGCGGTAAAGATCGGGGCCACGGATTACCTGTCGAAGCCCGCCGATGCCAACGACATCACCAACGCCCTGCTGGCCAAGGGCGCCGAGCTGCCGCCGCCGCCAGAAAACCCGATGAGTGCGGACCGGGTAAGGTGGGAGCATATCCAGCGGGTATACGAGCTTTGCGACCGCAATGTCAGTGAGACCGCCCGACGGCTGAACATGCATCGGCGAACCTTGCAGCGGATCCTGGCAAAGCGGTCTCCTCGATGAGGCGACGCGGTGCTCAGGCACCGCGCCCTATGGCAATGCTTTTGGTGATTCTTGCGGCATGCACGCCGCAGGTGCCAAAGAGCCCGCCGCTGGGGCTGGTGCTGGCACCGGACGGGCTGCGGCCTGAGACCAGCGATCTGGAGGTCGGGTTCGGGCGCGCCAGGCAGGGTGCCACGGACGCCGCCACGCGCATTCTGGGCGAGCAGCCGAGCAGGCAGGAACAGCTGGTTTTATGTGGCGTGGCGGTCGACTGGGCCTCGGGGTTGCGCATGATCTTCGTGAACGGGGCATTCCGCGGATGGACCGCGCCGCCGGGGCGTTACACCACCATGGGAGGGCCCTACGGCCCGGGCCCGGACGGACGCATCGGCGCGGGTGAGACCTGCCGGGACGGCTGAATAACCGCGGTATGACACTGGTATCACTCGGGCGCGGCGGGCCGAAGCCCGCCCTGTCCGCGACTTGCCCGGCATTTTCGCACTTCAAAACCTTGCATTCCGGCATCAGTGGACGTTCGTCCATTGAAGGGGGTGGAAGCGAGGGGTAGTGTGAAAGAAATTGTCGGAAAGCGATGAAATGCCCAAAGACAGGGTGCCCCGCCCGCTGAAACGCAAAGTACTGGCCAAAAAGAACCGGCAGGCACTGATTAATGCGACGCTCAGTTCGGTTGCGGAACTGGGCGTCGCGCAAACATCGGTGACCGAGATAGTCAATCGCGCTGGCCTGTCGCGCGGGATGATCCATCTTCATTTTGGCGGCAAGGAAAACCTGTTGGTTGCGGCCGCCAAACAGTCTGCAGAGCGGTATTTTGACGTACTGGACAAGTTTCTCGAAGCTGCCGGTGCAAAACCGCAGGAAATTGTGGCCGCGGTCGTCAACGCCGATCTGGATGAAAGCGTCATGAACCCAGGTTCGGTCAAGATCTGGTACGCATTTCGCGGTGCCGCTCGTGATCGAGCGATGATCGCGCAATTCAGCGACACACGCGATGCACGTCTGAACAACTTGATCTATCGCGCATTTCGCGAGATATGCGACCAGTCGCAAATACCCGACAGTTCAACCGTCGCCCGTGACGCAACGCACGGAACCCTGGCCCTGCTGGAGGGCATGTGGACAGACTATCTTTTGCATCCCGATCTGTTCGACCGGCAAATCGCCCGGCGCATTGTCTTTCGGTTTCTGTCGGGGATCTTGCCCGACCACTTCGAGTTACCCCGCTGAGACCCTGACACCGGATTGCCAGACCGAGGCAAGTTCACCGTCCCGGATGTGGATGAAGTCCGCATGAAGCCCGGGGGCCAGGTGTCCGATGCTGTTTTGCTTGCCGATCAGCGTGGCCGGGATCGAGGTTGCCATTGCGATCGCTTCCCCGAGGTCGAGATTCGAGACCACCGCGACATTGCGAACCGCGGTCGCCAGATCCAGATCGGCGCCAGCCAGAGTGCCATCGGCCAAGGACAGGCGATTGGCTCGGCGGTCGATTTGCCGGCCATTGAGGAAGAAATGATCAATCGGCGCGCCTGCGGTGGCCATTGCATCGCTGACCAGAAAAATCCGGCCGGGGCCGTTTTTGGCGCGCAATGCAACTTTGATGGAAGTCTCGTGCACGTGTATCAGATCGGCAATCAATCCTGCGGACAAATCCCCGCAATCCAAGGCCGCACCCACCAGGCCGGGCTCTCGGTTTCCTAGCTGGCTCATGGCGTTATACAGATGGGTGACACAGCGAACGCCGTTTTTCGCCGCCGTCAGGCATTGCTCGTAGCTTGCGTTGCAGTGCCCGAGCGACAACAGAATACCGGCGTTGGAAAGCAGTTTCATCTGGGCCGGATCGACGCTTTCCGGCGCAATTGTCACCTTGAGAACCGGCAACCGCCTTGCGGCCTCTAGCAAAAACGCCAGGTCGGCGGGCTCCATCGGGCGGATCAACGATGGGTCATGGGCGCCCTTGCGGGCGCGCGACAGATGCGGGCCTTCCAGGTGGAGCCCGGCGATCCCGGCCACGCCATCGGCAATCGCGGCGTCGACCGCCCCGACGGCGGCCTGCACCATGTCGGGCGTATCCGTTATCAGGGTGGGCAAGATCGAAGTCGCCCCCAGCCCGGCATGGGCCCTGGCCATGATGCGCAACGTCTCGACAGTGGGGCTGTCGTTGAACATGACGCCACCGCCGCCATTGACCTGCAGGTCGACAAATCCCGGCGCCAGAATGCCACCGTCAAGGGTTTCGGTGGCGGCGTCCTTGGGAATATCGGTCTCGGCGACAACCGCCACGACACGACGCCCCTGCACCAGCAATGCGTGGGCGCCGTGCGTGGTGAGCCCGTCGAATATCGCGGCACCCCGAAAGACGGTTGTCTGCCCGGTCATACTGTCTCGGTCACTTTCCTGAGATGGCGCGGGCTGTCCGGGTTGATCCCGCGCGACGTTGCCACCTTTTCCACCATCGCGTAGAAGGACGTGATCAGGCTGATCGGATCGGTCAGCGGATGATCCGTCCGGCGATGGGCGATTGGTGTGGCATTGCCTGCCCGGTCCGAAGTGACAAAGACACTCGCGCCTTTTTCTGCGATCTGGTCGGCGACATCGACAAGTGCTGCTTCGGCGGCGTCCCCGGCGGCGAATGCCAGCACCGGAAAGCCCTCGTCAACGATCGAAACCGGCCCGTGCAGCACCTCGGCCGAAGAATAGCTTTCGGCGTGGACCTGGCAGGTTTCCTTGAATTTCAGCGCCGCCTCGTTGGAAATCGCCCAGACCGGCCCGCGCCCCAAAGTGAACAGCGACCGTTTCGTGCCGATCGCCTCGCGTACCTCGGGCCAGTCGTGACCGGTGGCGGCCTCCAGATGTCCAGGCAGGTTGCCAATGGCGACGCGCAGATCGTCATCGCCATGCCACTCTGCCAGCAACAACAGCGCGGCCACCGCGGATGTCACGAAAGTCTTGGTGGCCGCGACGCTCAATTCAGCCCCGGCACACATATCAAGAGTGTGGTCCGAGGCTTTGGCCAGCGGCGACGAAACATGATTGGTTATCGCCACCGTCAGCGCCTTGTCGCGCCGCGCGGCACGGGTCATCTCTACAATATCCGGGCTTTGCCCGGATTGCGAAACCGCGATGCAGAGCCCACCCCGGAGCTTCAGCGACGCGCCGTAGATCGAGGCGACGGACGGGCCCACCGAGGCGACCGGCACACCCAGCAGCAATTCCGCGGCGTATTTCAGGTAGGTACACACATGGTCCGAGGAACCGCGCGCAACGGTCACCACAAGCGCGGGATCGATTTCACGCACCGCCAGCGCGGCTTTGCGAATGTCATCCGCGCCGGTGCACAACAATCTGTCAACGGCATTGGGAATTTCCAGGATTTCTTGCCGCATCAGGCTGGTAGTGTCGGTCATTTCCGATCCTCTTTGGGTGTGAGCCGAAGTTCGGCCACAAAATCATAGGCGTCGCCGCGATAGATGGATCGGGTCAGTTCAGCGACCCGACCGTCCGGAAGGTAAGAGATGCGTTCGATTCTGAGGCCCGCAATGCCAGGTGATACGCTCAGCAGTTCCGCGTCCTCTTCGTTCAGGTTCACGGCAGAGATTTTCTGCACGGCGCGTTCGGGCCGGTTTCCATCCTGACCCAACACTTCGTACAAGGATCGGGTGACGAGCGTCGGGTTGGGCAGCAGTTCCGGCGGCAGCGACGCACGCTCGATCGCCAAGGGGCGTTCACCGGTCAGCCGAAGCCGCGCCAGACGCGCGACACTTGCACCGGCGGCGAGCGCCAGAATCTCTGTCTCTTCGGGTGATGCAAGAAACAGCCCACGCTCCAGCCAGATCGAAGAGGTGTCCATGCCGCGAAGCGCCATGTCCTCGGTGAACGATGTCAGGCGCGACAGGGACTGCTCGACCCGTGGCGGCGCGTCCGCAATGTAAGAGCCTGAGCCCTGTAGCTGAACGACCGCGCCCTTTTCGACCAGCGCCCGCATGGCCTTGCGCACGGTCACCCGCGACAAGCCGGTCAGGGATGCGATCTCGCGCTCTGGCGGAAGCGGTGCATTGGGCAGCAACAGTTCGGTCTCGATCCCCTCTTCGATGCGTTGCTGCAACAGCTTGTAGCGAGGCCCCGAATTCGGGACGAGCCATTCTTGGGGCTTGAGGAACTCCGCGATTTTCATTGTGCCCTCACCATGGTTTCCCCGGCCATGCGCTGTGCCAGCAGGATAGCGCCATCAAGGGCGGTTCCCCGGGGCTGAACCACGGCCGTGGCAACTTCGTCAGGCAAAAAGCGGGCATAATGGGGGCCGAGCCCACCGGTCATGCATAGCGCCTCGTCCCTGGTCCAGCCCAAGGCGTCAAGTCCAGCCACGACGTATTCGACACCGCGCCGGACGATGGCAAGCCCCGCCGCGTCGCCGTCCCGCGCTGCCGAAAGCACCTGCGGCGCCAAGGCGCCAAAGTCCTTGGGTGCCGCGTGGCGGGCGAATTCGATCAGATGTTTGGGTTGGCCGCCGAAATGGTCAAGCGCCGCTGCGCTCAACCCGGTGGCGGATGCGATGCCGTCCTGAACCAGCAGGCAGTGAGCCAGCAGCCTGCGGCCCATCCATGCCCCCGAAGCGTCATCGCCCAGCACGAAGCCGTGGCCGCCGATCAACTGAACTCCGAGATCCGACTGGCGGGCCAGGAATGACCCCGTGCCAATCCCGGCCACCGTCCCGTTCTGGCCTCCAAGCGCACCTGCAAGCATTGATATCCGGTCATCTGCGACGCGCGCATCCGTCAAGGGCAGCCCCCGGGCGACGCAATTTGCCATCTTTGCATCCAGAACGCCGGCGAGCCCGACAAAGGCCGGCATCTTCGACACTGCCTCCAGCGCCAAGCCCGCCTTGTCCGCGACATCGCGCAAGCCCTGGGATATGTTGGCGAGTGCGCGTTCAAGGTCGGTCGTCACGTTGGCGGGGCCGGTTTGCACCTGCACGAATTCACCCCTTGCCAAAAGCCCGATTCTGCAAGAGGTGCCGCCGCCATCAATGCCGACAACATTATGTGAGTTCGATTCGCCCATATAATACCCTTATAATACCTTACACGATTTTGGAAGCGATTTGGGTAGTCTTTTGGTGGGGCCGGTCGTAAAACAGAGGCCAATCCTGGCCATGTCAGAATAACATGGACAAAAGGTATTAAAGCGGTATGGTTATCCGCGAGGGGAGAATCCCATGTCGCAACGGAAGACCGAAGCACGGCACCAGAGTGCTGCGGGCATTGACGCCCGAGAAGACAGCGATGTTCTTGCCATATTGCTGGAAGGGCAGGCCAGGGCGGTTGCCTCGGTAGAGGGCGCCTTGCCGCAAATCGGCGCGGGGGCAGCGCTGATGGCGCACGCAATAGCCAATGGCGGGCGGCTGGTCTACGCGGCCTCGGGGTCGTCCGGCCTGATGGCTCTGGCCGATGCGGCAGAGCTTGGCGGCACTTACGGCATCCCCGCCGAGCAAATCAGCATTCTGATGTCGGGCGGTCTGCCGGTCGATGCGCGCATGCCCGGCGACACAGAGGACGACACCGGGCAGGCCCACACCGCCTGCGAGACGATTTCCGGGGGGGATGTGGTTATCGCGCTCAGCGCCAGCGGCACAACACCCTACCCGATGACGATCGCCCGCATCGCCCGGGATCGCGGCGCGCGAGTGATCGCCATCGCGAACAATCCCGGCGCAGAGATCTTCACCCATGCCGATGTCGCCATCTGCGCCCCGACGCCACCAGAGCTTGTCGCGGGTTCCACCCGGATGGGGGCGGGAACGGCGCAAAAAGCAGTGTTGAACATGATGTCCACGCTGATGGGTATCCGGCTGGGCGGCGTGTTTGACGGGATGATGGTCAATCTGGTTGCCGACAACACCAAGCTGCGCCGCCGGGCGGCAGCAACCGTCGCGACCATTGCCAAGGTCAATGAACAAACGACGCAGGACTGCCTGACGCGCGCCGATGGCGCAGTGAAGCCGGCTGTTCTTTTGGCCGCCGGTCTGACTGTGGAGCAGGCGAATGACCTGTTGACTGAAACCAACGGAAATCTGCGCGCCTGTCTGGCGCGTCTCTAGTGCCGGTGCAACCCACCGGAAACCTATGTCCAAAAGGGAGAATGGAATGACTACCAAGCAACTTTGTGTGGCGCTGCTGTCCACAACGATCCTGGGATCGGCGGCGATGGCCGAGGATGTGACGTTGACCATCGAAAGCTGGCGTAATGACGACCTGACGCTGTGGCAGGACACGATCATTCCTGCTTTCGAGGCAGCCAATCCCGGCATCAAGGTCAAGTTCACTCCGTCGGCGCCTGCCGAATACAACGCCGTGCTGAACTCCAAGCTGGACGCAGGCAGCGCGGGCGATCTGATTACCTGCCGCCCGTTCGACGCCTCGCTGGCGCTATATGAGGCCGGTCACCTGGCCGACCTTTCGGATCTCGGCGGCATGGCCAACTTCTCAGCCGTTGCCAAGTCGGCCTGGCAATCCGACGACGCAAGCGCCAGTTTCTGCGTTCCGATGGCTTCGGTGATCCACGGTTTCATCTACAACAAGGAAGCCTTTGCCGAAGTAGGCGTCGAGGTTCCGACCACCGAGGCAGAGTTCTTTGCCGCGCTCGACGCGATCAAGCAAGACGGCAACTATATTCCCATGGCGATGGGCACCAACGACCAGTGGGAAGCCGCCACCATGGGCTACAACAACATCGGCCCGAACTATTGGAAAGGCGAAGAGGGCCGGCTTGCCCTGATCGCGGGCGAGCAGAAGCTGACCGACGCGCAGTGGGTTGCGCCCTATGCCACGCTGGCACGTTGGGGCAGCTATCTGGGGGACGGATACGAGGCGCAGACCTATCCCGACAGCCAGAACATCTTTACGCTGGGCCGGGCTGCGATCTATCCCGCCGGCAGCTGGGAGATTACCGGCTTCAACGCCCAGGCAGATTTCGAAATGGGCGCGTTCAAGCCTCCGGTGCAGAATGCTGGTGACGAGTGCTACATCTCGGATCACACCGACATCGCAATGGGCCTGAACGCCGCCAGCCCGAATGCCGCCGCAGCGCGCGTCTTCCTTGACTGGATGGGCACAGCCGAGTTCGCCTCAATCTACGCCAACGCACTGCCGGGCTTCTTCTCTCTTTCTAGCCACGATGTGGCGATGGAGGACCCGCTTGCCCAGGAGTTCGTGTCCTGGCGCGGAGCCTGCAACTCGACGATCCGGTCGACCTATCAGATCCTGTCGCGCGGCACGCCGAACCTGGAAAACGACACCTGGGGCGCCTCTGTGGCAGCGATCAAGGGCACCGAAACGCCCGAGGCGCTGGGTGCAGAGCTGCAAGAAGGCCTGGCCAGCTGGTACGCTCCGCATATGTAAGCCAATAAAAACAATAACCTCGGGCAATCCTGCCCGAGGTTCCCAAAACCCGGGGGGACACCATGAACGGGAAGCGCATAAAATGGCACATTGTCGTGTTTCTGGCGCCGGCGGTGCTGGTCTATACGGCGATCATGATCTTCCCGCTGTTCAATACATTGCGGCTGGCACTTTATTCCGAGGTCGATCAGGTCCGGGTGTTCACCGGGCTGGACAATTTCCGCACCCTGTTCGGAGACCCGCGCTGGTCCGAAAGCTTTTGGAATGCCCTGGGCAACAATTTCTGGTTCTTTCTGATCCACATGCTGGTGCAGAACCCCATCGGCATCCTTCTGGCTGCGATCCTGAGCCACCCAAGGCTGCGCTTCGCCGCGCTCTACCGCTCGGCTATTTTCGTTCCCACGATCCTGTCATTCGTCATCATCGGGTTCGCCTGGAAACTGATCCTGTCGCCGATCTGGGGCATAGCGCCGGACATGCTCGACGCGATCGGGCTGAAATTCCTTTACGCCCCCTGGCTGGGCAAGGAAGAATACGCCCTGACCACGCTGGCGCTGGTTTCCGTCTGGCAGTTCGTCGGCATCCCGATGATGCTGATATATGCCGCGCTTTTGTCGATCCCCGAAGAGGTTCTGGAGGCCGGCGAGATTGACGGCATCACCGGAGCGGCGGCCTTCTGGAAGATCAAGCTGCCGTTGATCCTTCCGTCGATCGGCATCATCTCGATCCTGACATTTGTCGGCAACTTCAACGCATTCGATCTGATCTACGCCGCACAAGGCGCACTGGCCGGGCCTGATTTCTCGACCGACATCCTGGGCACGTTCATGTATCGCACCTTCTTCGGCTTCCAGCTGCAACTGGGCGATCCGCATATGGGGTCTGCCATCGCGGCGGCCATGTTCGGCATCATTCTTATCGGGGTCTGTCTCTATCTGTTCGGCATCCAGACCCGCATGCGCCGCTATCAGTTCTGAGGAGGGCGAGAGATGAACAAAGCACGCAGAAACCCGTTCAACGTCTTCGCTTCCCACGCGGTATTGCTGACCTATACACTGATTGCGCTGTTCCCGGTCTTTGTGATCCTGATCAACAGCTTCAAGACGCGCAAGGCGATCTTCCGCGAACCGCTCGCCCTGCCAAGTTCCGACAGTTTCAGCCTGATCGGCTATCAGACCGTGATGAAACAGGGAGATTTCTTCCTCTACTTCCAGAACTCGATGATCGTGACAGTCGCCTCGCTGTTCTTTGTGCTGCTGTTTGGCGCCATGGCGGCCTTTGCGCTGGCCGAATACCGGTTCAAGGGCAACACGCTGATGGGGCTTTATCTGGCACTCGGCATCATGATCCCGATCCGCATCGGCACCGTAGCTATCCTGGATCTGATGGTGTCGACTGGTCTGGTCAATACGCTCTGGGCGCTGATCCTGGTCTATACCGCGCAAGGTTTGCCGCTGGCCGTGTTCATCCTGTCGGAATTCATGCGTCAGGTATCGGACGATCTGAAAAACGCGGGCCGCATCGACGGGCTGTCGGAATACACCATATTCTTCCGCCTTGTCCTGCCGCTGGTGCGCCCGGCCATGGCGACGGTCGCGGTCTTCAACATGATCCCGATCTGGAACGACCTGTGGTTCCCGCTGATCCTGGCCCCGGCCGAGGAAACCAAGACCCTGACACTGGGCTCTCAGGTCTTCATCGGCCAGTTCGTCACCGACTGGAACGCAGTACTTTCGGCCCTGTCGATGGCGATACTGCCGGTGATGATCCTTTACGTGATCTTCTCACGGCAACTGATCCGCGGCATCACCAGCGGCGCGGTCAAATGACCCGGGTTCTGATTGTTGGCCTTGGCAACATGGGGATGAGCCACGCGCTGGCTCATCACCACAGCCCCGACGCGGAAATCGTCGGGCTGGTCAACCGTTCCGGCGCGACCGATCGCGCCGAGCTGCAATCCTATCCGTTCTTTTCGGGGGTTTGCGAAGCGCTGGCCGCGACGCAACCCGACCTTGTGGTCATTGCCAGCTATTCCGACAGCCACGCCGAATTCGCGCTGGCCGCGATGGAGACCGGCGCGCATGTGTTCGTGGAAAAACCACTGGCCACCAGTGTCGATGACGCAAGGCGCGTGGTCGACAAGGCCATCCAGACCGGGCGCAAGCTGGTTGTCGGGTATATCCTGCGGCATCACCCGTCCTGGCGGCGGCTGATCCGGGAAGCGCGCGATCTTGGCGCACCATATGTGTTTCGCCTGAACCTGAACCAGCAAAGTCACGGCGATGAATGGGCCACCCACAAGACCCTGATGCAAACCACCAGCCCAATCGTCGATTGCGGAGTGCATTACGTCGATGTCATGTGCCAGATCACCGACGCCAAACCGCTGCGCGTGCATGGCATTGGCCTGCGGCTGTCGAAGGAAATCGCGCCCGACATGTACAATTACGGCCAGTTTCAGGTGGTCTTCGGCGACGGTTCGGTCGGCTGGTACGAGGCCGGCTGGGGGCCGATGATGTCGCAAACCGCCAGTTTCGTGAAAGACATCGTCAGCCCGAACGGCTCTGTGTCGATCACCGGCGCGGGCGGCGACTCGAGCGACATCGAAGGCCACACCCGGGTAGGCAGCATTCTTGTGCATCGGCCCGAAGGCGACCTCCACATTGATATGCCCGACGAACCCGGACATCAGGAACTGTGCAACGCCGAACAGGCATTCGTGCTGAAAGCAATATCCGAAAATATCGACCTTTCCCGTCACATGAACGACGCCGTGCAAAGCCTGGCCATCTGTCTGGCCGCTGACAACAGCATCCGCACCGGCAAAACTATCGACCTGCAAGGAGCCGCCCGATGACCGCCCTTATCCTCAAGAACGTATGCAAATCCTTCGGCCAGGTCGAAGTGTTGAAAAACATCGACCTTGAGGTTGAGGAAGGCGAGTTCGTTGTTTTCGTGGGCCCGTCGGGCTGCGGAAAATCCACCCTTCTGCGGGTCATTGCCGGGCTTGAGGATGCGACATCGGGCACGATCGAGATCGACGGCAAAGTGGTCAACCAGACCCCTCCGGCCAAACGCGGCATCGCGATGGTGTTTCAAAGCTACGCGCTTTATCCGCACCTGACGGTTAAGGACAACATGACACTTGCGCTGAAGCAGGAAAAGCAACCCAAGAATGAAATCGAGGAACGGGTCCGGAACGCGTCGCAGATGCTCGCCCTGACAGATTATCTGGATCGGCGCCCTTCCGAGCTTTCCGGCGGCCAGCGACAGCGCGTCGCCATCGGCCGCGCCATCGTGCGTGAACCCAAACTGTTCCTTTTCGACGAGCCATTGTCGAACCTTGACGCGGCCCTGCGGATGAACACACGGATCGAAATCGCCAATCTGCACCGGTCGCTGGACGCCAGCATGATCTACGTGACCCACGATCAGACCGAGGCGATGACGCTGGCCTCGAAGATCGTGGTGCTTCGTGATGGCATGGTCGAACAGGTCGGCAGCCCCATGGAGCTTTATAACAACCCGGCAAACCAGTTTGTCGCGGGCTTCCTTGGCTCTCCGTCAATGAATTTCATTCCGGCAGCAACGGTCGGCGGGTCGCCCGAGCACACGCTGGGCGTGCGTCCTGAATACCTGCGCATCAACGGGGCGGGGCGGCTCGACGCAAAGGTTTCGCATGTCGAAAAGCTTGGCGGCGATACCAATGTTCTGGTGGATGTAGCTGGCGCGAACACCATGACCGTCCGGTTGTTCGGCCAACACCCTGTCGAAACCGGCGAGCAAATCGCGCTGGATTTCGACGACAAGGATACATTCCTGTTCGACGCTGGCGGGCGCCGCGTCTGACGGCCCGCGAAAGCCCGGTGGTTTTGCCATGGGCCTGACGTTCTCGGTATCGCCTGCCGGCAGAGTGTGGCCGAGAGTGGCCGCATCCCAGTCGGACGCGCGGGATGTGCCCCGCTACGCCCCTGCCTTTTCGGGAAAGAGCGCCGCCAGCCCGGCGGCGCTCGGCTCGCAAACACCGCGCTCGGTAATCAGACCGGTGACCAGCCGCGCCGGTGTGACGTCGAAGGCGGGGTTGCGGGCGGAGGTGGTGTCGGGCGAGATCTGCACGTCGGCGGTGGCGCCGCTGGCGTCCTTGCCCTGCACATGGGTAACCTCGCGGCCGTCACGGTCTTCGATCGGGATCTCGGCCAGCCCGTCGCGCAGGGTCCAGTCGATGGTGGGCGAGGGCAGCGCGACGTAGAAGGGCACTCCATTGTCGCGGGCCGCCAGCGCCTTGAGATAGGTGCCGATCTTGTTGCAGACGTCGCCTTGGGCCGTTGTGCGGTCGGTGCCGACGATGACCATGTCGACCTCGCCATGCTGCATCAGGTGGCCACCGGCATTGTCGACGATCAGGTCGTGCGGCACCCCATGCTGGCCCAGCTCCCACGCGGTCAGCAGGGCGCCCTGGTTACGGGGCCGGGTTTCGTCGGCGAATACGTGGATCGGAATGCCGGCCTCGTGGGCGTGGTACATCGGTGAGGTGGCGGTGCCCCAATCGACGGTGGCAAGCCAGCCGGCATTGCAGTGGGTCAGCAGGCGGACTGGTTCGCCAGCGGATTTGGCGGCGGATTTGGCGGCGGCGATCTGCCTGATCAGGTCCAGACCGTGCACACCGATCATGCGGTTGGTCTCGACATCCTCGTCACAGATCTCTGCCGCTTTGACAAGCGCCGCTTCAGCCCGGGTGGCCTGAGGCAGAGGTGCCAGCAGGGCGCGCATGGCGTCGAGGGCCCAGCGCAGGTTCACGGCGGTGGGGCGGGTGGCGTGCAGGGTGTCGTAGCTGGCGTTCAGGTTGGCGTCCGAGGCATCGTCGGCCATGGAAGCGGCCATGCCATAGGCCGCAGTGGCGCCGATCAGCGGCGCCCCCCGCACCCACATGTCGGCGATCGCGGTAGCGAAATCCTGGGTGCTGCGCAGCGTGACCACGCGAAACTCATGCGGCAGCCAGCGCTGGTCGATGATGCGAACCTCGTCGCCGTTGCGCCAGATAGAGCGGTAGTGGGTGGTGCCGACTTTCATGTGAGCCTCCGGTTAATCGATTGACTTTCGGGGGCCAGCCCCAGACACCCGGGATATCTACAACCAGATGAAGAGGCCTGCCAGTGCAGGTTGCCGGTGTCGTTGTTATGGGTCGGGGTAGCGTGCCGGGGTCAGGCCTGACTGGAACCATTGCACGAAGCCTGCCATCGAATATGTCGGCAGACCAGTGGCGGCGCGGATATCGGCGGCGTAGGGGATCATGTTAGTGCATTCCAGTACGATGGCCCCCATTTCTGGGTGCTTCACGGCCAGCGCCTGGGCGGCCTCTACATTGTCGGCGCGGGCTGCGTCCACGTCCATCGTCGGTTCATTGTCGAGGATCGCCCGAGTGAACTCGCGCAACCCCTCGGTGGTCCCAAAGGGCGTGCTCCTGGGTACTCCGGCCTTGTCGAGGTGGTCCTGCGTCAGCGTGCTGCCCGATATGGTTAGCACGCCGGCCCGTTTACCGGGCGGCAACGTGGCGTTGACCATGGCCACCTGCATCAGGGATGATGCCGCCACCGGCACGCGGGCCGCCTGTGCCAGTTCTGCCTGAAACAGGGACAGGAAGCCGCAATTGGTGGTGATCCCGTCGGCGCCGTCGGCCACCAGTTCGCGCGCCGCGTCGATGAGGGTTTGCAGCGTGCCCTCGGCGCGGTTCCTGACGACAAGGTCGGGCGAGGCGCCGCGCACCACCTTGTACATCACCGGGAAAGGCCAGGTCAGCGCGTTGCCCATGTCGCCGGGGATGCGGGGAAACCGTGCCTCGAGCATCAAAATGCCGACGGATGCACCATAGACCGCTTTGCCACCCATCGCGATCATCAGCTATCCTCCAGAACCCGGGCCATCAGCTCATCGGCACCGCCCATGTAGATGTTCGAAATGCCTTCCTTCACCGCCTCGACCACCTGGTCCATGCGCTGCGAGATGTGGTCCGACAGGAGGTCGCCCGCCCTGTCTGCATCGCGGCGCAGCAGCGCCCGCAGCACCTGGCGGTGTTCGTCCTTCGACGCCCTGACCCTTGCGGCCATGTTGACCCAGCGAATGAAGCGGGTGCGCTCGTTGATCGATTGCAACTGCGCGGCGATCTCGGCATTGCCGGAAAGTTGTGCTATCCGCATATGAAAAGCCTCGTCGCGTGCGGTGGCCTCTGCCACGGTCAGACCAGTGATGTCGAGGCCATGGTCCAGCGTCTCGCGTTCCAGCGACTTCAGGTCCTCATCCCCGGCGCGGGTGCAGGCCAGCATTACGGCAGAGGTCTCGACGATCCGGCGCAATTCGTAGAGGTCATAGATCGCCTGTGGCTCGAGCGCGCGGCAGAAGAACCCGGCACCGGGGCGGAAATCGACCAGCCGTTCGGCCAGAAGACGGTTCAGCGCCTCGCGCAGTGGCGTCCGGCTGGCTCCATGGTCGCGGGCCAGTGCAACCTCGTTCAGCCGCTCACCGGGGCGAATACCGAAGCCGACCACGCAGGCCTTCAGTTGCTCATAAAGATCGCCGACTCGGGTTTCGTTGGTTTCCATGCCTTCCGGTTGACAGGAAACGCGACTCAGGTCAAGAATGCATATCTGTATACAGCCTGGAATTCAGATGGGAACTCAGATGATCGACCGCCGCAACGAGATGACCGGCGCCGAGGCGATGGTGCGCATGCTGCAGGCCTATGGAGTGCAGCACATGTTCGGGCTTTGCGGTGACACCACCCTGCCCTTTTACGACGCGCTGGCGCGGCTCGATCACGACATCACCCACTTTCTGACCCGTGACGAACGGCATGCGGCCTATATGGCCGACGCCTATGCGCGGGTAACCGGCAGGCCCGGTGTCTGCGAGGGGCCGTCGGGCGGTGGGGCGACCTATATCCTGCCGGGGCTGATCGAGGCCAATGACAGCTCTGTGCCGATCATGGCGATTACCACTGACGTGGCGACGACATCGCGTGGGAAATACCCGTTGACGGAACTGGATCAGGTGTCGCTGATGCGGCCGCTGACCAAGTGGAACACCTCGCTGGATCAGGCCGCGGCCCTGCCTGCGGCGATGCGCCAGGCATTCCGGGCGATGACCACGGGGAGGCCGGGATCGGTGCACCTGGCGCTGCCTTTCGACACCCAGAAGGGCGCGGTTGACGAGGCTGAGATCTGGGCCGATCCGCGGCACCGGACGTTTCCCGCCGAACGAGCGGCGCCAGACCCACGCGCGGTGCGCGACGCGGCGGATGTGCTTGCAGGAGCGAAACAGGCGTTGGTGATCTGTGGCGGCGGGCCGGTGCTGGCCGGTGCCGAGGCAGCTCTTGCCGGGCTGGCCGAGGCACTGGATCTGGCCGTTGCAACCACCGTGTCGGGACAGGGCTCGATTGCCGAGACCCATCCCCAGGCGCTGGGGGTGGTAGGCTCGAACGGCGGGGTGCCGGCGACCAGGTCGGCGGTGGATGCGGCGGACGTGGTGGTGTTCATCGGCTGCCGGGCAGGGTCGGTGACGACCGAACGCTGGCGCTCGCCGGTGAAAGGCACGGCGGTCATCCATATCGACAGCGACCCGATGGTGATCGGGGCGAATTACGCAACGGATGTGGCGATCTGCGCCGACGCGAAACTGGCGCTGGAAGCGCTGCTGGCCGAGGTGCAGCGGCGCGACCTGCCCGGACAGGACGGGGCGGCGCGGGCCTCTGCTGCGTGGGCCGCAAAGCTGGGCGACTACCAGCCTTTGGCGGACAGCGCCGAAACCCCGATCCGGCCTGAGGCAGTGATGGCGGCGCTGATGGACGTGCTCGACGACGACGCGGTGATCTGCGCCGATCCGGGCACGCCCTGCCCCTATTTCAGCGCGTTCTACCGCTGGCGCAGGCCGGGGCGCAACTTCATCACCAACCGGGCGCATGGGGCGCTGGGGTACTCGCTGGCCGCCGCCATGGGCGCGCAGGTGGGGCGGCCCGGGGCGAAGGTGCTAAGCGTTATGGGCGACGGATCATTCGGGTTCTGTTGCGGCGAATTCGAGACGCTGGTGCGCTACAACATCCCGGTGACGGCAATTGTTTTTTCCAACTCGGTTTATGGCTGGATCAAGGCCGGGCAGGATGCCGGATTCGGCCAGCGTTACTACAACGTCGATTTCAACCACACCGACCACGCCGCCGTGGCGTGCGCCTTTGGGTTGAAAGCCTGGTCGGTAGAGGACCCGGCGCAGTTGCTGCCAGCGCTGCGCGAGGCGATTGCCCATGACGGACCCACGCTGGTCGACGTGATCAGCCAGCCGCTGCATGAAACCGCTGCGCCTGTGTCGGAATGGGTTGCCTAGGGGGAGGCTCAGCCGGAAGCCGCCAATGCCTGCATGCGCGGCACCAGCCGGTCAAGGAATTGCTGGCCAATGGCAGAGACCGGTCTCGCCCGCGCGGTCACGATGATGATGTCCAGCAGGATGCGGGGTCGGAACGGGCGCACCACATAGCCCTCGCCGTTGTCGCTGGCCAGCGTGAACGGATCGATCAACGCCGCGCCCACCCCCTGGCGCACCATGTTCAGCGCGTTGCGGAAAAGGTCCGTGTGGCACCGGATACGCCAGTCGCTGCCCGACCCGTGGAACGCCTCTCGGGTGCGTCGGCTGACCATGTGGTCGATGCCCATTACGATAAAGGGAAACCCGTCCAGCCGTTCCGGGCTCAGCACCTCGTGCGCCGCCGCCGGGCTGCCCGCCGGTACCGCGCAACGGGTTTCGAAAAAGAACATCTGCGATGCAAGCCCGTCCTGCCTGAGCGGCAGTTCGCAAACCCCGATCTCGAACAGGCCAGCGGTCACCCATTCCTGGATTTTCGAACTGTATTGCGACTGGAACGAGATCGTCAGATGCGGCTTGTCGGCGGTGAATCCCGCGATCAGTTCCGGCATGAAGCCGAAGGCCAGCGCATGGTTCGTCGCCACCTGCAACTGCCCGGCCTGCTGGTTCTGCAGATCGACCACGGCCTGGTTCACATGGTCCAGCCCACGCACCACCGTGTCGATCTCGTTGAACAGCACCATCGCCTCTGGCGTCGGCACCAACCGACCCTTGGAACGATGAAACAGCCGGATCCGCGTGGCCCGTTCGAGCTGCGCCAGCAGGTTCGAAATACCCGGCTGCGAGATGCCAAGCTGTTCGGCGGCTGCGGTCACCGTGCCGGCCTCGATAATGGCGTGAAACGCCTGGAACTGCCGGAATTGCGGGGCCATGGGCATACTATATCACAATATGTGATAGACAGGCAAAATCTTAGTATTGGAAATGATGCCGTGGATTTTGCAGGCTGGGTGTCGGGGGGGAAGTCGCGCCGCGATGTCTGAGCTTTCACAAAAGATCGCCGGGTTCGACCTGTGGCATTGCGCGCTGCCGGTGGTGTCCAGGCGCGATCACGGCATCGGCTCTGTCGAAGGCACCTGCGAAATCGTGGTGCTGCGCCTGACCGCCGAAGGTGGCGCGCAGGGCTTTGGCGAGGCCTCCCCGTGGTCGGTCTTTACCGGAACGCCAGAGGCGACCTATGCCGCGCTCGACCGCTACTTGCGACCGCATGTGCTGGGCCGCAATGTCGGCGATGCGGCGGCGATCATGGCCGATGCGGCCCGCGCCGTAGCGCATTGCACCGAGGCCAAGGCGGCGTTGGAGACCGCCCTGCTCGACCTGCAGGGGCGCATCATGGGCGCGCCGGTCTGGTCGTTTCTCGGCGGCAAGGCGCGCGATACCATTGCGCTGTCGGTCAGCATCGCCAACCCGGATTTCGACGCCGATCTCGACCTGATGGCCCGTATCCGCGAGGACGGTGTGCGCCTGATCAAGCTGAAGACCGGTTTCGCCGGCCACGCATTCGACATCATGAGGCTGGAGCGGATCGTGCAGGATTTTCCCGAATTCGGCCTGCGCGTCGATTTCAACCAGGGGCTGGAGCCCTATGGCGCGCTGGCCCGGGTGCAGGATATCGCGGGCTTTGCGCCGGATTTCATCGAACAGCCTGTTCGGGCGCATCATTTCGGGCTGATGGCCGATATCCGCGCCGCCATCGATGTGCCGCTTCTGGCCGACGAATCGGTCTTTGGCCCCGAGGACATGACCCGCGCTGTGGGCGACAGGATTTGCGATGGCGTTTCGGTCAAGATCATGAAATCGGGCGGGCCGACCCGTGGTCAGAGCGTGGCGCGAATGGCTGCCGCGGCGGGACTGAGCGCCTATGGCGGCGACATGTTCGAGGCCGGGCTGGCGCATCTGGCCGGGGCCCACATGATCGCCGCAACCCCCGAAATCTCGTTAGGCTGCGAGTTCTATCAGGCGAAGTACTACCTGGCCGAAGACATCCTCGAACAGCCGTTCCCCAGCCACGGCGGCAAGGTCACGGTGCCCGACGGGCCGGGCCTGGGCATCCGGCCGGATATCTCGAAGCTGGAGCACTACGCGGCATGACGATGCGCAGATCGATCCGCCGGGCGGTCAGCCCGTCATCACAGCGAGGTCGCAGCCCGCGATGCCTGATCGTATTGCCCCGACATCAGCCGCAGCAACGACGACAGGCGGCTGACCTGATCTGGCGCGACGCCCAACTCATCGACCGCCGCAAGCAGCAGCGCTTCGCGGATCTCACGATACCGCTCGCAGGCCTCGCCCCCCGCCACGGTCGCCTCGACGGTCTTTTCCTTGCCCTTGCGCCCAGGCTTCACCAGCCCGGCCTTGGTGAGTTTGCCGATCGCGTAGTTGACGGTGTGAGTATCCTCGACATTCAGCACCAGACAGATATCGGCCAGCGTCTTGGGGCGTCCGCGGTGCCGGACCGTGTGCAACACCAGCACCTCGAGCGAGGACAGATCGGGATGCCCCGCCGCCGCCATGGCCCGCGCCGTCCAGCGTTGAAACGCGTTGGCCGCGATGATCAGGCCAAATTCGAACTCGGACATTGCTGGGAATTTACCGGTGGCGAGGTGGGCGGAGGAAACGATGGGGCCAAGGTCGGACATGGCTATACGATGATAATTTATCGACATTATGTCAATAAAATGTTGACGTATTGCCCGGAATCACTGCAGTTTGACCATGCCGCAGGGGAGAACGGCCGCAAGTGAGCAAGACCGTTGTCATCATAGGGGCCGGAATTATCGGCGTTTCCACCGCGCTCTGGCTACAGCGCGACGGGGTGAAAGTGATCGTGATCGACCGGGACGAGCCCGGCGAGGGCACCAGCTTCGGCAATGGTGGAGTGCTGGCAAGTTGCTCTATCGTGCCGGTGACGGTGCCGGGGCTGATGCTGAAGGCACCGAAGATGTTGTTCTCTCGCAACCAGCCATTGTTCCTGAAATGGGGCTACCTGCCGCGGCTGGCGCCATGGCTGATCAAGTATCTCGGCCACGCCAATGCCAAGGACGTACGCCGCATCGCAACGGCGCTGAACGGGGTGGTGGGCGACAGCCTGGCCGACCACCAGGCGCTGGCGGCGGGTACACGGGCCGAGAAATGGCTGGTACCGTCGGATTATCTGTTCGTCTACGACGACCGCAAACACTATGAGGGCGACGCCTTTGGCTGGTCGGTGCGGCGCGACAACGGGTTCGTTTGGGACGAGTTGGAGGGCGCGGAGTTCCGCGAGTACGACCCGACCTTCGCGCGCGATCTGGGATTTGCCGCCCGGCTGGCCGATCACGGGCGAGTGACCGACCCCGGGCAGTACGTCAAGGATCTGGCGGCAGAGACAGAGGCTGGAGGCGGGCGGGTCATGCGGGCGGAAGTGTCTGACATCATACGTGAAAACGGCGCGGTGACCGGGGTGCGCGCTGGCGGCGAAACCATCGCCTGCGACGCGGCGGTTATCGCCACCGGCGTCTGGTCGGGGCCGCTTTGTGCCAAGCTGGGTCTGAAAGTTCCGCTGGAAAGCGAACGCGGCTATCACATGGAGTTCTGGGAACCCTCGGGTATGCCGAAATCGCCGGTGATGGTCGCCAGCGGCAAGTTCGTGATCACCCCGATGGAGGGCCGCCTGCGCGCCGCCGGGATCGTCGAGTTCGGCGGGCTCGACGCCGAGCGCAGCCAGGCGCCCCTGGACCTGCTGAAACGCAACGTTCAGGCGGCCCTGCCGGGGCTGACCTGGAAAGAAACCACAGAATGGATGGGCCATCGCCCGGCGCCAAGCGATTCGATCCCGGTGATCGGAGAGATCCCCGGCGCCCGCGGCGTCTACACGGGCTTTGGCCACCACCATGTCGGGCTGACCGGAGGCCCGAAAACCGGTCGCCTGCTGGCACAAATGATCGCCGGCCGGCAACCAAACATTGACCTCACCCCATATTCTCCGGCACGCTTCGCGGGGTAGGGTTCAAGAGAATTCAAAAGAGCAACCAACTGGGAGAAAGACTATGAAGACACTAACCGGACTTCTGACCGCCACGGCGCTGACCGCCGTCGCCTCTGTCGCATCCGCCGGCGACAAGTGGGACATGCCGATGGCTTATTCGGCATCGAACTTCCATTCCGCCGTAGGCGCCGAGTTCGCGGCCTGCGTCACCACCGGCACCGGCGGCGACATCGAGGTCGTCACCCACCCGGGCGGCAGCCTGTTCCCGGGTGCCCAGATCAAGCGCGCGATCCAGACCGGACAGGTGCCGATCGGCGAGCGTCTGCTTTCCGGCCACCAGAACGAGAACGCGCTCTTCGGCTTTGACTCGATTCCGTTCCTGGCGACCTCGTTCGACGATGCCGACAAGCTGTGGGAGGCCGCCCGGCCGACCATCACCCAGGTGCTGGCCGACCAGAACCTGACGCTGCTCTACGCCGTGCCGTGGCCGCCGCAGGGGCTGTATTTCAAGAACGAAGTGACCTCGGTCGCCGATATGGCCGGTATCAAGTTCCGCAGCTACAACAACGCCACCTCGCGACTGGCCGAACTGACCGGCATGCTGCCGGTGACCATCGAGGCGGCGGAGATCAGTCAGGCTTTCGCCACTGGCGTGGCCGATTCCATGGTCTCGTCCGGCTCTACCGGGTATGATCGCAAGGTCTGGGAATCGCTGAACTATTTCTACGAGGTCGATGCCTGGTTGCCGCGCAACTACGTGATGGTGAACTCTGACGTCTGGGGCGGTGTCTCGGAAGCCAACCAGAATGTGATCCGTGGCTGCGCCGGTTTGGCGGAATATACCGGGACCTGGCGGTCCAAGGAATACACCGGCTTTACCCTGCAGGGTCTGCGTGACGGCGGCATGACCGTGGGTCCGGCGTCAAATCAGATGGTCGACGAGCTGAAGGCGATCGGTGTCACCATGACCAACGAGTGGCTGGAAGCCGCCGGCGACGAAGGCAAGGCCATCGTCGATGCGTTCCTCGCAATGCAATAGATCGCGGCATGGGCGGCTCTTCGGGCCGCCCGCCAACTGATCCAGCGCCGCCCCGGGCCTGATCCGGGGCGGCGTGCAATCACAGATTCGAGGGACGAAATGGAATTCCTCAATAGTGTCTCCAAGCTATTCGACGCCTTCCCGGGCGGGCCCGCGGTACTGGGGCTGGTGATCTTCGCGGTGCTGCTTGCGGCGTCGCTGGGTGTGAAGGCAACCCTCGGACCAGGGGCCGAGCGCATCGGCAATGCTGTGCGCGCGGTACTCGATACCGTCTACCTGGTTGCAGGCCTTCTGGCGGCGCTCTGCCTGATCGCGATCCTGACGCTGATCGTCATGCAGATGCTGGCGCGCTGGACCGGCGAAGTGGCGCCGGGGATCCCGGAATATGCCGGCTATTTCATGGCCGCGGCCTCTTTCCTGGCCTTCGCCAACGCGCTGAACCGGGGCAGTCATATCCGCGTGTCGATCCTGATCAACGCGGTCGGGCCGAATGTGCGGCGGGTGATGGAGATCTGGTGCTTCGGCATCGGCACGGCCATCGCCTGGTATTTCGTCTATTTCGCGCGAAGTTTCGTCTACTGGTCGTGGAAATTCAACGATGTCAGCCAGGGGCAGGACAGGACGGCCTTGTGGATTCCGCAGAGCTTTGTGCTGCTCGGCGCCGCTATACTGGCCGTCGCGCTGACCGATAACCTGATTCACCTGTTCCTGTCGGGCAACCACCGGATCAAGCGCGATCTGGTCGACCAGAGCTTTGGGGAGTAGCGCCATGGAAGACCTCTCGATCATCATCCTTTTCCTCTTCGTTCTGTTCCTGCTTCTGGGCTCCGGCGTCTGGATCGGGCTTGCCCTGATGGGCGTGGCCTGGGTCGGCATGGAGCTGTTCACCACCCGCCCCGTGGGCGACGTGATGCTGACCACGGTCTGGACATCTTCTTCGTCCTGGACCCTCACCGCTCTGCCGCTGTTCATATGGATGGGCGAGATATTGTTCCGAACCCGGCTGTCGGAGGACATGTTCAAGGGGCTGGCCCCCTGGATGGCCGGGCTGCCGGGCGGTCTGGTGCATACCAATATCGTCGGCTGCACCGTGTTCGCTGCGGTGTCGGGTTCGTCGGCGGCGACGCTTACAACCGTGGGCAAGATGTCGATCCCGGAACTTCGCAAGCGCGACTATCCCGAGACCATGATCATCGGCACCCTGGCGGGTGCTGCCACGCTGGGGCTGATGATCCCGCCGTCGCTGACGCTGATCGTCTACGGGGTCACGATCAACGAGTCGATTTCCAAGCTGTTCTTTGCGGGCATCCTGCCCGGGCTGGTGCTGGCCTCGATGTTCATGGCCTATGTCGCGCTGCGGCACTACACCAACCGCGGCCACAGGCCGGAAGGGACCGAGCTGGCCTCGGGGCCCCGAACCCTGCTTGGCCTGGTGGTCCTGGGGGCATTGGCCTATGCGATGTTCAACTGGGGGCTACGCTTCGAATATGCCCTTGGTCTGTTTGGCGCCATCTCGGTATTGACGGCGCTGGTCACGGCGCAGATCGGCAACGACGCGCTCTTTGCGCGCGGAGCGGTGATCGGTCTGCTGATAGGCGTCGGCCTGGCCCTGTTCTTTGTGGTGACATCGGCGCTTTCGGACTATTCGGAAACCGGAACCTTCGCTATTGGCACGCTGCTACCGCTGTTGCCGCTGTTCGCCATAACGGTGCCGTTCTGGGCAATCGGTGCAAAGACCGCTAATTCGGATTTCGCCGCCAAGGTAGCCAATTCGCGGTTCCTGATCCCGGTGATCAGCCTTATCGCCGTGGTGATCGGGTCGATGTATCTGGGCTATGCCACCGCCACCGAGGCTGCCGCCTTCGGGGTGATCGGCGGTCTGTTGCTGGCCGCGACACAAGGCTCGCTCAACTGGTCGACCTTCACCGATAGCCTGATGGGCGCAACCCGCACCAGTGCGATGATCGCGCTGATCCTGGCGGGGGCGGCGTTCTTGTCGCTGGCGATGGGTTTTACCGGCCTGCCGCGCGGTCTGGCCGACATGATCGCGCAAATGGAGCTTAGCCGGTTCGAACTGCTGATGGTGCTGCTGGTGTTCTACATTGTTCTGGGCATGTTTCTCGACGGCATCTCGTCGGTGGTTCTGACCATGGCTGTGGTCGAGCCGATGGTGCGCGAGGCGGGGATAGATCTGATCTGGTTCGGCATCTTCATCGTGGTGGTGGTCGAGATGGCGCAGATCACGCCGCCGATCGGGTTCAACCTTTTCGTGCTTCAGGGCATGACGCATCACGAGATGGGGTTCATTGCCCGTGCCGGGTTCCCGATGTTCCTGATCATGGTGCTGATGGTCTTCGTGCTAATCGGCTTTCCCGAGTTGGCGACCTGGCTGCCGGATAATATCCGAAAGGGACCCGGGGGATAGCGAGGGCCGGGATTTCGGATCGCCTTCGGCGATCCGATCCGCCGGGGGCTGCGCCCCCGGACCCCCAAGCTAATCTTGGGCAGATGAAATGGAACCGGGTGGCTTTGCAATACACCGAACCGGCGGCGGTTGGCCGGTGAACCTGTTGCGCCTTACGGCCCGGCACGGGCGTCTCATGCTGATCGCCGGGCTTGCGGTGGGCTTTGCCCTGCCAGGTGTCGCGCAGGCGATGAAACCGGCACTGCCGCCGCTGGTCGCCTGCCTGGTTTTCGTCAGCGCGCTGCGCATCGGAATGCGCGCGGCCCTGGGCAATCTGCGGCAGGCACGGCGCGGGCTCTGGACTGCTTTGCTGTTCCAACTCGCCCTGCCGCTGGCGCTGCTGGCCGGGCTGGGGCTGGCGGGGCTGGCCGGAACCACTGTGGCGGCAGTGGTGATCCTGGCCACCGCCGCCCCGTCGATATCCGGCAGCCCGGCCTTTACCGTCATGCTGGGCCGCGACCCGGCACCCGCGATGCGGCTGTTGATCCTCGGCACCGCGGTCCTGCCGCTGACGGTGCTGCCGGTGTTCTGGCTTATGCCCGGCTTCGGCAGCCCCGGCGCGATAATCCTGTCGGCTCTGCGCCTTACGGTCGTGATCGGCGTGGCCACCGCCGCCGGATTTGCCCTGCGGCGGCGGTTCTTCCCCGATCCCGCATCCGAAACAGTGCAGGCGCTCGACGGGCTGGCCGCGCTGACGCTTGCCGTCATGGTGGTCGCGCTGATGAGCGCCATCGGCCCGCTGCTGCACAGCGACCCCGCCGCGCTCGTCGGCTGGCTGGCGCTGGCGCTCGCGGTGAATTTCGGGGCGCAGATCGCCGCGCGGCTGGCCGGCGCATCCGTCGCCGCCAGCGTCATCGCCGGCAACCGCAACATAGCGCTGTTCCTCGTGGCGCTACCCGCCACGGTTACCGATCCCTTACTGGTCTTCATCGGCTGCTACCAGGTGCCCATGTACCTGACCCCGATCCTGATGCAGAGATACTATGGCCAAGCCCATGCATGACACCTATCCGTTGATCCGTGACGCGGGGCTGACCGGCATGCTGGTCACCTTCGCGCCTCACCTGTCCGAACCCGCCAACCGCGCCGCCCTGGCCTTTCGCACCGCCGTCGAGGCAGAGACCTGGGCGGGGGTCGAAGAGACCGCCACCACGCTGGCCTCGGTATTCGTGCGGTTCGACCCGCTGCGACTGGACCATGACAGCTTGCGCGACCGGCTGGCGGCGCTTGCAGGCAGCGGCAACTGGCTGGCCGCGCCCCTGCCGCACGGCCGAAAGCTGTGGCGTATTCCTGTCGCCATAGGCGGCGAGGACGGCCCGCAATTTCTTGACGCCGCACAGGCCGCAGGGCTTGATCCCGACCAGGCACGCACCGAGATCGCCGCGGCCCGGGTGCGGGTGCTGACCATCGGCTACGCGCCGGGGCAGCCCTATTTGGGAGAGCTGCCGGAACACTGGAACATACCCCGCTTGACCAAGCTCAACCCCAAAGTGCCCGGCGGATCGCTGGTGGTGGCGATCCGGCAGCTGATCATCTTCGCCGGCCCCTCCCCCACCGGCTGGCACCATGTGGGCCAGACCGCCTTTGAGTGTTTCCGCCCCGGCTCTGACAACCCCTTCGCGCTGACCCCCGGCGACGAGGTGACGTTCCGCGAGATCACGCCCGCCGAGCTTGCCGATATCCGCGCCACGGATCATGGCGGCAATGGCGGCGCAACCTGCGAGGTGCTGCCATGAGCCGGGGGCTGATCGTACACCGGGCCGGGCCGGGCACATCGGTGCAGGATCGCGGCCGCACAGGCTATCTCGACGAGGGGCTCTCGGCCAGCGGTGCGGCCGACCTGATGGCGCTGCACGAGGGCGCGGCGCTGTTGGGGCAACCGCCCGAATTCGCAGCACTGGAGCTGGCGGGCATGGGCGGCATTTTCGAGGTCACAGAGGACATGCGCATTGCCCTGACCGGCGCGCCGATGCAGGCCAGCATAGAGGGCGACCGGATCGCCTGGAACGCCAGCCACCTGCTGCACCGGGGCATGCGGCTGAGCCTTGGCGGCGCGGCGGGCGGCAACTACAGCTACCTGCATCCCGGCGGCGGTATCGCCACGGATCCGTTCCTTCGGTCACGCTCGGCCCATCTGGTGGCCCGGGTGGGTGCACCCGTGGCCGAAGGTGAGACGTTGCCCGTCGGCCCGGACGCAGGCGGCAGCACCGGGTTGACGCTCGACATCGCCGACCGCTTTGCGGGCGGCACAGCTCGGATCATCGCCAGCGTCCAGACCGGGCAGTTCGACGCCGAAACCCTGGCCCGGCTGGAGGCGACCGCGTTCGCCCGCGACCCGCGCGGCAACCGCATGGGCGCGCGAATGAGCTTTGACGGTGCGCCGTTCGCCGCCGAGGGCCAGCTGAACATCCTGTCGGAAATGGTGGTGCCCGGCGATATCCAGGTCACCGGCGACGGCACGCCTTTCGTGTTGCTGGGCGAATGCCAGACCACCGGCGGCTATCCCCGGATCGGCACCGTGATCCCGCCCGATATCCCGCTAATCGCCCAGGCCCGGGCCGGTGAGCCGATCAGGTTTCGCTTTATCCCCCGGGCCGAAGCGCTTGCCACGCACCGCGCCTGGCAGGCACATCTCGCCGCCCTGCCCGGCGCGGCGCGGCCACTGATCCGCAACCCGCATGACATCCCCGACCTTCTGTCCTATCAACTGATCGACGGGGTCATTTCCGGCGAAGAAGAGGAAAAGGCATGAGCTTGTCCGTCGATCTCAATTCCGACATGGGTGAGGGTTTTGGCCCATGGTCCATGGGCAATGACGCGTCGCTGCTTGACATCGTCACCTCCGCCAACATTGCCTGCGGCTTTCACGGCGGCGACGCGGATGTGATGGCGCAGACCATGGCACGGGCGGTGGAAAACGGAGTTGGTATCGGCGCACATCCCGGATTGCTTGATTTGCAGGGTTTCGGGCGGCGGCGCATGCAGATACCGCATGCGACGCTGGGCAACTGGGTGCGCTATCAGTTCGGCGCGGCACAGGCGATGGCGAAGGTGGCCGGCGGCCATGTGCGGCACCTGAAACTGCACGGGGCGCTTGCCACCATGTGCGGCGAAGACGCGGCGATGGCGCGGGCCTGCTATGAGGCGGCGCTGTCGGTCGATCCCGACATCATCATCATGGTGCTGGCCGCCACGCCTCAGGAGACGGCAGTACGAGAGCTGGGCTGCAACTACGCCGCCGAGATCTTCGCCGACCGTGCCTATAACGACAATGCCACGCTGGTCGACCGCTCTCTGCCCGGCGCGGTGATCCACGACGCAGACCACGCGGCGCGACGGATCTCCGCGATGGTGCAGGCCGGCGCGATCATCACCGAAACCGGCGAGCATATCGAGACCCGCATCGACACGATCTGCGTGCATGGCGACACCGCCGAGGCGGTGGCCCTGTCGCGCGCAGTGCGCGATCGGCTGCAATCCGAGGGCATTGCGGTGAACCGGTTTGAAGGAGCGAAAGGGTAACATGCCCTACGCCATCGTCGCCGAACGCCCGGGCGGACCCGAGGTTCTCAGACCCGTCGACATCGCCCCACCCATGCCGGGCCAGGGCGAAGTGCTGATCCGCCAGACCGCCGTGGGGCTGAACTTCATCGACATCTATATCCGCGGCGGCGCCTATCCCTGGCCGGTAGAAAAGAACCTGATCCTTGGTTGCGAAGGCGCCGGTGTGGTCGAGGCCAGCGGCCCCGGTGTGACCGGCTTTGCCGAGGGCGACCGGGTGGCCTATACGGTGCCGAACGGCGCCTATGCCACGCACCGGCTGGTACCCGCCGCTATGCTGGTGCACCTGCCCGGCGGGGTCAGCGACATACAGGCGGCGGGCTCAATGCTGAAGGGGCTGACCGCGCATTACCTGCTGAACGAAAGCTATGCCGCCAGGTCCGGCGAGACGGTCCTGTTCCACGCCGCGGCCGGGGGCGTGGGCCTGCTGGCCGGGCAATGGCTGGCCGCGCGCGGCGTGCATGCCATCGGCACTGCAGGCGGGGCAGCGAAATGCAGCTTGGCGCGGGGCAACGGCTATGCCGAGACCATCGACTACCGGGCCGAGGACTTCGTCACCCGGACCCGCGAGTTGACCGACGGGGCAGGCGTTGCGGCGGTCTATGACAGCGTCGGGCGCGACACGGTGATGGGCTCGCTCGACTGCCTGCAAACCTTCGGCACGCTGGTCAGTTTCGGGCAAAGCAGCGGCCCGGCCGACGATTTCCGCATCAGTCACCTGGCCCGCTCCTCGCTGCGGCTGCAGCGGCCGGTGCTGTTTCACTACACAGCCGCGCGCGACTGGCTGCACACAGCCGCCGCCGACCTTTTTACCGCCATCGCCGATGGCACGCTTTCAGTGCATGTCGCCGCGACCCGGCCCCTGACCGAGGTGGCGCAGGCGCATGACGATCTCGAGGGGCGCAAGACCACCGGCTCGACCGTGCTCATCCCCTGATATCGGCCACATCGCCAGAGACCGGGCGGCGGCCCCCACCCGGAGCCGGAGGCGAGGATGGGGGAATAGTGCGTGCGCGCAAGCGCACTCAATAACCTCCAGAGCCCACCTGATCGGCGCATGGCAAAGCCTGCCGGTCTCTGTCAACGCCAGTCCGCGGGCCTGCCGGGCAAACAGCCGGTGCCCCGGATCCGCTTCCAGCCCCTGCACCTGTTGCGCCACGGCACCTCGCGTCACATGCATCTCATCCGCCGCCAGACGGAAGTTCAGGTGCCGGGCCGCGAAGTCAAAGGCACACAGAGCGTCAATGTTGGGTCGCCGTGTCGCGTGTCCGGGACAGTGTCTTCTCTACTACTCCACACGACCAGAGACGATTGGCCAAGCCCGCGCTTTGATGCCATATTGGCCTAGATCAAGCATTGGAGACAGATCATGGCCGAAACCAAAGTAGCCCTCATCACCGCCGGCGGGTCCGGCATGGGTGCCGCAGCCGCGCGGCGGCTGCACGCCGACGGGTTCCGGGTTGGTATCCTCAGTTCGTCCGGCAAGGGCGCGGCACTGGCCGAGGAACTGGGCGGCGTGGGGCATACCGGGTCGAACCTCGAGCCCGCCGACCACCAGGCGCTGGCCAACAAGGCGATGGCGAAATGGGGCCGCATCGATGTGCTGGTCAATTCCGCCGGGCACGGACCCAAGGGCGATATCCTCGAGATGACCGACGCGGACTATCACAAGGGCATGGACGTCTACCTGATGAACGTGATCCGTCCAACCCGTATCGTGGCCCCGATCATGGCCGCGCAAGGCGGCGGCGCGATCATCAATATCTCGACCTTCGCCGTGTTCGAGCCCGATCCGCTGTTTCCCACCTCGGGCGTCTTCCGGGCCGGTCTGGCCAGTTTTGCCAAGCTCTTTGCCGACAAATACGCGGCCCAAGGCGTGCGGATGAACAACGTGCTGCCCGGTTTCATCGACAGCCTGCCGGAAAAAGAAGACCGCCGCACCCGCATCCCGATGGGCCGCTATGGCCACGCCGGCGAGGTATCGGGCCTGATCGCCTATCTGGCCAGCGACGACGCGGCCTATGTCACCGGGCAGAACATCCGCATCGACGGTGGGCTGACCCGGTCGGTCTGAGCCGGGCTGCGGGCGGGCAACGAGTTTTCACCGGGACCCCGCCCGTTGCATCCCGGGTGCTGCGAGGTCATATACGCCTGACAGGCGCCACAGGTCCGGGACCCAAGCGATGACCCACTACCTTGAGTTTGAAAAGCCGCTGGCCGAGATCGAAGGCAAGGCCGAAGAGCTGCGCGCCATGGCGCGCGCCAGCGAAGAGATGGATGTCGACAAAGAGGCCGAGGCGCTGGACCGCAAGGCCGCCGACCTGCTGGCCGAGCTTTACAAAAAGCTGGACCCCTGGCGCAAATGCCTGGTCGCCCGGCACCCCGGCCGGCCGCATTGCAAGGACTATATCGAGGCTCTGTTCAGGGAATACACGCCCCTGGCCGGCGACCGGAACTTTGCCGACGATCACGCGGTGATGGGCGGGCTGGCGCGGTTGGGCGACCAGCCGGTGGTGGTGATCGGGCACGAGAAGGGCCACGACACCAAGACCCGCATAGAACGGAATTTCGGCATGGCCCGGCCCGAGGGCTATCGCAAGGCGATCCGGCTGATGGATCTGGCCGACCGGTTCAACCTGCCGGTGGTGACGCTGGTCGACACGCCCGGCGCCTACCCCGGCAAGGGGGCCGAGGAGCGCGGCCAGTCCGAGGCCATCGCGCGGGCGACGGAGAAATGCTTGCAGATCGGCGTGCCGCTGGTCAGCGTGATCATCGGCGAGGGCGGTAGCGGCGGGGCCGTGGCCTTTGCCACGGCGAACCGAGTGGCAATGCTGGAGCACTCGATCTACTCGGTGATCAGCCCCGAGGGCTGCGCTTCTATCCTGTGGAAAGATGCCGAGAAGATGCGTGAGGCCGCCGAGGCGTTGCGGCTGACGGCGCAGGATCTGGAAAGGCTTGGCGTGATCGACAGGATCATCGACGAGCCGGTGGGGGGCGCCCAGCGGGATCGCGAGGCGACGATTGCGGCGGTGGGCGCGACCATCGGGGCGATGCTGGATGGGCTGGACGGGCTCGACCGCGAAGGGCTGATTCAGGACCGGCGGACGAAATTCCTGGATATGGGAACCAAGGGTCTGGCGGCCTGATTTAGTAGGGCAGAGGCAAGCGAATTGCCGCGAAACCGAGGATGTCCCCATGGGGACATTCTGCAAGCCGCTGAACTCGTTACCGATAGCGCTAACCATTCAATGCTCGTCTAGTGCGCGTCGATCTCTCCGGGAGGTGTTCACTATAGCTGTTCTTCCAGGTTCATCCTGCCCTGCCGGATGTCACCGCATGCCGACACCCGGCAGGGGGTGCTGTGCGCCGCTCCTGCGCAGAGCGTCGCTGAGGGCCTCGTACAGCAGCGGATGACAGCAACCGCTGAGAGGATTGGGGCTGAGGGTGGCGACAAAACCGTCATCGGTTCGCCGGGCAAGGTGGATATTGCCGGTCTCGGGTACAAACCATACCGAAACTGGAAAGGACACAATGGTTTTTTCTGCCGTTATCGCCACAACCTCACCCCCGATAGACACGAACCGACTCCACACGGGAACCAGATTAATGCTGATTCTGCCGTGTGACACCTCGCCAGATATGGGGAGGCGCCTGGATGACCGGAGCGGTGAATTGGGCCGCCTCACGCTTTGACCCCGCTGGTGACGCGATGGGGTGAAACCCCTTCCCGCGGGATTTTGCAAAGGACTGCACACCCGGCGCCGGTTCAGCCAAGCCCCGGGTCTTTGTCTGTTTCGAATCTACTTGCAACCGGTTGCAAAAACGGTAACCTGCAATATGAACACACGCGAGCATCAAACGGTTGCCAGCCTCGGCAGGTGGCGCATTTCAGGAGGCGGAAGGTGAGCGACAGGACGGTACGGTTGACCACGGCACAGGCCATCATTCGCTGGCTCGCCAACCAGTTCATCGAAATCGACGGGCAGGAAATGCGGGTTTGCGGGGGCGGTTTCGGGATCTTCGGCCACGGCAACGTGACCTGTCTGGGCGAGGCGCTGCATGGTGTGCGCGAAGACCTGCCGCTTTACCGGGGTCAGAACGAACAGAGCATGGGGTTTGCCGCTGCGGGCTATGCCAAGCAGTGGCTGCGCCAGCGTTTCATGTTCTGCACCGCTTCGGCCGGGCCGGGCACCTCTAACCTGCTGACCTCGGCGGCGCTGGCCAGTGCAAACCGCCTGCCCATGCTGCTGCTTTGCGGCGATACCTTCCTGACCCGGCTTCCCGACCCGGTGCTGCAGCAGATGGAGAATTTCGGCGACCCGACGCTGGGCGTGAACGACGCGTTCAAGCCGGTGGTGCGCTATTGGGACCGGATCACTCATCCGGCACAGGTGATCCAGTCGCTGCCGGCTGCACTTGCCACCATGCTCGACCCCGGCGATTGCGGCCCGGCTTTCCTTGGCCTGCCGCAGGATGTGCAGGGCTGGGTCTATGACTATCCCGAGGTGTTCTTTGACAAGAAAACCCACCGTATCCGCCGGATTACCCCGGACGCCGACGAGGTGGCGGATGCGGCAACAGCCCTGAAACAAGCTAGGCGCCCGATGATCATTGCCGGGGGCGGCGTGCAGTATTCCCGCGCCGTGAAAGAGCTGACCGATTTCGCCGAAACGCACCGGATCCCGGTGGTCGAGACCATCGCCGGGCGGGCCAACATGGTGGCGACGCATCCGCTGAATACTGGCCCCGTGGGCGTGACCGGATCCGACAGCGCCAACGCGATTGCCGAAAAAGCCGATGTGATCGTTGCGGTGGGCACGCGGCTGCAGGACTTTACCACCGGATCCTGGACGGCCTTTGCCAAATCGGCGCGCATCATATCGATCAACGCGGCGCGTCACGACGCGGGCAAACACATGTCGTTGCCGGTGGTGGGCGACGCCAGGCAGTCGCTGGTCGCACTGGGCGAGACCGCGGGGGGCTATGTTGCGCCCGATGCCTGGGTGCAAGAGGCGCAGAGCGAGCGCAAGAAGTGGGACGCCAGCGTCGCCGAAAACGTCTCTTGCGGCGACAACCGGCCCAACTGCTATGCCCAGGCCATCGGTGTGGTGAACCAATTGTGCGATGCGCGCGACCGGATCGTCGCCGCCGCCGGGGGCTTACCTGCCGAGGTCACCGCGAACTGGCGCACGCTTGATACCGGCACCGTGGATGTCGAGTTCGGCTATTCCTGCATGGGCTACGAGATTGCCGGCGCCTGGGGTGCGCGCATTGCGCAAAGCCAGCGAGAACCTGACCGCGACACCATCACCTTTTGCGGTGACGGGTCTTACCTGATGCTGAATTCCGACATTTACTCGTCGGTGCTGACGCGAAAGAAGCTGATCGTGCTTGTGCTGGACAATGGCGGGTTTGCGGTGATCAACAAGCTGCAAAACAACACCGGCAACGAAAGCTTCAACAACCTGCTGGTGGATGCCCCGACCATCCCAGAGGCCTTTGGCGTGGATTTCGAGGCGCATGCCGTCTCTATGGGGGCCGCGGCCGAAACCGTTGCCAACCCGGCCGGGCTTGCCGAGGCGTTCGGGCGTGCCAGGGCTTCGGACAGGACCTATGTGATCGTCATGAAGGTCGATCCTTATGAGGGCTGGACCGAAGGCGGTCATGCCTGGTGGGAGGTAGGCACGCCCCACATCACCGGCAGCGACCGGGTGCGCAAAGCCCATGAAGATTGGGAATCGACCCGCCCGCAGCAAAGGAAGGGTGTGTGATGAGCGCCCTTCCGGACGGCATCGGGCGCAACAATTTCGTGGTCTTCGGGCGCGCGGGCATGGATATGTTCGCCGACCCTGCCGGCACCAGAAGCGAAAACGCAGATACCTTCCGGGCCGACCTGGGCGGCTCGTCGGCCAATATCAGCGCCGGGCTGGTCAAGCTCGGCGGACAGGCGGCACTGGTCACTTCGGTCTCGGACGACGCGGTGGGGCGGTTCTGTCTCAACAGGCTGCGGCATTACGGGGTCGACACGGCCCATGTGCGGGCCATTGGCGGCGAGTACCGCACGTCTCTGGCTGTCTACGAGAGCGTCACCGACGATTTCCAGAACGTGATCTACCGCAACAATGCGGCGGATTTTCAGGTCACCGAAGAGGACGCGGACCGGGTGAATTACTCTGCCTATGGCGCGCTGATCACCGCCGGTACGGTGTTTGCCAGCGAACCCTCGCGCGGGGCCACGTTCCGCGCCTTTGAAAACGCCCGCGCCGCCGGGCTACCCGTGATCTTCGACGTCGACTATCGCCCCTATTCCTGGCCGTCGCCGGAAGTTGCCGCCAGTGCGCTGAGCCGCGCCGGCGACCAGAGCGATCTGATCGTCGGTAACGACGAGGAGTTTGGATTTATGGCGGGCGGGCTGGACAAGGGGCTAGACAAGGCCCGCGAACTGGCCCGGGCGGGCCGGATCGTGATCTACAAGATGGGCTCTGGCGGCGCGGTGACCTTTGTGGATGGCGCAGAGATTCGCACCGGCATCTACCCGGTGGATGCCATCAAGCCGGTTGGCGCCGGTGACAGTTTCATGGCCGGGCTGCTTGCCGCCATCGCCGGCGGGTACCCGGTGCGTGATGCGGTGCTGCGCGGCTCTGCCTGTGCGGCAATCGTGGTGTCCAGGCCCGGCTGCGCCCCGGCCATGCCCGATACCGCCCAATTGGAGGATTTCCTGTCCTCCCACCCCGGCCCGACAGAGCCGTAAGGAGGCAAAATGCATATCCCCCCCTTCGACAACCAAAACAAGCCCATCGTGGACGTTGAAGACGCCCGCGTTCCGCTGGTCTATTTCAACATCGTCAAGCTGAACAAGGGCAATGCTTTCGAGTACCGGGTGCCGGGCTATGAAACAGGTATCGTCCCGGCCACCGGCACCGTGGATGTCGAGGTCGAGGGGGAGAGCTTTGCCGCGCTCGGCGGGCGGCGCGCGGATGTCTGGGACGGCAACCCGCAGGGCGTCTATGTGCCGGTCGGGGCCAGGGCAACGATGGTCTGCACCTCGGACGCCGCAGAGGTGTTCATTGCAGGCGCGCAATACGACAAGGTGCTCGACCCTTTCGATGTGCGCCAGCATGACCTTGTGCAATACGGCTCTGACGACACCAAGACGCACCGCAAGATCAAGCACATCTTCGGCCAAAAACAACACGACAAGGTCGGGCGCCTTCTGGTCAGCGAGCTTTTCACCGTAGGTGCGGGCGGCTGGTCGGGATTTCCCAGCCACAAGCACGACACCGACCGTTTGCCCGACGAGACCAGGCATGACGAGTGCTATAACTTCCGCTTCCGCCCGAACTATGGCTCGGGCCTGCAGATGCTGCAACGGGTCGATAATCAACCGGGCGACGCCTATCACATCGTCGACGGCTCGACGATTCTGATCGACAATGGCTATCACCCGTGCTGCGTGCTTCCGGGCTATGAAATGTACTATTTCACCATTCTCGGCGGGCTCTCGCAGCGTTCATTGGTGCAGTATTTCCAGCCCACCCATGCCGCCCAGCTGGAGACCATTCCGGGCATCAAGGACATGATCGCGAAGTTCAAATGACGCTTGCCACGCTGACAGAAGTTCTTGGCCCCGCTATGCGGGACGGCTATGCGGTGGCCGGGCTGGTGACACTGGGCTGGGAGGACATGCGCGCCTATGTGGCGGCAGCCGAGGCCGAAGAGGTGCCGGTGATCCTGCAAGCGGGCCCTTCGTGCCGCGAACACACGCCGCTGCCGGTGCTGGGCAAGATGTTCCGGCATCTGGCCGAGAACGCCTCGGTGCCGGTGGTTGCGCATCTCGACCATGGCTATACGTTCGACGAATGCCGCGAGGCGCTGGATGCGGGCTTTACCTCGTTGATGTATGACGGCTCGCGCAAGCCGCTGCAGCAGAATATCGACGAGACCGCACGCATCGCCGGGATGGCCCATGCGGCGGGGATATCCTGCGAGGGCGAGATCGGCTTTGTCGGCTATGCGGGCGGCGAGGGCTCGGACGGGACCGACCCCGGGCAAGCCGGGCTTTTCGCCCGGGCAAGCGGCGTCGATGCCATGGCGATTTCTGTCGGCAATGTGCATTTGCAACAGGAACACGGGCGCGGGCTGGACGAGGCGCGCATCCGTGCCATCGAGGCGGTGGCGGGCATTCCGCTGGTCATCCATGGCGGATCGGGCGTGCCGGAGGCCCAGCGCCGGGCTTTGTCGCGAGGCTCGGCGATCTGCAAGTTCAATATCGGCACCGAACTGCGCATGACCTTTGGCAGCGCGCTGCGCGACGCGGTGAACCGCGACCCGGCTCGGTTCGATCGGGTGCAGATCCTGAAAGACACGCACGACCCGGTCGTGACCGCCACGCGCCAGGTGCTGCGCGGGCTCAAAGGGCAATAACCGGCCCCTGGGCCCCGGCAGGCAGCGTTGTGCGCAAGGCGCCTGAACAGGCGGTTCGACTTTGCCGGCAACATCCTGCAATGATCGCGCCATGACCTGCTCGGCGGCGATCATCGGCAATGGCATCAGCGGCATCGCGGCCACCTACTACCTTGTGGTAAACCATGGCGTCACCGATGTCGTGCTGATCGACGCGGGCCAGCCCATGGCGTTCACCTCGGCGCAGTCCGGCGAAAACTACCGCAACTGGTGGCCGCGCCCGGAAATGGTGGCCTTCACCGATCGCAGCATCGACCTGATGCAAGCCATCGCGCGCGACAGCGGCAACCGGATCAACATGAACCGGCGCGGCTATGCGCTTGCGACCCGCCGCGGCAACATAGACGATCTGCTGCAAGAGCTGCACACCGGGCTTGGGCAAAGCACCCAATATCTGCTGCGGTTGCACGACACCGCCTGGCCGGCCAGCTATCGGCCACCCATCAATGCCGACTGGCAAACCGCACCCGCCGGTATCGACATCCTGCAAGACCAGACCCTGATCCGCAGGACATTTCCCAGCTACGATCCCGAAGTGCAAAACGTCGTCCATATCAGGCGGGGCGGCGACATCAGTGGCCAGCAGCTGGGCATGTATATGCTGGAGACCATTCGCCAGGCGGGCGGGCGGCGTCTGACCGGCACGGTTCAGAGTATCACGCATGGGAACTGGTTTGCGCTTGAGGTGGCCACGCCCGGTGGCACGGTTACCGTGCGCGCCGAAAAGATCGTCAACGCGGCCGGCCCGTTTGCCGACAGGATCGCCGCGATGCTGGGTGTGGACCTGCCGCTGCACAACACGTTCCAGCAGAAGATCGCCTTTGAGGACAAGGCCGGGGTGATCCCGCGCTGCATGCCGTTTTCCATCGACCTGGATCGACAGCAGATCGACTGGCAGGACGAGGACCGCAAACTGCTGTTGCAGGAACCCGGTTTGCGCTGGCTCGCCGAAGACATGCCCGGCGCCATCCATTGCCGCCCCGACGGCGGCGACCGCGGCAAGTGGCTGAAACTTGGCTGGGCCTATAACCGGACCCCGGCCACCGCCACTCTGTCCCCGCCGCTTGACGACGCCTTCCCCGAGGCCGTACTGCGCGGCGCGGCACGGCTCAACCCGTCGCTGAAAGCCTATTACGGCCGGTTGCCGCGCAACACCCGTCACTACGGAGGCTGGTACACGATGACCCCCGAGAACTGGCCCCTGATCGGAGAGATGGGACCAGAGGGGGCCTATATGAGCTGCGCCTATTCCGGGTTCGGCACCATGGCGGCCTGCGCCGGTGGAGAGCTTTGTGCGGCCTGGATCGCCGGGGCGGAACTGCCCGGCTATGGGCGCGGGTTCTCACTGCAAAGATACCGTGACACGGCGCTGATGCAGCAACTGCACGGGTCGAACAGAGGGTTGCTGTAGGCCCGGTTGCGGCTGGCCGGCGGCCGCGTGCCTAGCCCGGTTTGAAGTCCTTCACATGATCGGGCAGAGCGACGCCTTCCAGGTTGCGCGAATCGGGGACCGGGCGGCCAACCTGCATCTGCACCGGGATCTCACCGGCCCAGATCGGCAGAGCGTAATCCTCTTCTTCATCAGCCGGGCCGCCGGTCCGGACCTTGGCGCTGCCCTCGGTGATGTCCAGGCCCAGCACCATCGTTGCCTTCAGGTCCTGCGCGTGGTCCGGTCGCAATGTCTCATAGCGACCCGGGAACAGCCCGTCCACGAATCGGCCCAGATGTTTCAGCTTGGCCTCGGGATCCTCGACCTTGAAGGCTTTGCCAAACAGCGTCACAGAGCGCGTGTTGAGCGAATGGTGCATCCCCGACCGCGCCAGCACGAACCCGTCGAGGATGACGACGCTGAGGCAGACCTCGGCATCGCGGCAATTGCGCAGCGCCCGGCTGGCGGACGAGCCGTGCCAGTAGACGTGATTGCCCTCGCGCCATTGCATGGTGGGCGTGACATAGGGTTTGCCGTCGATGACATAGCCAACGCTGCAAATGGGCTGGGCGTCCAGAATGGCGTTGATGCTTTCACGGTTGAAGTGGCCGCGCTCATGCACCCGGCGCAGGCGCGAGCGTTCGGTGACGGGCAGGCTGTCGGTCATTGGGGTGATCCTTTGAATTCCCTTGAGGCATATGGCATAGCCACATATTGGCTATGCTGACATGGCCAAAACCAAGGAAAAATGGTAACATCGGCAAAAGGCCGGGGAAGTTCTCCTCAGCAAGGGGATTCACAGCGGGCCCGATTTGTGCGAGCCGGTTGACGCATGGCGGAACACACGAGCGACATCGACGAGCTGGGCTTGGATGAGCTGAAGTTGTTGC
>JAAELR010000197.1 GCA_024226455.1 Paracoccaceae bacterium
AGCAACAACTTCAGCTCATCCAAGCCCAGCTCGTCGATGTCGCTCGTGTGTTCCGCCATGGGTCAACCGGCTCGCACAAATCGGGCCCGCTGTGAATCCCCTTGCTGAGGAGAACTTCCCCGGCCTTTTGCCGATGTTACCATTTACGGCTGTTGCCGAAATAACTCAAAAAAATGAAATACATCTGTCTGAGTGTCTGAAGGGGTCGGCCGGCAACCCGCGCCAGGCGCAGCCCTCGCCCGGATGCATCGCAGTGGGGTTTTGCACCGAACGGGACTACGCTGCGTACTTCTGGGGTCAGCCGGGCAACACGCCCTCTTGCCGGTCGACCCACAGCACGTAGAGCGCGGCCAGCAGACCTCCGAGGGCGCAGACCAGCATCAGCAGCGTCACGGTCAAGGCCGCGGTCTCGGGCGTCGCCAGCATGGCCGATAGCTGGGTCAGCACCGCGCCGCCGGCCACTACCATGGCGCCCGACAGGCCGGATGCGCTGCCCGCCAGACGCGGGCGCACCGACATGGCACCGACCCGCGCGCCGGGCACGGTCAGCCCGTTGCCAAAGCCAAAAGAGACCGCCGCGCCGAAAAAACTCCAGACACTGAACTGCCCGGCCAGCAGCACGGTCAGCGCCAGACTCATCGCGGTCAGCGCCACCAGCCGCCCGGCCAGCACCAGCCGGATCACCGGCACCCGCGCCCCGAGCCTGCCAGAGAGATAGCTGCCGCAAAAGAATCCTGCCGTAATCGACCCGATCCCGGCACCCAGCCAGGCCGGCGAGATTTGAAACACGGCGGTCGCCACCAGCGGGGCGCCGGCGATGAAAGCGTAAAAACCGCCCACCGAGAACATCGCGCAGATCGCATAGCCCCAGAACCGGCGCGAGCCCAGCAACTCGGGATAGCTGCGCATCTGCTGGCCCAGGCTCGGCGCGCCGCTGGCGTTGGTCTCTCCGAGATCGGCCCAGACCAGCCAAAGAACCAGCGCGCCGAGCCCGGAAAACAGCCAGAAATTCGCCCGCCAGCCGAACATCTGCTCCAGCACCCCGCCGATCATCGGCGCGGTCATCGGCGCAACCGCCATGGCCATGCTGACATAGCCCATCAGGCTGGCCGCACCACGCTCGTCCGTCATATCGCGGATCACCGCCGAGCTTAGCGCCGCGCCCGAGATGATGGCGCCCTGCAGCACGCGTCCTGCCAGGAAAAGCTCGATACTCTGCGCCGTCGCGCAGATCACCGAGGCCACTGCGAAAAGCGCCGCGCCGGCCAGCAGCAGCGGGCGCCGGCCATAACGGTCCGACAGAGGCCCCATGACGATCTGCAACAAAGCAGTGACCGCCAGATAGCCGGAGACCGACAGGCTGACGGTGGCGTAATCGGCCTGCAAATCGCGGGCAATACCGGGCAGTGAGGGCAGGAACATGTTCAGCGACAGCACCGAGACCGTGGTCAGGATGACCAGCGTGACGAGCCGGGGCGGGGTGGTGGCGGGCGCGAACATGGGCGGGAACCAGATGGGTTTTCCGCAGCAAGGTCAGAAATGGCTCGGAAATGCAACGGGATCGATTGGCAGGAGCTCATCGGCCCCTCGCGGGCCCTCCTCGCTCAGCGAGGAGCGCCGGGCGCAGCCCCGCGCGATGAGCGGCTGTTGCGGGGCAACGGCGTTCAGGCGAGAAACCAGAGCCCAGCCAGCGAGCCCAGGTAGGTTACCATCACCAGCCAGCTGTCGAGCCCGGCGCCCAGCACCGACGGCGTGCGCCGGATCAGGATACCGGCCACGTAGATCGCCGTCACCATGATGCCCGTGGCCAGGCTGAACTGCACCGCGACCCCGGCCTCGTTCAGGATCGCGCCGGGGCCATAGGCGATATCCGCCGGCAGGATCAGCGCCAGCATGATCAGGTTCGAGCCGAATATGTTCGCGATCGCCATGGTGTAGGCGCCGATCCGAGCAGCGGCGAGCGTGGTGGAAAGCTCCGGCATAGAGGTGGCCAGCGCCAGCAGCGTCACGCCGATGAAACTCGCCCCCATCCCGGTCTTGACCGACAGCGTGTCGGCCGCAACCGCCAGCGTATAACCCGCCGCGAAGATCAGCCCGCTGTAGATCAGCGCCCGCAGGATCAGCGCCGCGGTTGCCTGCCCGGCAAACACCCCCCGGTCGCGGATCACCACACCGCGGTCGGTGTCCCCGGGCAGATCGACCGGCGCCCAACTGCTGCGCTGGTCGAAACCGCGCTGCAGCGCGATGACCACCGGGAACAGCACCGCCAGCGCCAGCGCGCCCAGCCCGACCGGACCCAACGGCGCCCAGTCGCCGATCAGCGTGATCACCAAAAGCAGGCTGAGCAGCACGATCAGCATCACCGCCACCAGTGCATGGGTGGGCTTGCGCGGCCAGGAGGTCAGCGCGTAGCGCACCGCAAAGAAATCGGCCACCGCCAGGATCGCGGTGTTGACGGTGATGCCGCCAAACAGATTGCCCAGCACCAGGTCGGGGTTCTCGATGCTGGCCGAGGCCACGGTGGTCACGATCTCGGGGAACTCGGTCACCGTGGCCAGAAAGATCAGCCCGACGAACTCTCGCGCCAGGTTCAGCCGCTCGGCGATCTCGTCGCCCAGCACCGCCAGCCTGGTGCCTGCAAACCACACCAGCGCCGCCGCCGCCGCAAACAGCGCCGCCACGCCCGCAACCGGTAACCCGCCGATATCCGCCATCCGCCACCTGCCGACCTTCGATCCGGCCAATCTGGCCCCGGAACGCCCGGGCCGCAAGCGCGGCACGTTAACCGCGAGCGCAAATACCGCCGCTCTACAGGACGGCTTAACGCTCTGGTAACACGAGCCTGCGACAGTTGCGCCACGGGTTGGGGGCGACCTGCTGTGAAGAGCGCGCCATGAACGCCATCCGAAAGACCCGTAGCCTCGAATACCACCCCTGCCGATACGGATCGTCGAAGATCCTGTTCCGTGGCCCGCCGCGGCGGCTGCGCGGCGACTACGTGGCCTATCTCGGCGGCACGGAAACCTTCGGGCAGTTCACCGAGACCCCCTATCCGGCACTGGTCGAACAGGCCACCGGGCTGGCAGCGGTTAACCTCGGCTGCGTTCAGGCCGGTGTCGACGCCTTCAGCAACTCGCCCACACTGCTGGATATCTGCGCCATGGCGCGGGTGACCGTGGTCCAGGTCATGGGAGCCGCGAACCTGTCGAACCGGTTCTTCAGCGTCGACCCGCGCCACAACAACCGCTTCCTGCGCGCCTCGAAACGGTTCAAGGAACTGATCCCCGAGATCGACTGCACAGAGATCGCCGATACCACACAACTGCTGACCCTGTTGGCCCGCACCGCACCCGATCGGCTGCATCTTATGCGCCAGGAAATGCAAAGCGCCTGGGTGGCGCGGATGCGCTGCCTTCTGGACCAGATCGAAGGGCCCAAGCTGCTGCTGTGGCTGTCCGATCACCGGCCGTTCTCGCGGGCCGAGGGCGGTACTGTCTGCCGCGAGCCGCTGTTCGTGGACCGCGCCATGCTGAACGCGGTGCAGGGCCATGCCGACGGGCTGGTCGAGGTCGTCGCCTTCCCCTCCGAGATCGAGACCGGGCGCAAGATGTTGGTGCATGACGAGACCGAAACCGCGTCTGCCGCCGAAATGCTGGGCGCCATCGCCCATGAACGCGCCGCCCAGGCACTGGCCCCGGCGGTGACCGGACTGTCGGGCCTGGCGGGGCTGGATATCGGCCAGGATCAACCACAAACGGCCCTGATGGCGGGATAGGCCCGTCACTGCACCCATGGCACCGGGACCTGTCGGCATTGATGCCCCGCATTGCAACCGCCGCACCGGCCCCCTACCCTCCCCCGCGAGTCGCGCGACAGGGAGGCCCTGGCCATGGCCCGGCACTGGAAGTGGATTACGCTGACGCTGTTGGGCGTTCTGGTGCTGGCGGGTGCGGCCTGGCTCTATATTCTCAACGAGATGAAAAAACCGCTCTTTTCCAGCGGTGAACTGCGTGACGGCAGCGGCGTCAGCGAACCGCTTTATCCGCCGCCGCAGCCGGATGACCCGACACTCTGGCAGGTCAGCGACAGCATCACGCTCTATCACTTCGCCGAAGGCAGCGGCGCTCCGGTGCTGGTGCTGCATGGCGGCCCGGGCCTGCCCTTTGCCGAGCCCCTGCCGGCCCTGACAGCACTCGCCGACCGGCATCTGTTCCACTACTACGACCAGCGCGGCTCGGGCCGCTCCACCCGGCCCTTCGACCGGTTCGAAAAGGGCTCTTTTACCGACAGGATGCACCTGCTGGAATCCACCCTGGGCCTTGGCGCGCAGATCGCCGATATCGAACGCATCAGGCGCATCCTCAAGGTCGACAGGATCGACCTGATCGGCCACAGTTTCGGCGGCTTCATCGCCGCGCTCTACGCCGCCGAGTTCCCCGGCCATGTGGGCAGGCTGGTGCTGGCCTCCCCGGCGGATGTGCTGGTGCTGCCAAACGAGAACGACCTGTTTCAGACCATCGCCACCCACCTGCCCGAAAGCCGCCGCGCCGATTTCGAGGCCTTTGTGGCGCGCTATTTCGACTTCCGCACCGTGTTCGACAAATCCGAACAGGAACTGATCGCGCTCAACGCCGAAATCCCGGCGTTTTACGCCGAGGCCACCGCCAGTGCCGGCGCCCCCCTGCCCGAACTGCCCGCCGCCGGGCGCCCGGGCGGCTGGATGACCATGGCGGTGTTCTTTTCGATGGGCGGCAAGGCCGACCTGCGCCCGGCGCTGGCCGGGATCACCGCGCCGACGCTGGTGCTGCACGGGGCCGACGATCTGCAGGCCGAGGCCGGCAGCCGCCGCTATGCCGATAGCATTCCCGGCGCCGAATTCGTGGTGCTGCCGGATACCACGCATTTCCTGTTTCACCAGAACGCCGACCGGACGGCCGAGCTGGTCAGGACATTTCTGGCACAATAAATTCTTCGTAACGCCCGCCAAGGATTGACCCGGCCCGCCCGTCTCACCAATTGTGATGCGTATGAGAACGGGCGATACAGAACTGGCACTGGCCGCCTCCGGCGGCGACCGAGAGGCGTTTGCCAGCCTGCTTGGCCGCCACTATGACAGGCTTTTCCGGCTGTGCTTTCGCCTTACCGGCCGGCAGGCCGAGGCCGAGGACCTGACCCAGGACATCTGTCTGGCGCTGCCCACCAAACTGATGCGTTTTCGCGGCGAGGCAAGGTTTTCCACCTGGCTCTACCGTGTCGCCGTCAACGCCTCGCATGACCGGCGCCGCCGCGCGGCCACGCGGGCCAGGGCGGCGGACGGTTGGGGCGACTGGGAGGTGAACCGGCGCGCCACCAATGATGAGACGGCAGCAGGGCTGAGCTGGCTGCAACAGGCCATGACCGCCCTGCCGCAGGACCTGCGCGACACCGCAGCACTAACCATGGGCGAGGAAATGACCCATGCCCAGGCGGCCGAGGTGCTGGAGGTCAGTGAAGGAACTGTCAGCTGGCGGCTTTCGGAAATCCGCAAGCGCCTGAAAGAAATGCACGAGAGGGAAATGCAATGACCGACCCGCTCGACCACCTGAAACACGCCTTTGAACAGGCCACCCCGGCGCCCGATGCGGCGCGAAAGCAGGCCAATCTGGCCCGGGCCGAAGAAATTTTCACCCGCACCCAAGGATCGCCCGACGCGGCCCGTCCTATCCCTGACCGCCCGAAGAAACGGGCGGGGTTGATTACAGGAGTAGGACAGATGCTAAGCACCCTCACCAGATACCCCGGACGCGCCGCGCTTACCGCCAGCACCGCGCTCGTCGCCGTCGGCCTCGTCGCGTTCATGCCCATGCTGCGCCAGGGCTCCCCGGGCGTACCGGGTTTCACCGCCGACGAGACCGGGACCGTGATCTCCCAGGACCGTTCGCTGACCGACCGCGAACGGAGCCAGGTCGAGACCGACGCCGCCCGCCGTGACGGCTATGAGGAAACCGAAATGGTGCTCGCCGAGGAGGCCCCGGCGCCCGAGCCGATAATCGAACCGACCCGGCCTTCTCTCGTGCAGGTGCAGCCGAAAGTCGTGCTTGGCTCTCCGAATAACCGCAGTGTTCAGCCAGCCCCGGCAACGGGTGGCGTTGAGATTTCTGGCTCTGCCGAAATGGGCATCTTGGGCAGCACCGATGATCGCGTCGAATTCCATTCCGACGTGGATGTGACATTCACAATGTCCGGCGAGAGCGAAGAAGGCCTTGTGTTTTCCAGCCCGTCGGAGATCTTCGACGATGCCCTCACCGCCGATGAGCCCAACACCGAGGAATTCGCCAACGAGGAACCGAACCCGGTGAAGATCGCCATCGAAGAGCCGGTCTCGACCTTTTCCATCGACGTCGACACGGCCAGCTACTCGGTGGTGCGCAGCTCTTTGATGAACGGCTACCTGCCCGACCCGCACGCGGTGCGCATCGAAGAGATGGTGAACTATTTCCCCTATGACTATGCCGCCCCGGGCCGCGATGACGGCCCGTTCAAACCCACGGTCACGATCAGCCCGACGCCCTGGAACCAGGGCACCCGGTTGATGCATATCGCGCTGCAGGGCCAGATGCCCGCGGTAGAGGACCGCCCGGCGCTGAACCTGGTGTTCCTGATCGACACATCCGGCAGCATGGGCCAGACCAACAAGCTGCCGCTTTTGAAGCAAAGCTTCCGTCTGATGCTGGGCCAGCTCAACCCGCAGGACGAGGTCAGCATCGTCACCTATGCCGGCAGCGCGGGCCGCGTGCTAGACCCGACCCCGGCATCCGACCGCGCCACCATTCTGGCCGCGCTCGACCGGCTCGATGCCGGCGGCTCGACGGCGGGTCAGGCGGGGCTGCAACAAGCCTATGCCACCGCCGAGAGCATGGCCGAGGATGGCGAAGTGACCCGGGTGATCCTGGCCACCGACGGCGATTTCAACGTCGGTATCCACAACCCCGAAGAACTGGAAGAATTCATCGCCAAAAAGCGCGACAGTGGCACCTACCTTTCGGTGCTGGGCTTCGGTCGCGGCAATCTGGACGACGCCACGATGCAGGCGCTGGCCCAGAACGGCAACGGCACCGCGGCCTATATCGACACGCTGAGCGAGGCGCAAAAGGTGCTGGTCGACCAACTGACCGGCGCGCTCTTCCCGATCGCCAACGACGTCAAGATCCAGGTCGAATTCAACCCCGCCCAGATCGCCGAATACCGGCTGATCGGCTATGAGACCCGGGCTCTGGCGCGCGAGGATTTCAACAACGACAAGGTCGATGCGGGCGAGATCGGCGCCGGTCATTCGGTAACCGCGATCTATGAGATCACGCCGGTGGGCTCGCCCGCCGTGCTGAACGATCCGCTGCGCTATACTGCAGGCACCAGTGACGCACAAACCACAGAGCCGAGCGACGAGCTGGCCTTTCTGCGCCTGCGCTACAAGGATCCGGGCGCCGAGACCAGCCAGCTGATCGAACTGCCGATCACCGCCAGCATGGGCGAAAGCACCCCCGACACGGTGTTCGCCTCTGCCATCGCCGGGTTCGGCCAATTGCTGAAGGACGGAAACTACACCGGCGAATGGGGCTGGGCGGAAGCCATCGCGCTGGCAGAAACCGGCACCGGCGACGACCCCTTCGGCTATCGCCGCGAGGCCGTGACGATGATGCGGCTGGCGCAAAGCCTGTCCGAATAACCCTCGACCCTCGCGGGCGGCGAACCCTTCCCCCGCCGCCCGCGCCCGGCGCGCCGCCAACTCCCGCGGCACGCCCCTAGCGTCGCTTCGAGCAGGGCGCGTCCCCCCTCCCTTTGTCCCAAGGGAGGGGGTTTTTTCTTCCGATCCCGTCTCACTGCCACCCCCACGACATCCGAGGCAGATATCCTCTTGTCAAAGGGATGTGCCGTGCTTAACTTCCCTCGTAAGTTGTGCGCTCAGTTACCATTTCCGTCAGGCACCCGATTGCCCGTCCCAATTGCTTCAGGAGTGTCCCCATGCGTCTCGCCAAACCGCTTGCCGCCCTCGCCCTGTGCATTGCCAGCACCGCCGCCCATGCCGGCGACTGCCCCGCACCCGACCGTCAGCCAGCCACGGAAAAGCTCATCAACCTGGTGAATTCCGACACGGTACTGAAATACGACCTGATCCAGTCGATCCGCCTGGGCCAGAACATCAATTCCGACCCGCACACCAACCCGGTCGCCAGCCTGGACGACTATTATGACTTCATCGATGCGCTGGTCACCTACAACCCGCAAAACATCCGCACCAACACCATGAGCGGCGCCACCCGCGTGTCGATGGACGGCAAGAACTATTGCAACTGGAATATCCTCGACATCCTCGCCTACAGCTATTTCCTGGTCGACCGGCAACTAACCACAGACCCGCGCGGGCAGATCCAGTTCTCCAACGACAAACTCTCGGAATGGATGCGCGACATCGCCGTGGAATGGGGCAACTACCTGGAAACCCCGGCCTCGGCGATCCATGTCCCCGATTTCATCGCCGACGCGAATTTCGCCACCTGGACCTCGGCCACCGACCCGGGCACCAGCCCGTGGTACTGTCCGCCCCCGGGCGGCTACGGCACGTTCCAGGCCTACTTCACCCGAGAGCTGTGCGCCGCCACCTTCCCCAGTGGCTCGCGCCCGGTGCAGGGCTTTGACGACCCGGCCACCGTGGTTTCTATCGGTGACAGCACATCCGCCGGCTGGTGGCCGATCAGTCCCGGCGGCAAGCTGGTTACCACTTATGAGGGCGTGGCGCAGTCGGGCCGCGCCATCAAGGGCAAGCTCTACAGCGACGTGCGCGCCTTCATATCGGGCGACGATGGCGAGCATTCGCTCGAAACGTTCGGCAGCATTGACCCATCGATATTCAACGGCGGCACCTGGACGCACCAGTTCCTGAACGTCAACAACTACCACCGCCTGCACGTGCCAGTGTCGGGCAAGATCGTCTATTTCAACCACATCCAGGCCGGTGTACGGATGAAATCGGGCTGGATCCAGGCGCGCGCGCCCGGCGAAGTCAGCCGCTACGACCCGCGCGACACCGCCGACTGGCAGTTCGGCCAGACCCGCATGGTGATCGGCATAGAGACAAAGGACTATGGCACCGTGGTGATCTCGCCCATGGGTATGGCGCAGGTTTCCGGCATCGAAAAACGCGACTGGGTCAGGCTGGGCGCAATGGCCGAGAAAGGTCAGGAGTTTTCCAATTTCAAGTTCGGCGGCTCTGATTTCGTGGTGATATTCGAGCCGAAGGCAGACTTCGTGCTGACCGTCGAAGAGCTGCCAGAGGCCGCGCCGGGCACTGGCGTCAACTATGCGGGATCGCTTCAGGGCGAGAAATACGGCTGCTTCGGCGGCCTCACCACCTGCGGCGCCGATACCCCGGCCGAATAGGGTGTGCCCCCTGGGCAACGCGCCCCGCTCCGGCCCGAAGCCGGGGCGGGGCTTTGCTTTGGCCTTCGCGCAAACTTTAGACAAATTTGTGTGTTATCCGATAGCACGGCCGCGATATTGTTTGTCGGGGTCTGCCTGCTGCACGCTTGGGTTACGATGAGCCGCCAAACCGGCCAGCCCGCACCGAAAGGACAACACCATGACCCAGCGCCGCCCCTTCCCGCTCGCCGCCCCGCCCCTCGCCGGCACCCATCGTGCCCCGCGCCGCCGCAGGTACCCGCCGTGCTGACCCGCATCCTGGGCACCTTCCTGATCGCTGCCGCCGCCCTGCCCGCCGCTGCCCAATCCACCCAGAACTGCGCCGACCGCATCCTGATCGTCGAGCGCCTCGAAGGCAAATACGGCGAAACCCGCCAGTCCATCGGGCTGGGCTCGAACAACACGCTGATAGAGGTCTACGCCTCGCCCGAAACCGGCACCTGGACCATCACCGCAACCATGCCCCAGGGCGTCACCTGCATTCTGACTTACGGCCAGAGCTACGAGGCGCTGGCGCCCATTGTCACGCCGGTGAAGGGAGAGATGCTGTGATGGACGCAACGCTGCGCGCCATGTTCGCCACCGACGAGATCGCCCGCATCGGGGCCCACTGGCGCAATTCCAATCTGACCTGAATCATGAATTCACCCACCGATCCAAGGCAGCGTTTTCCAGGCCATGCGCGTTCGGGTCGGCGGGTGAATGCAATTGGATTGGAAATGCTCTGGCCTACCCATTGCAACCGGCCGCCCGGCACCTTTCGCCGAACGCTGCCGCCCCCGGGCGCTGTGCAAACCGGGCACCGCGCCGGTCTGACAAACGAAAGGCGCGCGTCTTTCGACACGCGCCCCCGCCACACGACACACCCGCAAGATCAGTGTTTCGCGACCTTCTTCTTCGGCTTCGCCTCGACCGCCTTCACCTCGACGGTTCCTGCATTGGCGATCTCGATCCGGCGCGGCTTCAGCGCCTCGGGGATCTCGCGCATCAGGTCGATATGTAGCATACCGTCCTCATGGCTGGCGCCGGTGACGCGGATATGGTCGGCCAGCTGGAACTTGCGCTCAAAGGCACGGGTAGCGATGCCGCGATGCAGATAGGTCCTGGCCACGTCGTCGGCGGCCTTGCGGGCCGAAACGACAAGCGAATTCTCCTTCACCTCGACGGCAAGCTCGTCATCGGCAAAGCCAGCCACGGCCAGCGAGATGCGATAGGCATCGTCGGCGGTCTTCTCGATATTATAGGGCGGATAGGTCGGTTGGGTGACATCGGTGCTCAGCACCCGGTCCATCAGATCGGCGATCTGATCGAAACCGACGGTGGCACGATAAAGCGGGGAAAGGTCGAAATTTCGCATGGGGTCATCCTCCATCGAGCGACAACTACAGTTAACAGCCCTCCCGTCGCGGGACGGGCCGGATTTGGCGCCGGACCCTTCATTCGGCGCCCGGCTAAAGATACTTGGGAAACCGCCGGTTGCGTTTCAAGACCCGGTCGTTGCGGCAAGGCGGGCCCGGGGGACACGGGGGGCCGAAGGGCGCTCCACCAGCCACATGCGGCGGGGCCCCACCCGCAGCCGAAGGCGAGGATGGGGAGAATAAAGCGTGCGCGCCAGCGCACTCCGTTTTTTGAAAGCCGCCGGTGCCGCTCATGGCCGCAGGAATTTCGCACCCGTGACGCTGCCCGTGGCGGTGGCGCTCAACCGCCGCACAACCGGCTCTGGGCGCCCGAAGACACCATCGCCTGCGTCCCGCATCGCCATCAGTTCCTCAAGCGGTGCCTGCAGCGATGTGCCCAGCGCCACCGGTTCGCCGCGCAGCCGAGCCTTGGCAGAAACCAGCGACACGATCCGCGCCTTGCCGTTCTCGATCACAAAGACCGGCGCGCCCGACGATCCGAAATCCACGTCGCAGCTCAGCACCAGCGAACCGTTATGGCGCGCCAACACATGGCAGACCTCCTGCAACGAGGCGTTCTCGGCGCGGTCATGGGCATAGCTGACCACACCCACCTCGGCCCCCTCGACCGGACGCGCCTGGGTCGAAAACGGCTCGATCGAGCCGTTCCTGATCGGCTGGTCCAGTTCCAGGATTGCCACATCATGGGCGACCCGGCCGGCAAAATCCTCGACACTGGCGGCAAAGTCGGGATGCACCAGCGACCGGCGCACACCGCGATAGGCCGCCGCGCGACCGCCGCGCCAGTCGGCCAGGAACTCGACTTCGCTGTCGGCGATGCGCCGGCCGGTATCCATGTCATACATGCAATGCGCCGCCGTCAGCACCAGATCGGGCGCGATCAGCGCCCCGGTGCAGAAGGTGTTCGACCCGATGTTCAGCCGCCCGACCGCCTTCCAGCCGCGGCTGTCGTCGCCGGTCATCAAAGTGCGCAGGCCCGAGCTTGTCTCGGACCGGCCCTCGCTTGCGAGGATCAACAGCATCACCAGAAAGACCAGGCCGCGTTTCATGAAAGACTCCCAACTTGTCGGGAGCCATGGCTAACAGGGCGCTGGGGCCGGAATTTGGCGTCAATGCGCTGATGTCTGGATCAATCATGGCGGCAATCTGCCGCCGGCCCGCCTATCCGGTCCCGCTCAACGAGGCCGGCAGCGGCCCGCCCGTGGCCCAGTCGAGCAGTTCCACCGTGTGCACCACCGGCACCTCCGTGCCGCCACCGATCTGCACCATGCAGCCGATATTGCCCGCCGCGATCACCTCGGGCGCCTTCGCCTCCAGCGTCCTCACCTTGCGGTCCTTCAGCTTTGCCGAAATCTCCGGCTGCATCAGATTGTAGGTGCCGGCAGAGCCGCAGCACAGATGGCTGTCGGCAGGTTCCACCACCTCGAACCCGGCCCGTTTCAGCAGCGCCTTGGGGGCACCCGTCACCTTTTGCCCATGCTGCAGCGAGCAGGCCGCGTGATAGGCCACGCGCAAACCCTTCGGAGCCCCCTGCGGCAACCCGATCCGCACCAGCAACTCGCTGATATCCAGCGCCAGCCCCGACACCTCGGCCGCCTCTTCGGCCAGCGCCGCGCCCCGCAACATATAGCCATAATCCTTTACCGTCGTGCCGCAGCCCGACGTGTTGATCACGATCGCATCCAGCCCCTCGCCGCGCGCCTCGCCGATCCAGGCTCGGATGTTGCGCGCCGCCGATGCATGCGCCTCGGCCTCGCGCCCCATGTGATGGGTCAGCGCGCCGCAGCAGCCCGCACCCCGCGCCACCACCACCTCGCAGCCAAGCCGGCGCAGCAGCCGGATGGTGGCGTCGTTGATGTCGGTGTTCAGCGCCTTTTGCGCGCAGCCGGTCATCAGCGCCACCCGCAATTTGCGTTCACCGGCGGCGGGGAACACCTGCGCGTCGTCGTTGCGGCTGACCGGCGGGATGCGTCGCGGCGCCATGCGCAGCATGGCCCGCAGCCGCGCATCCGGCACCAGCCGCGCAAAAGGCCTGCCGATCCTGGCCCCCAGCAGCGCCAGCCGGAACCGCCGCGGATAGGGAATGATCCGCGCCAGGGTCCAGCGCAGCAGCCGGTCCATCAGCGGTCGGCGATAGGTCTTCTCGATATGCACCCGGGCCAGGTCGACCAGATGCATGTAATGCACCCCCGAGGGGCAGGTCGTCATGCAGGCCAGGCAGGAAAGACAACGATCCACATGCCTGACCGTAGCCGCATCAGCCGCCCGCCCGGTCTCCAGCATGTCCTTGATCAAGTAGATCCGGCCCCTGGGACTGTCCAGCTCGTCGCCCAGCACCTGATAGGTCGGGCAGGTTGCGGTGCAGAACCCGCAATGCACACAGGCCCGCAATATCTCGTTGGCCCGCGCCAGAGCGGGATCGGCAAGCTGTTGCTGGGAAAAACTCGTCTGCATGCCTGCCTCAATCCACCTGCTGCCGGATCCGGGCACTCGCATGGCCCGGATGCGCCATGCCAGTCCCTGGGATGCCGCCAAACGCCCAAACCAATCCCAAGATCGGCCCCGGCGCGTCAGCCCGGCGCAACGCGACGCCGTTGCAGCCTTCGCACCGGGTCATCCCATCAGCCCCGGGTTTAGGATACCGCGCGGGTCGAACTTCTCTCGCAGCCCGCTTGAGATCGCCGCCAGCGGCCCCGGTTCCGGCTGAAACACCTGTTGTGCTGCCCGCGCCGCCTCGCTGGCACGCACCAGCGTCGCATGGCCCGCGAAATCCCCCAGCCGCGCCCGCAAATCGCAGCCTTCTGCCACCAGCAGCCAGACCAGCCCGCCGCCCCAGTCATAAAGCAGCCCCTCGGCCCCGCAGCGCGCCGCGATGCCGGGCGCCTCAGAGGGTTTCACCGACAGGCGCCAGACATCGCCCCCCCGGTCATGAAACGGCGCCACGTCGCGCACCCCGGCCCAGCCCGCCGCCACAAGCGCCGGGTCGCGTTCCACCCAGACCTCGCCGAAACCGCCCAGCAGTCCGCGCAGCTTTTCGGCGCGATAGGCCACCTGCGCCTCGAACCCCTCGATACGGATCATCGTCATGGGCGCGCCGTCCGGCCCCGCCGCATCATGCGCCGCGCCGGTCACCTCGAACGGAGAGCCCAGCGCCGCCGTCATCGCCCGCACCGCGCCCTCGTGCGACAGCCCGCCGATCAGCACCGAGGCGCTGGCGGCGACATCCGGCAGCACCTTCAGCGAGACCTCGCTCAGCACCCCCAGCGTGCCGCGGCTGCCTGCCATCAGACGGGCGAGGTCATATCCGGTGACGTTCTTCATCACCCGGCCGCCGTTCTTCAGCACCGTGCCGCGCCCGTCGACGAACCGCACTCCCAGCAGGAAATCGCGGCACGCGCCCACCTGCACCCGGCGCGGGCCAGAGACATTGGCGGCCACCACCGCGCCGATGGTCGGCGCCCCCGACGTGCCCAACAGCCCGCGGTGATCCATCGGCTCGAATGCCAGCCGCTGGCCCTCGGCTGCCAGCGCCGCCTCGACCTCAACCACCGGGGTTCCGGCCCGGGCCACCAGCGTCAGCGCGCCGGGCTCATAAAGCGTGATGCCGTTCAGTCCGGTGACCTGCAGCGCCTCGCCCGCCACCGGTTTGCCCACGGGCCGGGTGCCGCCCCCGGCGATGCGCAGCGGCCCCGCCGCAGCCGCAACGGCCTCGGCCAGTTCGGCCTCGGTTCTTGGCGCGATCACCGCCGACCTCCTTGCGTGCCGCAGGCCAGACTCTTGGCGCCGCGGATGCTCTGGCAGAACCGCACGCAAAGCCCGGCGGCAGGCGCGAGGCCTGCCGCCGGGGCATTCTCGAGCAGAGCTGGTGTCAGATCTGCTGGGCGCTGCAGGGCGTCCCTGCCGGCAGCCCGCCGGGCAGCGCGTTCGAGACGAAATGCATCTGCCCCGGCTGCAGCGTGGGCAGCGTCAGCACACCGCTGAAAGCGTTGTTCTGGGTGGCCCAGGCCACCTTGACACCGGCATCGGTGGCAAAGGCGTGCGGGTTCACGATCATGATATCGTTGGGAAACTCCACCGGCGTGCCGTTGACGGCGCAAGTAAAGCTGATCTTCATATTGATCACGGGGCCACGGATTACAGAGGCAACGCCCGGGTCCACACTCCGCGACAAGGTCGGCGTGGAACTGCCGGCCTGGGCGGCGGTAAAGCCGGTCATCGCGATGGCGGCGGCGGCGAGGGTGCTGGTCAGCAAGCGGGTCATTGGTCGGTCCTTTCGGTCTGAACTGCGACCGGATCATTCCGGCCTGCGATGTCCATGCGTCGGACCAGCTGCCCGAAAGGTTCAAAACAAATCCGGCGCCCGCCGACCGGGGCAACCCGCCATCACCGGTCTTCTCGTTGGCAATCTCACCCGATAACACCGCAGGGCTCCTTCATCTTGATCGACAAAACTCTTGGGGGGTCCCGGGGGGATGGAACCTCCCAGCCGATCGCCGCCGTCAGGCGGCGACAGCCCTCCTCTGCCGCGACGCCGCCAGCGGAAACACCTTGGCCGGGTTTAGCAACCAGGCCGGATCGAACACATCCTTGACGCGCATCTGCGCCTCCAGATCCTCGGGCGCGTACTGGTCGCCCATCAGGTCGCGCTTTTCCACCCCGACCCCATGCTCGCCAGTCAGGCAGCCACCCACCTCGACGCAGAGCTTCAGGATCTCGGCCCCGAACGCCTCGCAGATCTCCAGGTCGCCCTCCTTGTTGGCGTCGAACAGGATCAGCGGATGCATGTTGCCGTCGCCGGCATGGAACACGTTGGCCACGTCCAGCCCGAACTCGCGGCTCATCTCGCCGATCCGTTTCAGCACATATGGCAGCTTGTCCACCGGGATGGTGCCGTCGAGGCACATGTAGTCGTTGATATTGCCCATGGCCCCGAAGGCAGACTTGCGCCCCAGCCAGATGCGCGCCGCCTCGTCCTCGTCGGCCGCCTGGCGCAACTCTACCGGGTCGTGCCGCCGGGCGATCTGCAATATCACCCCAAGCTGCTCGTCGATCTCCGCCGGGCTGCCCTCGACCTCGACGATCAGCAGCGCCTCGCAATCGGGATAACCGGCCCGTGCGAAAGCCTCGGTGGCGCGAATGCAGGGCCGGTCCATGAACTCTATCGCCACCGGCAGCACACCGGCGCGAATGATGTCGCTGACCACCTGACCGGCCACCTCGGCGCTGTCATATCCCATCAGCACCGGCCGCGCCCCCTCGGGCTTGCGCAGGATGCGCAAGGTGGCCTCTGTCACCACGCCAAGCTGACCTTCCGAGCCGCATATCAGCCCCAGCAGGTCCAGCCCGCCCGCATCCAGATGCGCGCCGCCGATCTCGACCACCTCTCCGGCCATGGTCACCATGGTGACGCCCAGCAGATTGTTGGTGGTGACCCCGTATTTCAGGCAATGCGCCCCGCCCGAGTTCATCGCGATATTACCGGCGATGGCACAGGCAAGCTGGCTGGACGGGTCGGGGGCAAAGAAAAAGTCATGCTCCTCGACCGCGCCGGTGACCGAAAGGTTGGTGCGCCCGGTCTCGACCCGGATGAACCGGTTGTCATAGTCAGTTTCCAGCACCGCATTCATCCGCGCCACGCCCAAAACCACCGCGTCCGCCGTGGGCAGCGCCCCGCCCGCCAGCGAGGTACCGGCCCCGCGCGGCACCACCGGCACGGCCTCCTGGTGGCAGATCCTCAGCACCGCGGCCACCTCGGCGGTAGAGCCCGGCAATACCACCGCCAGCGGCGGGCAACGATAGGCGGTCAGCGCGTCGCACTCATAGGCCCGGGTCTCTGTGGCGTCCTCGATCACCGCATCCGCCGCCAGAACCCCGCGCAACCGCGCCACGATCCGCGCCTTCGAGGCGATCACATCGCCGTTCGGAACCGGCATTTCCATGGGCAAACTCCCTGATTGGTAAGTTGATATTACCAATTCCCCCGAAAGACAATGGAAAACCGCCCTGTCCGGCGAAATGCCCGCCCCGACAATCGCCTGCCCCCGGCCTGGCACGAACCGGCCCCACCGCCCGCAAAGCGAAACCGCCGCGCCACAACTTCGCATTGATCCTGCCCGCCGCCCGCACGCCCCTTTTCCCCGCCCCCGATCCGGCCCATGGTCGCCCCATGCGGACCCGCCTGTCATGAGCACCGATTCCCCCCCCCC
>JAAELR010000198.1 GCA_024226455.1 Paracoccaceae bacterium
GGGTAACGCTTCTTGAGATACCTCCCCGCCTACAGTTCCGACCTCAACGACATCAAGCATAAATAGGCTGAGGCCAGCGCCTGCAGGAGAAAGCCGGAGAAACGGCAGATCAGGTATTCGCCCGGCAAGACTGGAACCAAAACTTTGTAGTCAGGCTGTGGGAACGTCGCAAAGCATGGTCCGGGGCATGCAGCCGCGACGCGAACCCGCCATTTTCGCGAGCCCTGCCCGGGCCAGTGCCGGTTTGGGCCGATTCGGCTTGCGCGGACACCCGAACCACCAGGGCGGCTTTTCTGCCGCCCAAAAACATCAAATCCGCCCGACTCACCCCAAATTGATCTAGATCAGACTGCGACAATCTGTTCAGAACCGCGCGTTCATCGTTGCCGCGGGGCTATGCCCGCTCTAAAACGCTGGTAAAGCCCATGGCCTTGGTGACTCGTGCCACGGGAAAGGTAGAACCGGAATTCGGGAGGCAACCCCCATGGCCGATGCAGCCATTCATGGCCACGACCACCACGATGATCGCAGCTTTTTTGAGCGCTGGTTCATGTCGACGAACCACAAGGACATCGGGATTCTCTACCTTTTTGTCGCTGCCATCGTCGGCTTCATTTCGGTGCTGTTCACCATGTACATGCGGCTCGAGCTTATGGAGCCGGGCGTGCAGTACATGTGCCTCGAAGGTGCGCGGCTGATTGCCGATGCCTCTGCCGAATGTACGCCCAACGGGCACCTGTGGAACGTGCTGATCACCTATCACGGCGTCCTGATGATGTTCTTCGTGGTCATTCCGGCGCTGTTTGGCGGTTTCGGCAACTACTTCATGCCGTTGCAGATCGGGGCGCCGGACATGGCCTTCCCGCGGATGAACAACCTGTCGTTCTGGATGTTCGTCGCCGGCGTTTCGCTGGGCGTTGCCTCGCTGCTGGCTCCGGGTGGCAACGGACAATCGGGCTCGGGCGTCGGCTGGGTGCTCTATGCGCCGCTCTCGACCTCCGAAGGCGGCTTCTCGATGGATCTGGCGATCTTCGCGGTGCATCTCAGCGGTGCCTCGTCGATTCTGGGCGCGATCAACATGATCACCACTTTCCTGAACATGCGCGCGCCGGGCATGAAGCTGTTCAAGGTGCCGCTTTTCAGCTGGTCGATCTTCGTCACCGCCTGGCTGATCCTGCTCAGCCTGCCGGTGCTGGCCGGCGCCATCACCATGCTGCTGACCGACCGCAACTTCGGCACCACCTTCTTCGACCCGGCCGGTGGCGGCGATCCGATCCTCTACCAGCACATCCTGTGGTTCTTCGGCCACCCTGAGGTCTATATCGTTGTCGTGCCCGGGTTCGGCATCATCAGCCACGTGGTCGCGACCTTCTCGAAAAAGCCGGTCTTCGGCTATCTGCCGATGGTCTGGGCCATGATCGCCATCGGGGCGCTGGGCTTTGTGGTCTGGGCGCACCATATGTACACGGTTGGCATGTCACTGACCCAGCAGAGCTATTTCATGCTGGCCACCATGGTGATCGCGGTGCCAACGGGCATCAAGATCTTCAGTTGGATCGCCACCATGTGGGGCGGTTCTGTCGAGTTCAAGACGCCGATGCTGTTTGCCATAGGCTTTATCTTCATCTTCACCATGGGTGGGGTGACCGGCATCGTGCTTTCCCAGGCGCCGCTCGACCGGGCCTATCACGACACCTACTATGTGGTGGCACATTTCCACTACACCATGTCGCTGGGCGCCATCTTCGCCATCTTCGCCGGCGTCTATTTCTACATCGGCAAGATGAGCGGCCGACAGTATCCCGAATGGGCAGGAAAGCTGCATTTTGCCACCTTCTTCATCGGCGTGAACGTGACCTTCTTTCCGCAGCATTTCCTGGGCCGCCAGGGCATGCCGCGGCGTATACTTGAAGCCCCGGAGGGTTTTGCCTACTGGAATTACATCTCCAGCTGGGGCGCGTTCCTGTCGTTCGCGTCGTTCGTGTTCTTCGTCGGCATCGTGATCTACACACTGCGCTTCGGCAGGAAGGTGACCGAGAACAACTATTGGAACGAATGGGCCGACACGCTGGAATGGACCCTGCCCAGCCCGCCGCCCGAGCACACATTCGAAACGCTGCCCAAGCAATCCGACTGGGACAGGGGCCACGCCCACTGATCCCGGCAGGCCAGACAGGAACGGCCCCGCTTCAGCAGCGGGGCCGTTTTGCTTTGGACAAGCGCTCATCGGCCCCTTGCGGGCCCTCCTCGCTTGCTTCACGCCCGCCGCCATGCCTAAGAGCCTGGCTCATAATTCTAGCACGTTTTTTCTTGCGATATGTCGGGCAGTTCTTCGGATTGCGGCGATAAGGGTCCAAGCATCTGCAGAAGCAATTGAGACCTCCCAATCCTTTGCCAAACGGCGGCACCTTCCGAGCCAAGCGAATGTGCGCTCGACCACCCATCCACTGCCCGGCAGTGGTTTGCGTGCAAACCACGAGAGGGCCGCGAAATCACAACGAAGCCA
>JAAELR010000199.1 GCA_024226455.1 Paracoccaceae bacterium
GCCGTATCCCAGCCCTCGCTGTATAAAGGTGTGGTCATCGCCATCGCCAGATGGGTTGAGCCGTGATAGGCGCCCATCCGTGACAGGATCTTCTTTTTCGTCGGCTTGCCACGGCGGTTGTTATAGTGGTGCAGGATCCTGCCACCCGCAAGTTTCGCCGCGCTGTCCGGTTGCCAGAGGCCGGAGTTCCTGCCGGGGCGGGCAGTGGCCTGTCGAAATCGGCGGTATCGCGGCGGTTCAAGGCCCTGACACAGGCCAGCCGCGGCAGTGGATGGGGTCCGTCCTGTCGGATCTGGACCTTGTGGCGATCCAGATCGACGGGCTGCATCTGGACGATCACCTGCTGATGATCGGGGCTGTCGGCATTGAGGTTTCCGGGCAAAAGCATCCCTTGGCCTTCGCTGTCTACGGTCACATGCGCAAGGGCATCGGCGAGCAACTGTATGGCGCTCTCGACAAAGATGCGGGCATAGTCGGGTTGGGGCACCTGACCGCCGAGGCGAGCACTGTGACGCGCGGATTCTTCTTGTCGCCCGGCTGGCGGGTGGATACGGAATAGACCGTCGGCCGCCCGTGGCGTGGAACTGACCAGTTTGCCCATGTCGAATCGACTGGAGCGAGAAGAAGGGCGGGTCTGAATGCCACAATGGACTGTTCTTTCCCGTCGCACCCTGCA
>JAAELR010000200.1 GCA_024226455.1 Paracoccaceae bacterium
CAATTGCCTGCTGTGTCATGCAGCGATCCGCACCAATCGTCACCAGGTTACCTATTTGAAGGCGAAGGCTATCGAGGAGGCGGCAGCGAAGGATCCGGACGTCTGTTTTGGCTGCCACGGCGGCCGCCCATGGTATCGGATCAGCTACCCCTATCCACGGCATGCCTATCCCGCCATGGCGAAGGAGGTGCCCGAATGGGCGAAAGACCGGCCCACGGAATCCGAGTCACGCTACCAGATTCAAGCCGCCAAATGACGGCCAAGCTGTATCGAGGTTCAATCGCCTCGCTTCGGAGGACAAATTGATGAGTAAATATAACCGGACGAAACTGCTTGAGTCTGCCCTGAACATAAACCGGCGCAGTTTTCTGAAGACCACGGCCGCGGGTACCGCGGCGGTGGCGGCGCCAGGACTGGTGGAGTTAGGGACCGCCAGGGAGGCCAAGGCCTTTGCCTACGAGCCATACCCCCGGGATAATGATCTCCAGACGGTGGTCACCAGCTGCGCCCACAACTGCGGTTCCCGCCATGCGTTGGTGGCGCACAAGAAGGGCGATGTGATCGTGCGCCTGTCCACCGACGACGGGCGCTA
>JAAELR010000201.1 GCA_024226455.1 Paracoccaceae bacterium
AGCTTGCGATGGTGTGGCGAAGCGGCACGGACGCAGGGTGGCCGGGGCATTAAAGGCTGTCGCGTTGGCGAGTCGATTTTGGGGACTGGGATGTCCCAAAATCTTTCACGAGGTAGCGACACTCTTGTTTTCTGCTTCCCGATGAACTGCTGCGCGGCCTGGAGAAGGCCGGCTTTACCGAGCCCATGCCGGTGCAGACCCAGGTAATACCCCCCGCCATGGAAGGTGCCGATCTGTTGGTGTCCGCCGCCACAGGTTCGGGCAAGACCGCGGCCTTTCTGCTGCCCATGATGCAGCGCTTTCTGGATACCCGAACGCCCTACGACGGGACCCGCGCCCTGGTGCTGGTGCCGACCCGGGAACTGGCGCGCCAGGTCCATACCCAGTTCCTGCGCCTGGGCAGTTATACCCGCCAGAGTGCCGCGGTGATCACCGGTGGCGAGCGCAAGTTTCTGTAGGCTTGATGCGCCTAAGTGCCCTGTTGGCCGACCAGCGCACGACCCAGTGGATAGTTTCTCGGGCTGGGGCACCGCCCTAGTGGCGGTGGCGAGGTCAAACTGGATCGCCGGCGCGGTAGCGGCAGGCGAAGATCCGTGATGAAGGTCACGCGCCGTGGGACATTAGCCCGGCACCTACATCCCGAAGGGGGATTTACCGATAAACATGACTGAAGCCGGGGCGATAGCCTGCTGTGCATGTGCGCTATCTCAACCGTCGGCAAGGCCAGTTGCAGCGCGAGGGCTCGCGAGGGTCGGAAGACCGGCATCTATCGGCGCCGTCGACCTGCCGAGACCCTCTTGTACCGGGTGGTACAGGAACACCTGGAGACCTTCCTGTCGCTGGCGGATGATC
>JAAELR010000202.1 GCA_024226455.1 Paracoccaceae bacterium
ACCCATTGCGGTCCACGGCTGTCCATCATCAAGGCGATCCCCTACGACCGAGCCCATACCAGCATGGCGTCGTTTCCCATGTGTCCCCGGTGCCGGGCCGAATACGAAGACCCGTCGGATCGCCGCTTTCATGCCCAACCCAATGCCTGCCCTGACTGCGGTCCCCGGGCCTGGCTGGAGGATAATGATGGCAAGTTGCTATCCGAGGACGGCGGCGTGGATATGGTTGAGACCGCCGCCCGTCTGATCCGCCGGGGAGAGATCGTTGCGATCAAGGGTATCGGCGGTATCCACCTGGCCTGCGATGGGGGCAACGAAGCGGCGGTAAACAGACTGCGCCGGCGCAAGCACCGTTATCACAAGGCCCTGGCGCTGATGGCGATCGATACAGATATGGTGTCGCGCTTTGCCGCTGTAAGCCCGGCGGAGGCGCGGCTGCTTCAGGACCGGGCCGCACCGATTGTGGTGTTGCATATGAAGGGTGAAGCCCTGGCATCCGGTGTCGCCCCCGGTCGGAATACCCTGGGCTTTATGTTGCCCTACACACCGCTGCACCACCTGCTGATGCAGGGCATCTCCCGGCCCATCGTGCTGACCTCGGGCAACCGTAGTGAAGAGCCCCAGACCATCACTAACCAGGATGCCCATCGGCGACTTGGACGGATCGCCGATTATTACCTGTTGCATGACCGGGATATCGTCAATCGTCTGGACGATTCCGTGTTCCTTTTCGCCGACGGCAAACCCCGTTTTCTCCGCCGTGGTCGTGGTTACGCACCCCAACCGATCCTGTTGCCGGAAGGCTTCTCTAAAGCCGATAACATCCTGGCGATGGGGGGCGAATTGAAGAACACCTTTTGCCTGGTGCAGGATGGCAGGGCCATCCTGTCACAGCACATG
>JAAELR010000203.1 GCA_024226455.1 Paracoccaceae bacterium
ACAGCTGATCGACGCGTTCGAAGGATACGACTATGTCGTGGCACCATCGGGCTCCTGCGCCGCGACCATCCGCTGTCACTACGCCGAGCTTTTCGCCGATGAACCGGACTGGCGCCCACGCCAGCGGGCATTGTCGGCGAAAACCTGGGAATTGCTGAGCTTTCTGCGTGACGTGATGGACTATCATCCGCAGGGCGTGCGCTATGACGGGGTTGCGACCTATCACGACAGTTGTTCCGGCCTGCGCGATCTGGGGGTCCATGGTCAGCCGCGCGCGATGCTGGCCGAGGTCGAGGGTCTGCAAACGGTGAACCTTGAAGGCAATGATGAATGCTGCGGTTTCGGCGGTACGTTTTGTGTCAAATACCCCGATATCTCGAACGCCATCGTCACCGACAAGGCCGACAAGGTGGTCGCCACCGGCGCCGATACATTGCTGGGCGGCGATCTGGGTTGTCTGATGAACATGGCCGGCAAGCTTTCGCGCAAGGGGTCCGGGGTGAATGTCTATCACACGATCGAGGTTCTGGCAGGCATGGCCGACGGGCCGCCGATCTGCCAGGAAAAGACCCGATGAAACAGAGCCCGCATCTGTTCAAGGAAAACGCCAAGCGGGCGCTTTCGGACCCAACGCTGAAAACCGCGCTCCGGCGCACCACCGGGTTGCTCCGCCGCCGCCGGGCCCAGGTTATTGCCGATTATCCCGAATACGCGGCGGCACGTGAGGCGGCCGAGAAGATCAAGGACCATACGCTGGAAAACCTGGCGCATTACCTTGAGATGTTCGAGGCCAACGCGCTTGGCTCGGGCGCGCAGGTTCATTGGGCCGCAACCCCGGATCAGGCGACCGATATAGTCGTGGATATCTGCAAGGCCGAGGGGGCCAGGACCGCGACCCGGGTCAAATCCATGCTGGGAGAAGAAATCGGCCTGCCCGAGGCGCTGGCGCGCGCCGGTGTCAAGCGTATCGAGACCGACCTTGCCGAGCACATCATCCAGCTGGCCGATGATCCACCAAGCCACATCGTGATGCCGGCGATGCACAAGACCCATGAGCAGGTGGCCGAGCTCTTCCGCGCCAAACATGCAGACCCCGCCGCCACCGATCACATCGCCGCCCTGGTCGAGAGCGCAAGGCGCGAGTTGCGGCAGAAATTCCTGGACGCTGATATTGGCATCTCGGGGGCGAATTTCCTGATTGCCGATACCGGCTCGGTGGTGGCCATCACCAACGAAGGCGATGCCGAACTGACCACGACACCGCCAAAAACCCATATCGTGACCGTGGGGATCGAAAAGATCGTGCCCTCGATGGCGCATGCCACGGTGTTCTTGCGGCTTCTGGCCCGTGCCGCGATCGGCGCAGAGATCACCCAGTACACCACGTTTTTCAACGGCCCGAAACGGCAGGGCGACGCCGATGGCCCCGAAAACATGCACATTGTGTTGGTCGACAATCACCGCACCGAGATGCTGGGCGGTTTCCTGCAGCCGATGCTGCGTTGCATTCGCTGCGGCGCCTGCATGAACCATTGCCCGGTCTATTCGGCGGTGGGCGGACACGCCTATGGCGCGGTCTATCCCGGGCCGATGGGGTCAGTCCTGACACCGGTCATGTCTTCGCTGCAAGAGGCGGGCGACCTGCCCAATGCCTGCACGCTGAACGGTCGCTGCCAGGAGGTCTGCCCGGTCAACATTCCGCTGCCCGACATGCTGCGCAGCCTGCGGGTGCGCCAGTTCGACCGAAAGCTAACCCCGGGCATGGCCCGGATTGCGCTGAAACTCTGGGGCTGGCTGGCGGCACGGCCACGGCTTTATCGGCTGGGCGCCGGGGCGGGCGTGCTGGCGCTGCGCCTCTGGGCTCGCGGCCGCGGGCGCATCCGCCGGGTGCCGCACGCCGCCGGCTGGACCCGCCACCGCGACCTTCCTGCACCCGAGAAAGGTACGTTCATGCAGCAATACGCACGAAAGAAGCGCAGATGAGTTCGGCCCGTGACAGCATTCTGAACGCTGTTCGCGCGCGCACCCCGGCGCCGGGCGTGCACGGCGATATCGGCAAGGCCGCCGCCGCTCTGATCGCCACGCCCTCGCGCTATCAGCCGCAATTCGACCAGCAGGGAAATCTTGAGCGGTTCATCGCCAAGGCCACGTCCGAACGCGTCACCGCCAGCATCGGCAGGGTTGCGACGGTCGAAGCTGTGCCGGCCGAGGTCGCCCGCTATCTCAAGGACTGCCGACTTGCTCCGTCGCTTGCGCTGCAACCGCGCGAAGAGCTGACCGGGCTCAACTGGACCGGCCTCGAAACCCATCCTGGCATCGCGGCGGACGAGCCCGCAGCCCTCACCATCGCCGATCTTGCCATTGCCGAAACCGGATCGGTGGTGTTGCGCTCGGGGCCCGACGCGCCGGTCCTGATGAATTTCCTGCCCCTGCACCACATCGTGGTGCTGCATGAAGAACTGATCCACCGACATCTGGAAGACGTGTTCGGCCTGTTGGGCGATGGCCCCGCCGAGCAACCGCGCAACCTTTGCATCGTGACCGGCACCAGCGGCACCGCGGATATCGAAGCGGTGAACGTGCGTGGCGCCCACGGCCCGCGCTTCATGCATGTCGTCATCGTGGACAAGCCGTGACTTGTTGAGCCGGATCTGAGCCCCATAGAGACTATTGCAAGTAAGGCTGGATGGCGGCGAGTTTTTTGATTCCCTTACCTTGCCGTAAGGCGGCTTGGTGATGATGTGCCTGGTCAGCGGTTTCTCGGGCTTCAGGAAGACACGATGCGACTGAAATGCCGTTGCCAATGGCTCAGCGGGTGGCTCCGGGCGGTCTTGAACATGAGGTCCGATTTGCGGCCCGATTTGAGGCCCGCTTGGCGCAGAGCCTCGCGGTTTGCGGCGCTGGCCAGGCCGTTGTCCGCCAGCAGCCGCGTGGCACTCTGTGCGATCAGTTCCGCCTCAGCCTCCCCGTCAAAGATCGTCGACGCGGACGGTGTCTGCTGCTTCTTGCGGGTCAGGGCCGCCTCCAGGCCATCTTCCACAAGCTGTCGGCGGGTGCGGCAGACTGTCGAAGCCCTGGTCTCCAAAGCCACCACAATCCGCGTGTCATCCCCAGCCACCGCCTGCAGCAGACACATCCGCTTTGAGCAAGATCCGGGCCTTCAACAGCCGATACGGCACCTGCCGCCCGGTGCCGATCAAATCCTCAAGCCGCGCCCGTTCATCACAACTCAGACGAACCACATACTTCGCCACCGAGCCTCGTTTGCCATCTCGATAGTCTCCCAAAATCTGGTCGGCAGTGATTTGGAAAAACAACACTACGTCAAATCACGTTAAACGATGGAGTAGTGGCAATGCCGGTTTTTCCGATGGGTGGTTCGGAAACGAGTTTCCTTTCGGCAAGGGGCTTTCCAAATCCGGCGGAGTACCTATTTTGGAAGCGATGCTGAGGATACTGGGACTGATCGTGACGCTGCTTCCCTCTGCCTCGAACGCGCAGGACTGCGTCGTGCTGTTGCACGGGCTGGCCCGCGGCCCGGCCTCGATGGCCGTGATGGGCCGTGCGCTTGAGGCTGAGGGATATCGAGTGGTGAACCAGCGCTATGCCTCGACCCGTGAGCGGGTCGAGGTGCTGGTGGAAGAGGCCGTCGGCCCGGCGGTCGAGGCCTGCGGCGATGCGCGGGTTCATTTCGTGACCCATTCGCTGGGCGGCATCTTGGCGCGCTACTGGCTGCAAAACCACCGGCCAGAGAACATGGGCCGCGTGGTGATGCTGGGCCCGCCCAACCAGGGTTCGGAACTGGTGGACGCATTCGCCGACCTCAAGCCCTTTGAGTGGATCAACGGACCGGCGGGGATGCAGCTTGGGACCGAGGGCGAGAGCCTGCCGAACCGGTTGGGTGCTGCGGATTTCGAGTTGGGAGTGATCGCGGGAACGCAATCGCTGAACCCGCTTTATTCGGCCGTGATCGGAGTGAAGAACGACGGCAAGGTCTCGGTGGCCTCGACCCGTGTCGAGGGGATGAATGCCCATATGGTGTTGCCCGTCACCCATACCTTCATGATGTTGAACCCTGTGGTGATCGCCCAGACGCTGGAGTTTCTGGACGCCGGCGCTTTTCGCGAGGCGATGCGCTATGGCGAGGCGCTGGAGCGGCTGGCGGACAGCGCCGTGGCCGACATTCGCGCCCAACTGGCGCCGAAGCGGAATTGACCAGAATGTGCGCTACCGCGCACCGATTTCAGCAGGTCGAGAGGCGATGCAAACCGGCTGGCGATGCAAAGGTTCTGATCGTGGCGTATTCCGTATCTTGCGCCAAGAAGAAGATCAGGAGCCGGGAATGATGCGGTTGACGTGGCCCATCTTGCGGCCCGGGCGGGGTTCTGCCTTGCCGTAGAGATGGATCGCGGTTGCGGTTTCTTTGGCAAGCTCCAGGACGTCGTCGATATCATCACCGATCAGGTTTTTCATCTCTATGTCAGCATACCGGCTGGCGTCGCCCAGCGGCCAGCCTGCTATGGCGCGGATATGTTGTTCGAACTGGTCGATGGTGCAGCCGTTCTGGGTCCAGTGCCCGGAATTGTGCACCCGGGGCGCGATCTCGTTGACGACGAGGCCAGTGGCCGTGACGAACAGCTCGACCCCCATCACACCAGCGTAGTCGAGCGCGTTGAGGATCTTGCCGGCCAGCAGCACCGCGTCGGTGCGCTGCGCTGTGGTCAGGCGGGCAGGGACCGTGGTGCTGCGCAGGATGCCGTCCCGGTGCACGTTCTCTCCGGGATCGAAACAGGCAACCTCTCCGCCTAGGCCGCGGGCGGCGATGATGCTGACCTCGCAGGTGAAATCGACGAAGCCTTCGAGGATCGCCGACGCGCCCTTGAGATCGGCAAGCGCGGTGGCGGGCTCATTTGCCGTGTTGAGCCGTACCTGGCCCTTGCCGTCATAGCCGAAGCGGCGGGTCTTCAGGATCGCGGGCGTGCCGATCTGCGCCAGCGCCGCCTGCAGGTCATCCTGCGTGTGGACGGTAGCGAAAGGCGCGGTAGCGAGGCCCAGATCCTGCAGGAACTCCTTTTCGGTCAGCCGGTCCTGGCTGACGGCCAGCGCGCGGCGGTTCGGGCGGATCGGGCGGTGCAACTCCAGCAGGTCCAACGCCCCGGTGGGGATGTTCTCGAATTCATAGGTGATCACATCCACCGCATCGGCGAAGGCGGCAAGTGCGGCACTGTCGTCATAGGCGGCGGTGGTCGTGGCGTGGGCGACATGGGACGCGGGCGGTTCGACGCCGGGTTCGAAGATGTGGGTCCTGAAACCCAGACGCGCCGCCGCGACAGAGAGCATGCGGCCAAGCTGGCCGCCGCCGAGGATGCCGATTGTGGCACCGGGGGCTAGGGGTTCAATCATCGGTGGGCTGGTCCGGTATCAAGGCGGAAAGCTCGTCGCGCCAGGCGTCGAGGCGGTGGGCCAGTGCCGCGTCGCCGAGAGCGAGGATACCGGCGGCCATCAGCCCGGCATTGGCAGCACCCCCGATGGCCATGGTGGCGACCGGGTAACCGCGCGGCATCTGGACGATGGAATGCAAGCTGTCGACCCCGCCCAGCGCGCGGGTCTGTACCGGAACGCCGACAACCGGCAGGCGGGTTTTCGAGGCCATCATGCCGGGCAGGTGCGCGGCCCCGCCGGCACCGGCGATGATCACCTTCAGACCGCGTGCAACGGCGGTCTTGCCATAGGTCCACAGACGGTCGGGGGTGCGGTGGGCAGAGACGATCCTTGTCTCATAGCTCACGCCGAGTTCGTCAAGGATTTCGGCCGCGGCCTTCATGGTGGGCCAATCGGATTGACTGCCCATGATGATGCCTACTTGTGTGGTCACGTGCTCGCCCTCCGGGTCGGGAGCGCGCAATATAGCCAGACGCGCGGCTTACGCAATGATATCAGGTGTCAGTTTGTCCTCGATGACGGCGATCTTGTCCTTCAGGGCCAGTTTCTCTTTCTTCAGCCGGCGCAGACGCAACGGGTCTGCCCGGTGGGTATCGTCAAGCGCGGCTATCGCGTCATCAAGATCGCGATGCCCGCGCCGGAGCTCTTCCAGTTCAACACGAAGCACGTCTTCGGCCTCCATCTTGCTTGCGTCGTTCATGCGGTTTTCCGTGAGTCGGGGATTGATGGGCAGAGCGTACTCCCAAACGGTGAAAACGCAAAATCCCGTGAGGTCCGGGTTGCAGGGCGCGCGGCTGCCCCCCATATTCGACCGGAAGGCTGCCTGATGAGGGGCCGTAACAGACTGTCGCTTTCGTAAAGGACGTGTCGATGACGAAGATGAGTTTGGGCGCGCATCCCTTCCTTTTGGGGTTCGAGCAACTGGAGCGCCTGATGGAGCGGACTGCGAAGTCCGACAATAACGGCTATCCCCCGTTCAACATCGAACAGAAGGGCGCCAACGCCTATCGGATCACGCTGGCCGTGGCCGGATTTGGCGAGGCCGATCTTTCGATCACCGTCGAGGAGCGGCAGTTGGTGATCCGCGGCAAGCAGGCGGATGACGAGGACGGCCGGGTGTTTCTGCATCGCGGGATCGCCGCGCGGCAGTTCCAGCGGACCTTTGTGCTGGCCGACGGGGTCGAGGTTGCCGATGCCGCGATGGAAAACGGGCTGCTGCATGTGGATCTTTCCAAGGCCGAGCCGGAAAAGATCGTGCAGACGATCAAGATCAACCCGGCCTGAGCCCCCGAGACAAGGAGACGTGCGATGAACCACAAGTATGATTTCGGGCCCGAGGATCACGACAAGCTGGTCTATGTCCGCCCGGTCCAGACCGAGGACCTGCCTGCCGAGGTGCAGCTGCAGATCGGTGACGTGAAGACCGTCTTTGCGGTGCACAACGCCGAGGGTGAGCGCCTGGCGGTGGTGCGCGACCGCAAGCAGGCCTTTGTGCTGGCGCGGCAGAACGACCTTGCGCCGGTCAACGTGCACTGAGGTTAGCAGACCATGCCGCTGGAGTTCGACTGGGTAGATGCCTTTTCCGACCGGCCCTTCGGCGGCAATGGCTGTGCGGTGGTCCACGACGCGAGCGGGCTGAGCGACGAAACCTGCATGGCCATCGTACGTGAGACCGGGCTGGTGGAGTGCACCTTTCTGGAACCGTCGGGCACCGCCGACATCAAGGTACGGTATTTCCTGGCTGGCGCAGAGATACCCTTTGCCGGGCACCCGACTTTGGCCACCGTGGGCTCTATGGTCGACCGGGGCATATTCGCCCCGGGCCAGGTGACCCTTGAAACCGGCGCCGGGCTGATTGCCATAGAAATCCAGGCGAGGGGCAGTGAGCCTCCAGTGATCACCATGACCCAGGTTCGACCACAATTCGGGGCCGAGATCGACCCGGATTTGGTGGCCTCGGTGGGAGGGTTGTCGCCAGAGGACGTCGTCGGCAGTCCACGGCTGGTGTCCACGGGGCTTCCCTTCTGCGTCACTGTGCTGCGCGATCACGATGCATTGCGCCGGCTGGCGCTTGATCCGGCAGCGCTGGAGGTATTCCGGGGCAATGTGGGGGCCGGGTTCGACGCGAGAGTGATGGAGCCTTTCTGGGTGACGCTGGAGGGCGCCACCGGGGCGGGCCGCACGTTTTCGCGGCTGTTGCTGCCACCGCCGATGCCGCCGGAGGATCCCTTTACCGGCTCTGCCACCGGTGCGATGGCGGCCTATCTCTGGGCCGAGGGCTTTTTGAACGAGCCGAAATTCGTGGCTGAGCAGGGCCATTGGCTGGACCGGCCCGGGCAGGCGCAGGTCGAGGTTCTTGGCCCGCGCGACAATATCTCAGGCGTTCGTGTAGGCGGGCAGGGATATGTGTTGATGCGTGGTTATCTCAATCTCTAATTAGGCTTTCGCCAATCGGGTTCACTGCCAGATACCATAGGTTTCCCGAAGATAGTTGAAGCAGCGGCGATCGGCGGTCTCGCGGGTGATGCCCTCTATGCGGCTGTCAACCAACCCGGACGTGAAATGCGCGGGCGACAGGTTCGGCTGCTTTATGTTGGCCAGCGTCCAGATCGGCACGCCAGCCTGTGCCAGCATGCCCGACAACCAGATATCATCGACCATCCAGTGCGTATCGGGGATATCATAGGCGGTCTCGCCGAAGAACTCAGGCCGCACCATGACCCCGCCAAGCCCCATGAAAAGGTCACTATAGCCTGGTCTCATCACCGCCTTGCGTGACGGCCTCTCGGCGCCCTTTCGCAGAAAGGCGTGCACCTTGAAGGCCGCATAGCGCAGCAGGAAGCGAATGTCGGTGATCCACGGGCGCTGCACCGCACGGGGCTGATGGTCGCGACTCTGCTCGCTGTCGAATAATTCTGTGGCCTCGCGCGCAACGGTGGCAATCGCGGCATCGGGATGGTACCGGCGCCGCTACGTAGGCCTCGGCCCAGGTATCCGAATAAAGCTGGTCGTCGTCGCAAAAAAGTATATCAGTGTCCTGACCGGCAAAATCGCGGCAGGCCGGCAGCACTTTGGTGGCAGGGCCAAAATCTTCGTCGATCCGGCAGACCTTGATGCAGTCGGGAACTTGCGGCAGCTGGCCGTCATAGTTGGGAAAACGGCGGTACTTGCATGGAATATAAAGGATGATGCGGTCGGGCTTGACGGTCTGTCGCAGCAGGCAGTCAAGCGTTGGTCCCAGCTTGTCGAATCGCGGCGGGATAGAGGTTAGCGAGATGATCAGCATCCGGCGTCCGCTGTTGGTGTGTCGGACGACCCATTAGCCTATGTGGCCCGGTCTGTCACCCGGAGCCGGGCCTTGCCAAACGCCGAAACGGTTTTGCAATTCGACCGCAACAATGCGGTTCAGTGCGCCACGGGACAGGCCGCAGATCCTGGCCTTTTGCAATGGATCTGGTGCAGAACCTGCCGAAACCGCCGCCCGGGCACTGGGGCAGTCAACAACGTCCAGCCTGCGCCGGGCAATGAGCGCCGAGAGCCATATGTCGTCAACCCACATTACAGGTTCGCCCGGCTCTGACAGCGGCACACCCAGCCATTCTGGCCGCAGCATAACACCGGCGAAACCCTGTATGATCGGGTGCCCTTCCGGCAGCCCCAGGCGGGAACTGTCGAAGCTGCTGGCGGCGATCACCGATTGGGGATGTGCCCGCCGCGCCGCTCGGAAGGCGTCCAGCCAGCCGGGCCCATAGTCGCAATCGTCATCGACGATCACGATATCGTCGCGGGCAAATCGCTGAAACACCGCTTGAAGCTTGGTCGCAGGGCCGAGATCTCCGGCGCGCAGGATGTTGACCCCGGCGGGAAGCGCGGGTAGTCTGCCATCCCAGTCGGGAAATCTGTGGTATTGATACGGGATAGTCAGGCACACAAGGTCAGGCTGCTGGCAGAGAATCGATTCGATCCGATCTCCAAGCAATTGAAATCGTGGTGGGATTGACGACAGGGCAATGATCATGGGCGCCGAGCCTAACGCCTGGGCCCGCCCATTGCCATCATTGCAGCGAACCAAAACTCCAGCGAGCATCCGAGCCGGGCGGAATAACCGTAGGGCCCTTCGCGGAATTCGGCGGCGATGCTTGGATAGGGGCGGGCCGACTGGTGGGGTTGAAACCCTCCTTCGACCAAAGCGAGATGATCGTGAACGGCGTTTTGGAAAGAGATATATCTTCGTTCCAGATCAGTGGGTTGGACCAGGCTGCGCCAGATCCACGCTGTACCGGTGCCGGATGCGGCCCCGCATGGCCACACAACCAGGCGCTGTTATGAGCGCCCAGGGGGCTCGCCGCTAGGCGGCAATCAGGCCGAGGCTTTCAAGCGTGAGAATCACCTGATGCGCGCAGTGGTCAACCTCGACATTCTCAGTCTCGACGCTCAGTTCCGGGTCCACCGGCACGTCGTAGGGGTCGGAGATCCCGGTGAATTCCTTGATCTTGCCCTCGCGCGCCAGCTTGTATAGCCCCTTGCGGTCGCGGCGCTCGCATTCCTCTATGGTGGTCGCCACATGCACCTCGATGAAGGCGCCGAACGCCTCGACATCCTCGCGCACGGCGCGCCGCGTGGTGGCATAGGGTGCGATCGGCGCGCAAATGGCGATACCGCCGTTCTTGGTGATCTCGCTGGCGACATAGCCGATGCGGCGGATGTTGAGGTCGCGGTGCTCTTTGCTGAAACCCAGTTCCGAGCTGAGATTCTTGCGCACGATATCGCCATCCAGCAGCGTCACCGGGCGGCCGCCCATTTCCATCAGCTTGACCATCAGCGCGTTGGCAATGGTCGACTTGCCCGAGCCCGAAAAACCGGTGAAGAACACGGTAAAGCCCTGCTGTGATCGTGGCGGATAGCGCCCGCGAAGCTGGGTCACCACTTCGGGGAACGAGAACCACTCTGGTATCTCAAGCCCCTCACGCAGGCGGCGGCGCAGTTCGGTGCCAGAGATGTTCAGCACCGTTGCGCCCTTTTCCACCTCGTCGGCGGGTTCGTATTGGGCACGCTCCTGCACATAGACCATGTGCTTGAAATCGACCATCTCGATGCCGGCTTCTTCCTGGTGCTCGCGCACCAGATCCTGGGCATCGTAGGGCCCATAGAAATCCTCGCCCAGGCTGTTCTTGCCCGGGCCAGCATGGTCGCGGCCGACGATCATGTGGGTACAGCCGTGGTTGGCGCGGATCAGCGCATGCCACAACGCTTCGCGCGGGCCGGCCATACGCATCGCCAGGTTGAGCAGGCTCATCGACGTGGTCGAGGCCGGGTACTTGTCGAGCACCGCCTCGTAGCAGCGCACGCGGGTGAAGTGGTCGACATCGCCGGGCTTGGTCATGCCGACCACCGGGTGGATCAGCAGGTTGGCCTGCGCCTCTTTGGCGGCGCGGAAGGTCAGCTCCTGATGCGCCCGGTGCAGCGGGTTGCGGGTCTGGAACGCAACGATGCGGCGCCAGCCGAGCTTGCGGAAGTAGGCGCGCAGCTCATTCGGCGTGTCGCGGCGGGCGCGGAAATCGTAATGAACCGGCTGGTGGATGCCGACGACCGGTCCTCCCAGATAGACCTTGCCCGCAGTATTGTGCAGATAGTTCACCGCCGGATGCGCCAGGTCATCAGCGCCGAACACACACTCGGCCTCGCGCGCCTTGTCAGGGCTCCATTTATCGGTGACGGTCATGGTGGCCAGGATCACACCTTCCTGATCGCGCAGGGCGATGTCCTGGCCCGGCTCAACCCTCTCGGCGAATTTCTCGGAGATATCCAGGGTGATCGGCATCGGCCATAGCGTGCCGTCGGCAAGGCGCATGTTCTCGACGACGCCGTTATAGTCGTCCTCGCCCAGAAAGCCCTTCAGCGGGTTGAACCCGCCGTTCATCAGCAGGTCCAGATCGCAGATCTGGCGCGGGGTCAGGTCCCAACTGGTCAGGTCAGCGGCCTCTACCTTCAGTTTCTGGGCACTTTCATAGGACACGTAGAGTTCTGGGATCGGGGCAAGGTTGCGCAATTGCATCGGGGACTACTCGGCTTTTTTGTATTGGGCCCTGAGGGCGATTGGTCATTGCGTGCGCCATAGACCCGGACACCGCATGATTTCAAGGCGCATTGTGGATGTCCGTTAATACAGAAGAACCTGTTCTATCAGTGCCACGCAGGTCAGGAAATCAGGTTGCGGCGCAGAAAGATCTGAACATCCGCTACGTTGGTACCTGTGGAGCCCGTCATCAACAGGTCGCCCGCCGCCTGCAGCGCGTTGTAGCTGTCATTGTTGGACAGCAGCGCATCTATATCCTCGCCCGCCCCGGCGATGCGCGCGATGGTGCCGGTATCGACGATGCCGCCTGCCGCATCGGTCGGCCCGTCGCGCCCGTCGGTGCCACCGGAAAGAAACACCCAGTCGCCGGGGATCTCGCCGGCCTTCATCGCTACCCGCAAGGCCAGTTCCTGATTGCGCCCGCCGCGCCCGTCGCCGGTCAGGTTCACTGTGGTCTCACCACCCCAGATCAGCATCTGGCGGCCCGCCGCGGCCGTGCCGATGCGCGCCGCGATCCGGGCCGCGGCATCGCCCACGTCGCCCTGCAACTGATCGGTCACGATGACCGGCGCCCAGTCCGGCGCGCCCGCCGCAATCGCCTGCAAGCTCTGCCGGTTCGAGCCGACAAGCCGGTTTTCAGCCTCGGCAACGGGCGGCGCATCGTTTTCGGTCGCAAGCCGCGCCCGGGCACTTTCGGGCACCTTGTCCCAGACGCCACGGTGTTTCAGCAGCTTTGCCGCATCAGCACATGTGCCTAGCGGCGGCGCGGTGGGCCCGCTGGCGATGCAGGACATGTCGTCGCCGATCACGTCAGAGATGATCAGCGCCCGCAGCGGCGCGGGATGGGCAAACCGCACCATGCCGCCGCCCTTCAGTGTGGAAAGCTGCTGGCGCACCAGGTTGGTCTGATAGATGTCGAAACCATGCGCCAGCAGGATTTGGTTGACCGCGATCTTGTCGGCCAGCGGCACATCCGCCGGGGGTGCGGGCAACAGCGCCGAACCGCCTCCAGAGATCAGGCACAGCACCCGGTCCGCCGCTCCGGCGGACTGCAGCAGCGATATGACCGCCTGCCCCGCCTTCAGCCCGTTTTCGTCCGGCACCGGATGACCGGCGGCAAACACCTGCGCGCCGGAAATGTCGCGGGCGTTCTCATAATTGGTGACGGCAATCGCCTCAGCCGCCGACCCGTCCGGCACATGCCGCAGGGCCTCGCCCATCATGGCGACCGCCGCCTTGCCCACGGCGACCAGCAGATGCCGGCCGCCGCTTTGCAGCCGCTCCAGCGGCGCCTGGGCCAGCGCGCGGCGAACCGCCAATGCCGGGTCCGCCGCCTTCACCGCCTCGTCAAAGAGCGCTCGCGCTCGCGCTCGCAGTTCGCTATCCGCCCGCAATCTGTTTCGCCTTTTCGACCAGCACTTCCGCCTGGCGGATAGATGCATAGTCGATCAGGCGACCGTCAAGCGAAACCGCGCCCATTCCGGCGGCCTCGGCCTCTGCCATCGCCTCGAGAATGCGTTTCGCCTTGGTAATCTCGGCCTCGGACGGGCTCATCACGTCGTTGGCCAGCGCGATCTGGCTGGGGTGAATGGCCCACTTGCCCTCACACCCCAGCACCGCGGCGCGTCTGGCAGCGGCGCGATAACCATCGGCATCCTTGAAATCGCCGAACGGCCCGTCGATCGGGCGCAACCCATTGGCGCGGGCCGCGACCACCATGCGGGCCAGCGCATAATGCCACATGTCGCCCCAATGCACCTCGCGGCTGCCATCCTCTGCCGGGTCGGTCAGGACAGAGTAATCCGGGTTCACGCCGCCGATGATCGTGGTGCGCGCGCGGGTACTGGCGGCATAGTCGGCAACGCCGAAATGCAGGCTTTCGTTGCGCCCGGAGGCACCGGCGATTTCAGTCACGTTCTGCATGCCCAGCGCGGTCTCTATGATGTGCTCGAACCCGATCCGCTTGCCGTAGCCTTTGGCGTCCTCGATCTGGGTCACCATCATGTCGACCGCATAGACATCCGCCGCGGTGCCGACCTTGGGGATCATGATCAGGTCCAGCCTCTCTCCGGCCTGTTCCACCACGTCCACCACATCGCGATACATATAGTGGGTGTCGAGCCCGTTGATTCGGACCGACATCGATTTCGTGCCCCAATCGATCTCGTTCAGGGCCTTGATGATGTTCTTGCGCGCCTGCTCTTTTTCGTCCGGCGCCACCGCGTCTTCGAGGTCTAGAAAGATCACGTCGACATCGGATTGTGCCGCTTTTTCAAACATTTGCGGTTGGCTGCCCGGCACCGCCAACTCGCTGCGATTCAGACGGCCCGGGGCCTGCTCGATTGCGTGGAAACTCATGGTCTGACCGCTCCTTCAGCTTGGGTCGATTGGCATGGCGCCCAGAGGAACGGTGGAAAATCCCTGCTGTCAAGAAATTTTATTGCGCACAATCGTATACCGTTGAAACGATATTAGCCTCCACCCGGACCCGGACCCAGCCGATTGGAGTAGTAGAAAGCAATCGCCTGGGCGCGGTTCCGGACCGACAGCTTTTCGTAGAGGTTCGAAAGGTGGAATTTGACCGTGTTTGTCGAGATGCCCAGCTCTTTCGACAGCTCTCGGTTGGTCAGCCCTTTCGACAGCGCCTCGAGCATGACGCGCTCTTTGCGGCTAAGGCTGTGGATCGGGTCCTGCTGCAGCTTGCGCACGTCGATGAACGGGAACACCATCTTGCCGGCGGCCACGTCAGAGCAGGTGGCCAGCAAGCCCTCGACCGCAGCAGACCGGGCGGCGAACCCGGCGGCGCCGGCGGTCATCGCCAGCCGCGGCAGATCGCCCGCGTCGTCGCCATAGACCACCAGCCGCGGCGCGTTCTGCTGCTCGCGCAGCACCTCGATCAGCTTGGCGCCGCCAAGGTTGGGCAGGTCCCAGTCGATTACCCCTACCTGCACCGGCACCCGCATCACGGTGCCTAAAAAACCCTCTGCCGTGGCCGTGGTGGCAACCAGAGAGAATCGCGGATCGCGCTCGAAAATCTCGGACATGGCCGACAGAACCAGCGGATTGCTGTCTGCTAGAATAGTGTCGATCCGTGGTTCCGTAACTTCAACCATTTGGTTTCTCATACTGATTCCCAAAAACCCGCCCTTTTGTATGGGGGGTTTTTCGGTATTCCGCGGCATACTTACCTGTTTAGGTAGTTATTTACCCACCCAAATAGATACCCAAAAGCAGGAGTAACGGCTGTTGTGCCAATTCGCAACTGGCTTTCATCTGGCGATCAACGAACGCAGACCGGCTTGCCCGGCATATTCGAGGGTGGACGCAGATATGACCGACACACAGATCTTCCCCAAGCTGGAGATCCCGGAAACCATCGCCGCAGGTCCCGGCCCCGGCAACACCGATGCCCGGGTTCTGGCGAGTTTTGCCAATTCCGGGCTGGCCGACCACATGCAGGCCGACGTGCTGCGCGGGATGGTGGAATGCAAGCTGATGCTGCGCCAGCTTTGGGGCACCGACAACCTGCACACATTCGGCGTCGCAGGCACCGGCTTTTCCGGCCTCGACGTGATGTTCAACGCCATCCTGCCCGGCGACAGGGTGGTGGCCTTCACCAACGGTACATTCTCGGGGCTCGATGGGCTGGCCATCCGGATGAAGGCCGCCACGGCGCAGGAACTGGCCGCCGAGCCGCTGAACCCGCAGGCCGCCAGCGTTACCGTCATCGAGATACCGCACGGGACATCCATCGACGCCGCGACAATCGAGGCCGCGCTGGCGACGCATGCGCCCAAATGGGCCTTCATGGCGCATTGGGAGACTGGCTCTGGCCGCACCAACGATGTGCGGGGCTTCTCTGACGCCTGCGAGAAACACGATGTGATGGGGATGGTGGACGCCGTGTCGTCGCTGGGCGTCGCCGATTTCCGCATCGACGATTATCCGGGCATCGTAGCCTGGGCATCGTGCCCACAAAAAGGCGTATGCTGCCTGCCGCTGACCTACGCACCGGTCAGCTTTGCCGATCGCTATATCGAGGCGCTGAAGGCTGGCGGGGCGCGCAGCTATGTGCACCATCCGCTGCTGGAGGCGCGGCACTGGGGCATCGTTGACGGCAAGGATGTCGAGGCCGGCAGCTATCACCGCACCCATTCGGGCTATGCCGTCGCCGCCTTCCACGAGGCACTGCGCATCACGCTGCAGCACACCGTCGCCCGGCGCGCGCGCGACTATGCTTTCCATGAGAAGGTACTGCGCCAGGCAGTCACGGCAATGGGCTGTGAGGTCACATCCGACATGACCAGCCTGGTGGTGCTGAACCTGCCCGGCGACTTTGCGGGCCGCGAAAAAGAGCTGGTGCAGACCTGCCGCGCGCAGGGTTTCGGCATCTGGCCAACCCTGTCGGAACCGGTTCAGGTGCGCATCGGCATCCTGAACCTGCTGACGCCCGCCGCGATCACCGACATTGTCAACCGCTTTGCCCAGGCGATGCGTGGACTGGGGGCAAAGGTCGACCAGAGCGCAATCGACGCGGTTCTGGCCCGTCACTACCGCTCTGCCATAGCTGCCGAATAGGAGACACCGCAAGATGGATATCCACGAATACCAGGCCAAGGAAGTTCTGTCGAACTTCGGCGTCGGCACCGCGCCAGGCGCGCTGGCCTACAGCCCCGAACAGGCCGCTTACCGTGGCCGCGAACTGGGCGGCGAGAAATGGGTGGTCAAGGCGCAGGTCCATGCAGGCGGACGCGGCAAGGCCGGCGGCGTCAAGATCTGCGAAAGCGAGCACGACATCCAGGCCGCCTGCGAAGACATGTTCGGCCGCAAGCTTGTCACCCACCAAACCGGGCCAGAGGGCAAGGGCATCTACCGCGTCTATGTCGAGGCTGCGGTGCCGATCGAACGCGAGATCTATCTCGGCCTCGTGCTCGACCGCACCAGCCAGCGTGTGATGATCGTCGCCTCGTCCGAAGGCGGCATGGAGATAGAGGAAATCTCGGCCGAACGCCCCGACAGCATCGTTCGGTCCAATGTCGAACCGGCGGTGGGCCTGCAGGATTTTCAGGCCCGCGAGATTGCCTTCAAACTGGGGCTCGAGGCGGCGCTGATCCCGCAGATGGTGCGTACGCTGAAGGGTTGCTACCGCGCCTTCCGCGATCTCGACGCCACCATGGTAGAGGTCAACCCGCTGGTGGTGACCAGCGACAACCGGATCCTGGCGCTGGACGCCAAGATGACCTTTGACGACAACGCCCTGTTCCGCCACCCGCAGATCAGCGAGCTGCGCGACAAGTCCCAGGAAGACCCGCGCGAAAGCCGCGCCGCCGACCGCGGGCTTTCCTATGTCGGGCTCGACGGCAATATCGGTTGCATCGTCAACGGCGCCGGTCTGGCCATGGCAACCATGGACACCATCAAGCTGGCCGGCGGCGAGCCTGCCAATTTCCTCGACATCGGCGGCGGCGCCACGCCCGAACGCGTGGTCAAGGCGTTCCGGCTGGTGATGTCGGACGACAAGGTGCAGGCCGTGCTGGTCAACATCTTTGCCGGCATCAACCGTTGTGACTGGGTCGCCGAAGGCGTGGTGCAGGCCTTGCGCGAAGTACAGCCCGACCTGCCCGTGATCGTGCGTCTTGCCGGGACCAATGTGGAAGAGGGTCAGAAGATCCTCGCCAAGTCCGGCCTGCCGATCATCCGCGCCGGGACGCTGACGGAGGCCGCCGAACGCGCCGTCGGCGCCTGGCAGAACGACCTGACCCAAGCCACCAGAATGAGGGCCGTGACATGAGCATCCTTCTCAACCGCGACACCCGCGTCATCGTTCAGGGTATCACCGGACGCATGGCACGGTTCCACACCAAGGACATGCTGGCCTACGGCACCAACATCGTCGGCGGCGTAGTGCCCGGCAAGGGCGGCGAGACAGTCGAGGGCGCACCGGTCTTCGACACCGTCAAAGACGCCGTCGCCGCCACAGGTGCCGAGGCATCGCTGGTCTTCGTGCCGCCGCCCTTTGCCGGTGACAGCATCATGGAGGCCGCCGATGGCGGTATCCGCTATTGCGTCTGCATCACCGACGGCATCCCGGCGCAGGACATGATCCGCGTGAAACGCTACATGATGCGCTACCCGCGCGAACGCCGCATGGTGCTGACGGGCCCGAACTGCGCCGGCACCATCAGCCCCGGCAAGGCGCTGCTCGGCATCATGCCCGGCCATATCTACCTTTCCGGCCCGGTGGGCATCGTCGGGCGCTCGGGCACGCTGGGCTACGAGGCCGCGGCGCAACTGAAAGAGCTTGGCATCGGTGTTTCGACCAGCGTCGGCATCGGCGGCGACCCGATCAACGGCTCGTCCTTCAGGGACATGCTGGAGCGCTTCGAACAGGATGACGAGACAGAGGTGATCTGCCTGATCGGAGAGATCGGCGGCCCGCAAGAGGCCGAGGCCGCAGAATACATCCGCGATCACGTCACCAAGCCCGTGGTGGCCTATGTCGCCGGGCTGACTGCCCCCAAGGGCCGCACCATGGGCCATGCCGGCGCGATCATCTCGGCCTTTGGCGAAAGCGCCTCGGAAAAGGTAGAAATCCTGTCCGCCGCCGGCGTGACCGTGGCCGAAAACCCCGCCGTCATCGGCGCCACCGTGGCTCGCGTCATGGGGCACGCCGCCTGATGGCCAGACCCCGCGTTCTTGTCACCCGCCGCTGGCCCGAAGCCGTCGAGGCAAGGCTGGCGGCAGAGTACGATGCCGTTCTGAACACCTGCGACACACCGCTTGGGCCGGCCGATTTCCGCGATGCGCTGGGCCGGTTCGACGCGGTGCTGCCCACCGTGACCGACAAGATCGGGCCCGAGGCGCTGGATGTGCCCCGGGCGCAGACCCGCATTCTGGGCAACTACGGTGTTGGCTACAGCCATATCGACGAGGCCGCGGCGCGCGGGCTTGGGCTGACCGTGACCAACACGCCCGACGTGCTTTCGCAATGCACCGCCGATATCGCCATGACGTTGCTGTTGATGGTCGCCCGCCGCGCCGGCGAGGGCGAACGCGAACTGCGCGCCGGCGAATGGACCGGCTGGCGCCCGACGCATCTGGTGGGCACCAAGGTCTCCGGCAAGACCCTGGGCATCATCGGCTTCGGGCGCATCGGTCGGGCAATGGCCAGGCGGGCGCATCACGGCTTTGGCATGCAGATCGTGGTTCACAACCGCAGCGCCGTAGATCCGCAAGTGCTGGCCGAGTTCGACGCCACCCAGGTCGATACGGCCGAAGACCTGCTCAACCTTTCCGACTTCGTCTCGCTGCATTGCCCCGGCGGCGGCGCCAACCAACATCTGATCAACGCCGACCGACTGGCCCACATGCGCCCCGGCGCCTTCCTGATCAACACCGCACGCGGCGAGGTGGTGGACGAGACCGCGTTGATCGCGGCCATCGGTGCCGGCCAGATCGGCGGGGCCGGGCTCGATGTGTTCGAGGGCGAACCCAATATCAACCCCGCGTTGCTGGCCTGCGACAACCTGGTGATGCTGCCGCATCTCGGCAGCGCCACCCGCGAGACGCGCGAAGCCATGGGATTTCGCGTGCTCGACAACCTTTCAGATTTCTTCGAAGGCCGCCCGCCACGCGACCGTGTTTTCTGAGCCGATCGACCATGAGGGTCACAAAAGCAATCGCGCATGACCTCCGGGGCAGGTCTACCAACAGGGGCCTGCCCAAGCATGTTCACGTGATCCATACGCCATCCATCAAGGGACAATCGACATGAATGCAACTGACCGCAAGGGTGGCTTTTTCACCGAGGATCTATCCAGTCGCGACCCCGAGATATTCGCAGCGATCGGGCAGGAGCTTGGGCGGCAGCGTGACGAGATCGAGCTGATTGCCAGCGAGAACATCGTCTCGCGCGCGGTGATGCAGGCGCAAGGGTCGGTGATGA
>JAAELR010000204.1 GCA_024226455.1 Paracoccaceae bacterium
ACCCTTCGGGGCATAATGACCTGCCCACAGGGGTCCACAGGCGCCGCTGACGCGGCCCCGCCCTTGGCTGCGCGAGTTTGAGGCTCGCTTTGCCGTGGCGGGCAGTTAGGGCCTGGGGACTCTGGGGACAGCTCGCCCAAAGGCCGGATTGGCCAATTACTGAAATCCCCAGCCTCTTGCTCTGTATTCTGCTGTCATTATTGATAGCATGAAAGCATGGTGGATTGTGGCAATGAACGGAGCAAGGGTGATTACCGGCGCTGGGTCGGGCATGCCGATCTTGATGCGTTCTATGCCAGCGTCGAACAGCGCGACCGACCCGAATATCGCGACCGCCCCGTGGTGGTCGGCGCTCTTCCCGGCCACCGCGGCGTGGTGGCGGCGGCTAACTACCGGGCGCGGGCATTCGGTATCCACTCGGCCATGCCCATTTCCGAGGCCTACCGCCGGTGCCCGGATGCGGTTTTCCTGCGCCCCGACATGGCCAAGTACACCCGGGTCTCCCGGGAGATATTCCAGCTCCTGGGG
>JAAELR010000205.1 GCA_024226455.1 Paracoccaceae bacterium
ATATCCGCTTGTTGCCACACAAGAAAGCGATGTTGCCATGCCAGGATATCTTCAGCTCACCCGTTCCGAAAGGGACCAGATTGCCGATCTGAAGGCCCAGAGCCTCGGCGTTACTGCCATCGCGCGAGCGATTGGCCGGCATCCCTCAACCCTCAGCCGAGAGCTGAAACGCAACGCGCATGCGGGCGGGACCTATCGGCCTGTCTTCGCCGAAGGGTCATACCGGTAGGCGGGCAGGTATTCGAACGTGTGGCCAGAAGCCTTGATCAGGGCCCTGGTATCGCGTCGTCGATGGAATGTGGCGCGGTCCATGACAATGACAGCCTTTGGCGGCAGCTTCGGGATCAGAAGGTGTTCAAGCCATAGGTTGAAGATATCGGCGTCGACATTGGCCTCGGTCAGGCCGACGCACAGCAATGCCCCGGCAAGCAGCGCCCCGATGACATTGACCCGACCTTTGGCATTCCAGTCGTGCTGGCCGGGGCAGCGTTGTCCGCGCGGCGCATAACCATGGGTGCGGGGCATGTCATGGGCAAAACCGCTCTCATCCGCTGCCCGGCAGTTGATTGCACGGCAATCAACGAGAGGGATGTAGACAATGGGGCGGCTATCATGCTCATATCGCGCAATCTTTTCCCGGAAGATACGCCGTGCGTCTTCGTCCGCCTTCGGGTGCGTCAGGGCTTTTTTTATATGTCACACCCAGCTTGCGCAGGGCTTGCCAGATGGCCTTTGGCGTCACCCCGAAGCGCGCCGCACGTTCATACTGATAGGCATCGGGGTGGTCCTGCACATCCTTCGCCAGCTTCTCGAGGTCGATTTTGAGCCCCCGCTGGCGGCGGTAGGGCCTGGGTTCGACATCCTTGCTCCAACGCACGAGACTGGCGATGCCGACGGAAAACCGGGTGGCTGCCTGCGAAAACGTCAGCCCCTCGCGCGCTCTGACCGCAAGAACATGACGACGAAACGAGATAGGGTAGGTCATGCCCGAACATAGTCAATATTCAGTCGCTTGGCTATAATTCAGGGCCAGTTTCGTCGGCTGTCGGCGGTTGTGCAGACGGATAATCCCGCCCACCTCAGAATTAGAGGAAAAGTAGAGCAGCGGACAACTTCCCTGACACAGGGGGCATCCCACCTCCCCACAATGCGCAATGCGATGTTGGGCTCCACCCCTCCATCCCCCTGCGGGATAGGTTTTCAACCCATCTTGCCCACGCCCAAAGGCGGGTTCACCCCGTTAACGCCGCCCCGCGCTCTCCTCGGGGCCCCGACGCAAGTCATACCAAAGTCCGACACAAGTCCGACAATCGGGCAAACACAACATCGTGACAGGTTACCGCCCGAAACCGCCAGAGGCCTCGGCGAGAACCGCGTCGGTCGTCCGGATCCCGGTCTCTGCCGTTGCCACAGGTACCGGGTGCCGGGCGCTTGCAGTTTTTGCCGGTCGGCGCAGGGCTTGCCGCGCCGGTCGGCCTGTGGCAAACGAAACGGCTGACGGGTTGAACCGGACAGCAGACCGGGGTGGGGCAATGGAGGGCATAGACGATGTTCAAACGGATACTCGGAACTCTGATCGGGCTGGGGTTGGCCGGTTTCGGCGTGGTGGCATTTCTCGGCCAGGCCGGTATGGCGGAACGGTCAGGCAACCCGGATGACTTCTATGCCGGGCTGGTGATGGGCGGTCTGTTGGGCTTTGCCGGGCTCGTCACCCTGATTGCGGTCTGGCGGCGCAGGAAACCCGGGCGCCAAAGCACAGAGGATGGAACGACGATCTGGGCGGTCGGAATGACCAGCAGATTGGATAACGACGGCTACGATGGCGGCGGCGATGGCGGGGACTGACCCCGGTTTTTCTCGTTTACAATCAGCAGGGTACTCAGATGAACTGCTCGCGGATCAGGCGCTCTTCCAGTCCGTGGCCGGGGTCAAACAGCAGTCGGTGCCGGATATGCGGTTCCGACCGGATTTCCACCGCGCGCACGCTCTGGGAAGACCGGGAATCTGCATCCGCCATGACGGGGCGTTTTTCGTGGTCGAGCACATCGAACCGGACCCGCGCGGTCTTGGGCAGCAGCGCCCCGCGCCAGCGCCGGGGCCGGAAAGGGGCGATTGCCGTCAGCGCCAGAACGTCTGCGTCGATCGGCAGGATCGGCCCGTGAGCAGAGTAGTTGTAGGCGGTTGAACCGGCGGGCGTGCTGACCAGCGCGCCGTCGCAGACCAGTTCTTCCATCCTTACCTTTCCATCGACCGAGATGCGCAGCTTGGCGGCCTGAGGACCGGCCCGCAGCAGGGAAACCTCGTTTATCGCCAGTGCCTCCTGCACGCCGCCTGTCACCGTTTCGGCGTGCATGGCCAGCGGGTTGATGGCGGTCTCCTCGGCTGCTGCCAGTCGCTCGGCAAGCTGATCGGAGCAGTATTCGTTCATCAGAAAACCGATGGTGCCGCAATTCATGCCATAGACCGGCAGGTCGAGATGTTTGTTGTCGTGCAATGTCTGCAGCATGAACCCGTCGCCGCCGAGGGCGACAATGACGTCGGCCTCGGTTACCGGCACGGGGTCATAGCGCCGCGACAGCTCGGCAAGCGCTTCCTGCGCTATATCGACCGAACTGGCCGTGATGGCGATCTTGCGGGGCTTTGCCATGCTGTGTCCTCTCGGCGCCACAATGCCTGTAGGGCGCGGAAACACAAGCGCGATTGCGCCGCCGCTCATTGCGCCGCATGGGCGGGGTCGCATTCAGGGTTTTTCGAAGACCGTAGTTGCGGTAAGAGCCGCCAACCACCCCGAACCGGAGATTTTGCCCATGACCGCCGCGCCGCTTGACCAGAAATTCTTTGCCGAGGATCTATCCAGTCGCGACCCCGAGATATTCGCAGCGATCGGGCAGGAGCTTGGGCGGCAGCGTGACGAGATCGAGCTGATTGCCAGCGAGAACATCGTCTCGCGCGCGGTGATGCAGGCGCAAGGGTCGGTGATGA
>JAAELR010000206.1 GCA_024226455.1 Paracoccaceae bacterium
ATCCGATGGGCGGCTTGGTTCGCCTCAAACCCAACTGGCGCATGGAGGTACAGACATGGCCACGAATACCGGAAAAAAGACGAACCCCGAGGCGGGCGCGGGCACGGGCGGCGATGACCAGGACACGCTGCAGGGCGGTGCCGGCGGCGATGCTGGTAGCGATGCCGATGCTGGCGGCGATGGCCAGGGCACGCAGCAGTCCGGCGCGGGCGCCGATACTGGCGGCGATGACCAGTCGGGCAGCCAGGGCGGTGCGGGATCTGATGCCGCTGCCGCTGCCAAGACCCGCATCAAGGCCATCCTTACTTCAGACGAGGCTGAAGGGCGCGAGGATCTGGCCAGGGCAATGGCATTCGATGACGCCTATGCCGGACTGACGGCCGAGGCGGCGATCGCCGCTTTGGGCAAGGCGCCCAGGGGCACCGCGACCGGAACCCTGGGCGGGGTCATGGACAACGATGACAGCGATCTTGGCGCGGGCGCCGACGCCTCCGGTGGCGCTGGCGGCGACAACATCGTTGCCATCGCAAGGGCGCGCCACGAGGCGGCATAGCGGCGCGCGCGCCTTTGGCCAACTGAAACCGAAACGGAAAGGCAAGACACATGAGCACTCTTTACGAAGGCAACACCCTTGGCGATGTTGTTCTGTATCAAGAGCCCAATTACAGCCCCGGCGCCGTGACCGTCGGAACGGCGGTCGACCTGGAACCCGGCACGGTTCTGGGCAAGATCACCGCAACCGGCAAATACATCCGCTCTGTGCGCACCGCGACGGACGGGTCCGAGAACGCCGTGGCGGTTCTGACCCGTCAGGCGGACGCAGCTGCGGCCGATGTGGCGAGCGTCGCTCTCTTGCGTCACGCGCGCGTGCGCCGTGGCGGGCTGG
>JAAELR010000207.1 GCA_024226455.1 Paracoccaceae bacterium
ACCCGCACCCATAGGGTGTGCCATCAATCCATCCTCTCGAACCCGTTAACATGCTGTAATATAACACGAAAAGGGGGATAGCCAAAGCTAAATCACGCGATTACTTGGGAAATCCGGGTCTAAACGACCCGTCCGAAACCCCCGAGCACGAGTTGCGCACCGAGATTTATTCTATGCTCACCTGAACCTGCCGGGCGCGCACCAAACCGGCTGTCAGCCGGTTTGAGCTAGATCAGGCCGCGCTCCGCCCCGATGCGCGTGCCGTAGAAACGGACAGACGGAGCCCGCGACATGGTGCGGAACGAGCAGCCGCAGATCTATCTCATCCCCTGCCGGAGATTGAGTTGACGAGGTTTTCGGCGCAGTTGGGGCGGGTGCTGCGCAGGGCGGACGCAGTGCGCGAAGTGGCGCATGGCCGCGACGTCTCTTTGGTGATCGAAACGCATCTGCAGCAAGGCCACCGGCAACAAGATGGTGCTGCCGAGCTGGAAAGAGGTTTGCGCAGGTGGGTATCTCGACCAGCAGGCAGCCAATCAGATGGTGATGAATGTCGCCGCGCGCAACATCACCGACCGGATTGCTTGCAGGCACCGTTGCAGCAACTCTTTCAACCCGCGGGCTTTGCGGCCATATGGTACCTATGTTCTCGCCACGTCCGCTTCGCCTTGCCAGCTACAATATCCGCAAATGCATCGGTCTCGACCGGCGGCGCGATCCTGGGCGTACGCTGCAGGTGATCAACGGCATCGGTGCCGATGTGGTGGTGCTGCAAGAAGCCGACCGCAGGCTTGGCCCCCGGCGCGCGGCCCTGCCGCATGCGATGGTCGAGGCCGAGACGGACTTCAGCCCGGTCGAGCTTGACTTCACCGGCGTGTCGCTGGGGTTTCATGGCAACGCGGTCCTGCTGCGCAAGGGGCTGCTTGCCACGACGATCGAGCGCATCGACCTGCCCGGAACCGAACCGCGCGGCGCGGTATCGGTAGAGATCGACGCCCGCTTGCGAGTGGTGGGCGTGCATCTGGGACTGTTGCGCGGCGACCGGCGCCGGCAGTTGGCGCTGATCGAAGAAAGGGTGGACGACGCCATGCCCACCGCGATCATCGGTGATTTTAACGAGTGGCGGCAGAATGCCGGGCTGGAGGCGCTGCATCACGGGTTCTCGGTGCATGCCCCAGGGCGCACCTATCACGCCGCAAGGCCCGTGGCGGCGCTGGACCGGCTGGCGCTCTGCCCCCAGCTGTCGCTGCGCGATGCCGGCGTGATCAAGGCGCGACCCGCCCGCATCGCCTCTGACCACCTGCCGATCTGGGCCGATGTGGCCTGAGCCCGCCAGACGCCTGACAAGGGATTGGCGCCAACTGCCTGGCCGACCAACCAGACTTTCGCAAGTGGTCCGCCGTCCTCGTCGAACCCGCGCTTGTTCATGGCACGGCTGATGGCGTCGGCATGGTGGCCGGTATCGAAAGCGTATATCGCTGTGGTAGAGGCAGGAAGGGTGGCACAGGTGACCGTCAGGAAACGTTGCATGATCAGGCTCTCCTATTTCCGGATTCGGAATACATCTTCAAAGTTACTGACGCTGATCCCTGGCGTCGCGTTGCGCCCAGAGGTTGAAGGAGCCACCACATGACCATCATCCAGATTACCGCGCTGCTGATCGTGCTGGCCGGAGCCTTCGGGACGATCAACTATTTTTTCCTGCGCCTGCCGCCCTCGATCGGGATCCTGGTTGTGGCGCTGCTTGCCTCGCTCGGGGTGATGGCAATCGACTGGGCGATCCCGGCGCTCGACATCGTTCCGGCGATCCGGGTTCAGGTGGTGGGGCTGGAGTTTTCCGAGGCACTGCTTGAGGGCATGCTGGGCCTTTTGCTGTTCGCCGGGGCGCTGCACGTCAAGTTGTCGGACCTGCGCGCCCAGTGGCGCGTGGTGTTTCTGATGGCGACCATGGGGGTGGGGTTGTCGACCGTGATCGTCGGCACCGGGTTTTCCTGGATCACCGGCATGCCGTTCCTGGTGGCGCTGGTCTTCGGGGCGCTGATCTCGCCCACCGACCCGGTTGCGGTGCTGGGGGTGCTGCGAGAGGCCAACTTGCGCAAGTCGCTGGAAACCAAGATCGCGGGCGAGTCACTTTTCAACGACGGCGTGGGCTACGTGGTGTTCCTGGTTCTCGCGGGGCTGGCCTTTCCGGGCGACGACCACCACGGGTCAGGCCTAACCGGCGCGGCGAAACTGTTCTTTCAAGAGGCCGTGGGCGGTGCCGCCCTGGGTATCGTGCTCGGCTGGCTGGTTTTCCGGGTGATGCGGCTGATCGACGACTATTCGCTGGAGGTGCTGCTGACGTTGGGGCTGGCCTTTGGCGGTTATGAACTGGCGGTCTACCTGCATATCTCGGCCCCGATCATGGCGGTCTGCGCGGGGCTGCTGATCGGCGACATCGGTGCCAAGCACGGGATGAGCCAGGAGACCCGCAATTATGTCGATGCGTTCTGGAAACTGATCGACGAGATCCTGAATGCGGTGCTGTTTTTGATGATCGGCGTCGAGGTCTTTGCCGTCGCCTTCTCGATGGATGCCGCCGTGGCCGGCGTTCTGGCCATCGCGCTGGCGCTGGTGGCGCGGCTGGCCGCGGTGGCGGTGCCGGTGCTGATCCTGCGCCCGTTCCGCGACTTCTCGCCCGGGGTGATCCCGATCATGACCTGGGGTGGGCTGAAGGGAGGCATCTCTGTCGCGCTGGCGCTCAGCCTGCCAGAGGGCGACTGGAAACCGCTGATCCTGACCTGCACCTACATGGTGGTGCTGTTCTCGATCATCGTGCAGGGGCTGACCGTGGGCCGGCTGGCGATGCGGCTGGGACGAGAGCCCGATCTGGTCTGACGGGGACCGGCGGCAGGAACATGGCCACGGGGCCACTTACGCGGCGACAGCGAGGGCAAGAAAAGTCGGCAGGACAAATCCGGCGATGATGGCGATGCTCAGTTTCATGGGATGTCCCTTTGTTTGCGTCTCATGTGTCCCACCAACCGCGGGGTTATCCGTGGGACGGCGCCGAAAGGTGAAAGGTTCAAAAAAAACTTTCGCACCGCCCCCGGGTCCGGCCCGGTTGCCGCTTTCGATCCCGCCGCAGTTCACCTAAGAATGCGTTGATGCCGCAAGGGGGGTCCGATGACAGACACGATCCTGCAACGCTGTGAAACCAGAAACCTGCGCATGACCGATCAGCGCAGGGTGATTGCAGACGTGTTGCAACAGGCCGACGACCATCCCGACGTGGAAGAGCTATATAACCGCGCCAGCGCCGTGGATCCGCGCATCTCGCTGGCCACGGTTTATCGCACGGTCAAGCTGTTCGAAGAGGCCGGCATCCTGGCCAAGCGCGAATTTCTGGACGGGCGGGCGCGTTACGAGACCGCCGACCGAGAGCATCACGACCACCTGATCGACCTGCAATCGGGCGAGGTGATCGAGTTTGTTGAACCAGAGATCGAGGCCCTGCAGGAAAAGATCGCCGCAAAGCTGGGCTATCGGCTGAAAGGCCACCGGCTGGAGCTTTATGGGGTACCGGTCAAGCGCGGCAGCGAATGACCCCGTCCCGGCCGTTGCCCGCCATAGGTTTGATGGTGCTGGCGATGGCCGCCTTTGCGGTCACCGACATGTTCATCAAGCTGGCCACCCAGACCCTTCCGCCGGCCGAGGTGCTGTTGCTGATCTGTGCCGGCGGGGCGGCGGCATTTTCCGTGATACTGGTTGTCGCGCGCCAACCGCTGATCGCCCCGGCGCTGATGTCTCGCGGCGTCATGCTGCGCAACGGGGCAGAGATTGCCGGAACCACCTGCATGATCTTCGCACTGGCCTTGACGCCGATCTCTCTGGTCGCGGCCATCAACCAGGCGACGCCCCTGATCGTGACGCTCGGTGCTGCGCTGTTTCTGCGTGAAAGGGTCGGCCCGCGCCGCTGGCTGGCGATCTTCATCGGCCTGGCGGGTGTGCTGTTGATGATTCGCCCCGGCGGATCGGGCGTGACGGCGGGCGTTCTGTTTTCGATCGGCAGCGCCATCTTCATGGCGCTACGCGATCTGGCGACCCGGCTGGTACCGCCAGCGGCGACGACGCTGCAGGTGGCCACCTGGGGCGTCGCCTCGCTGGTGCCGGTGGGTGCGGTTCTGCTGGCGCTGACCGGCGGTGGCAGGGTCCCGGACCTGACCGAAACTGGCTTGCTGGCAGCGGCCACGCTGGCGTTGCTGGTCGCATATTATGCGCTCACCGCCTCGGTCCGGCTGGCAGAGGTCTCGCTGGTGATCCCCTACCGCTATTCCCGCATCCTGTTCGCGCTGCTTGTGGGGCTCACGGTCTTTGGCGAACGCCCCGACATGCTGACACTTCTGGGGGCAGCTATTGTCGTCGGCTCGGGGCTGTTCGTTATGCTGCGCGTACCCCGGGGCAGGCCCTGAGCCCATTGCAGGCCCTGCCATACGCCCCGGAATACTGACCGCAGACCCGTCAGATATCCGCCAATCCTCCATGCGCCGGTGCGTCTTCCTGGGCCATCTGGTGACAGTGGCACCGCATGAATTCGCCAGCCCCGCGGCGGCCAGGATGCGACTCGCATCGCAGCGGAACACTCCCACCAGCCTCGACAGGTCTGGCTGGACCGGATGCCGATCCAACCATTCCGCGCCAGTGCAGCGGGTTATTCGATCGCCCGCCGCAAGCGATGTTGGACCAAGACGATTGCGCGGCGCGAATTCTTGATGCAAGGCTTGCGCAAACGCTTCAACAACGGACCCTGCCCCATGCCGCTTCAAACCACCTGCATCGGCGCCTACCCAAAGCCCGACTATGTTCCCATCACCGACTGGTTTCAGGTCGGCCACGATATCGACGACTACAACGGGGTGGTGCTGCGGCAATGGTCGGAGGCGCCCGATATCCAGAACGCGCTGGACCGCGCCACCGCCGAAGCCGTGGCCGACCAGATTGCCTGCGGCATCGATATTCCCACCGACGGTGAAATCCGCCGCGAGAACTACGTGCACTACCAGTGTCGGCATTTCGAGGGATTCGACTTTGAGAACCTGACCAAACGGGCCTTGCGAAATGGCGCCTACGTGGCAGAGCTTCCCACCATCCGCGGGCCCGTCCGCGCAAGGGGTGAAAGCGTGCTGGTGCGCGACTGGCAAGTGGCGCAGGCGGCATCCGACCGCCCCGTCAAGATCACCCTGCCCGGGCCGATGACCATTTCCGACACCACCGCCGACGAGCACTATAACGACCCGCGCGCCCAGGCTTTCGACCTGGCCGCCGCACTCAACACCGAGGTCCGCGCACTTGCCGATGCGGGCTGCCGGTACATCCAGATCGACGAGCCGATATTTGCCCGCAAACCGGCCGAGGCGCTGGATTTCGGCACGGAATCCCTGGCCCGCTGCTTTGACGGCGTGCCCGACGACATCGCCCGGGCAATGCATATGTGCTGCGGTTACCCGAACCGGCTCGACGATACCGATTATCCCAAGGCCGACCCCGACTCTTATGTACAGATCGCCCGCAAGGTCGACGGCATCGTCGACCAGATATCTATCGAGGACGCCCATCGCCACAACCCCGAGAAGCTGTTTGGCCTGTTTGAGAAATCCGCCCTGATCGTCGGCTTCGTCACCGTCGCCTCAAGCCGTGTCGAACCGGTCGAAGAGATCGCCGCGCGCATGGCCGAGATCCTGCAGATCCTGCCGCCCGAACGCCTGATCGCCGCCCCCGATTGCGGCCTGGGCTTTCTGGGCCGCGATCTGGCGATGACCAAGCTGCGCAACCTGGCCGAGGCCGCAGGCACGGTCTGAGCGGCCCGCCGAACCAACGAGACTGGGGGCCTAAGGGGCCATGGCGGCGCCCAGGACCGCCTCGGCCCGGGCCGGATCGAGCGGGTCGCGCGCATCCATATTGCGCCAGAAATAGGCAGCCGCAAAAACAAGCAGGATGATCCCGACAAGCAGCGGGGTCTTGCGTCGGTCGATGAGGATCATGGCGGGACCTCGTGGATGATGGCAAGGGACAGGGCTTCGAACCGTGGGTCGTATCGCGCCCGTCTCGGGTTCAAAACTCATTCTACCCGCAGGCACGCGGCTTTGACAATGCGTACCGAACTCACCGGCTTCATGAATAGGGGCTCCAGCGCCGGTACCGGCGCGTGTTGCGTTCAATCGAATTCTGCCTTAGTACGCGGCACGCTTCATGACAAGCGTTCCAGCGCCTCGGTATATTCGCTGATATCGCCGATATTCCGCGCCACCCAGTCTGGGTCGAAATAGCTGTCCAGATAGCGCTCGCCACTGTCGCACATCAGCGATACCACCGACCCGCTCTCGCCACGCTCTTGCATCGAACGCGCCACCTGCAGCCCACCCCACAGGTTGGTCCCGGTCGAGGCTCCGGCCTTGCGCCCGATCAGCCGTTCCAGCCACAGTATTGTGGCCACACTGGCGGCGTCTGGCACCCTGATCATCTCATCAATCACATCCGGCTGGAAAGAGCGTTCCACCTTTGGCCGCCCGATCCCTTCGATCCGGCTGGAGCAATCGGCCACAAGGTCCGGATTTTTCTGCATGAAGCTGTCGTAGAACACCGAATTCTCCGGATCGACGACCACCAGCCGCGTGTCATGACCCCGGTAGCGGATGAACCGGCCCAACGTGGCCGATGTGCCTCCGGTTCCGGCGCTCATCACCAATGTGTGCGGCACCGGATGCGGCTCTTTGTGCATCTGCTGAAAGATGCTCTCGGCAATGTTGTTGTTACCGCGCCAGTCGGTGGCGCGTTCGGCGTACATGAACTGATCCATGAAATATCCGCCGGTCTCGCGGGCCAGCGCCACGGCGGCCTCGTGCATCTGCGGGGCGCTCTCGACGAAATGGCAGTCGCCGCCGAAAAGGGTGATCTTGTCGATCTTGCTCTGCGCCGTGCTGCGCGGCATCACCGCGACGAACCGCAGCCCCAGCATCTGCGCGAAATAGGCCTCTGACACCGCCGTGCTGCCAGAGGACGCCTCGACCACCATGGTATCCTGGTCCAGCTTGCCGTTGCACAGGGCATAGAGAAACAGCGACCGCGCCAGCCGGTGTTTCAGGCTGCCGGTGGGGTGGGTGCTTTCGTCTTTCAGGTAGATGTCGATGCCGCGCGCTCCGCAATTCGGCAGTTTGAGCAGATGCGTATCCGCCGAGCGCTGAAAATCGGCCTCGATCCTCGCGATCGCCTCACTTGCCCAACGTCCCATCGCCTGTCCTCCCGCGTCTTTCGGTCCATGGCGCAGAGCTAACACCGGGCCCACGTCAATGTCTATCGCGCCGGGGCCGGAAACCGCCGTGTTGGATTGCCATTCATCTGCCCGGGGCCTGCTTGCCGTTTTCATGCCGCTTCCGCTTGTCACTGTTAGCGCTACCGCGTTAAATTACCGATAGTTAGCCATATGTCCCCATGGGGACATTCTCACCTGCGCCGCATCGCCACGCCCTGTTTCCCCGGCGTGCCACCCCTGCTATAGAGCGCCCGACCCCATGCCTCGGAGACCCCCATGAGCACCATCATCGATATCCACGCCCGCGAGATTCTCGACAGCCGGGGCAATCCCACCGTCGAGGTCGACGTGATCCTCGAAGACGGCACCATGGGCCGCGCCGCGGTACCCTCGGGCGCCTCGACCGGCGCCCATGAGGCGGTCGAAAAGCGCGACGGCGACAAGGCGCGCTACATGGGCAAGGGCGTGCTGGAAGCGGTCGCCGCGGTGAACGGAGAGATCGCCGAAAACCTCGTCGGCTTTGACGCCACCGAGCAGGAAGCCCTCGACGCCTCGATGATCGAACTGGATGGCACCGCCAACAAGGGCCGCCTGGGCGCCAACGCCATCCTAGGCGTTTCGCTGGCCACCGCCAAGGCCGCCGCCGACTACTCCGAACAGCCGCTTTTTCGATATGTTGGCGGCACCGCGGCGCGCATCCTGCCGGTACCGATGATGAACATCATCAATGGCGGCGAACATGCCGACAACCCGATCGACATCCAGGAATTCATGATCATGCCCGTAAGCGCGGGCAATATCCGCGACGCGGTGCGCATGGGCTCGGAAGTATTCCACACCCTGAAAAAAGAGCTTTCCAACGCCGGTCTCTCAACCGGCATCGGTGACGAGGGCGGCTTTGCGCCGAACATTGCCTCGACCCGGGAGGCGCTGGACTTCATCCTGAAATCGGTCGAGAAAGCCGGCTACGCTCCCGGCGACGACATCATGCTGGCTCTCGACTGCGCCGCTACCGAGTATTTCCAGAACGGCCAGTATGTCTTTACCGGAGAAGAGAAGACGCTGACGTCAAACGAAAACGTCGCGTATCTGCAGGCGCTGGTCTGCGACTATCCGATCCTTTCCATCGAGGATGGCATGTCCGAAGATGACTGGGATGGATGGATCGCCCTGACCGAGACCCTGGGCGACAAGGTGCAGCTGGTCGGCGACGATCTTTTCGTCACCAATCCGGCGCGATTGGCCGACGGCATCGCGCGCAAGGCGGCCAACTCCATGCTGGTCAAGGTCAACCAGATCGGTTCGCTTTCCGAGACGCTCAAAGCCGTCGACATGGCTCACCGCGCGGGTTTCACCAACGTCATGAGCCACCGTTCGGGAGAGACCGAGGACGCCACCATCGCCGACCTGGCTGTGGCCACCAATTGCGGTCAGATCAAGACCGGCTCACTGGCGCGATCGGACCGGCTGGCGAAATACAACCAGCTGATCCGGATCGAAGAGATGCTGGGCGAGACCGCCGAATATGCAGGGATGTCGATCCTGCGCTGAACGGATATGGATTGGGAGGCGCGCTGCAGCAACGGTTTCAAAGAAACCAACGCAATCCGCATAGCCCCGGCCCAGAAACTGCGCCGTCGTCTCTGACAGGGCGGTCGCAGGCGCCGCTGGCAGCGCGGCGCGAAAAAAGGTGTCTGAACATGGCATTTCCTTGCATAGTCAGATCGAGCCAGTCCAATCCAGCGTGAGCCACCCGCATGACCGCCGACCAAATTATCGCCCATCTGCAACTACAGCCACACCCCGAGGGCGGCTGGTACCGCCAGACATGGGAGGTCGAGACCGACGCCGCCCGCCCCACCGGGACCTGCATCTACTTCCTGCTCCAGGCTGGCGAGCGAAGCCATTGGCACCGGGTCGATGCCACTGAGATCTGGCATTTCTACGCCGGTGCGCCGCTGATCCTGCGTATCGCCGAAAACGATGCCGGTCCTGCGACCGCCCACCGTCTCGGCCCCGGTCTTGGCGCAGGCGAGGCGCCGCAAATCATCGTCCCGCCGCACCACTGGCAATCCGCAGAACCAACCGGCGCCTGGTCGCTGACCGGCTGCACCGTCAGCCCGGGCTTCCGCTTCGACGGATTCGAACTCGCCAGCCCCGACTTCGACATTCCCTGAACCTCTTCTCGAGTCCAAAAACGTGAAGAAGCCGCCCGCCGCCGCTATCGCCTCCCTGTCGGCAACGCGTCACCTGGCGAGGTGCAGAAAAAGGCGCGCGGCAGCGCACATCCGGGTCAGGCCCCGCCCGGAGAAGCGATCCGTCCACCACCCACCGCTGCCGCCACGCCGGTGGTCGAGGGGCACGAGGTCGGCAACCCCCGCAGCACCCGTACCGCAAGGTAGGCAAAGGCCTGCGCCTCGAGCATGTCGCCATCGAGCCCCAGCGCCTCGACCGGCTCCACCGGGCAGCCGAGCGCCGCGCCAAGCCCGGACATGAGGGTGCGGTTGCGGCGCCCGCCGCCACTGACCAGCACCCGTCCCGGCGGCACCGGGCAATACTGCTTCCCGCTCGCGACAGCAGCCACAGCCGCCGCCGTCAGCGTCGCCGCGGCATCGGCGTCCGACAGCCCGGCCACCGCCCCGATGAGCCCGGCAAACCCGTTGCGATCCAGCGATTTGGGCGGGATCTTCAAGAAATGCCCGTCCTGCAGAAACCGCGCCACAATGGCCTGGTCCACCCAGCCCTGCGCCGCCAGCGCTCCGTCCCGGTCGCAGTCGCGCCCCAGCCGGGCATGCATCAGATCGTCAATCGGCGCGTTCGCCGGGCCGGTGTCGAAGGCCAGGCAGGCCCCCGGCTCTTCCGGCACCGCCCGGGCCGGGTCGACCCAGGTCAGGTTGCCGACCCCGCCGAGGTTGAGAAACGCCAAAGGTTCCGTCGCCCCGATCCAGCGAGCGCAGGCGAAATGGAAGAACGGGGCCAGCGGAGCGCCCTGCCCGCCCATTTCAACATCCGCCGAGCGGAAATCCCACACCACCGGCACCCCCAGCACCGCCGCCAGCACCTCGCCGCTGCCCGCCTGATGGGTGCCGCGCCCTCCCGGGTCATGCGCCAGTGTCTGGCCGTGAAACCCCACCAGATCGGCATCGAACCGCGCCAGCAGTTCGGCATGTGCGGTCTCTACCAGCTCGGCCGCGGCCTCGACCGCCGGCTCACCCGGCCAGCACCCCAGCGCAGTCCGCAGCACCGCGCGTTCGGTCTCGTCATAGGCCCGGTAGCCGGCTTCACCGAAACCGAAGATATCAACGCCGTCGGTCAGCAGCGCCGCCGCATCGACCCCGTCCAGCGAGGTTCCAGACATCGCCCCCAACGCCCGCACCGGACCGGTTATCTTCATGGCTTCCCCTTCGCCCGGCGCCCCGGTATACGGGGGGCCGCACCAAAGTGATGGACCGAAACGCGATGACCTACCACCCGAAATCCGAGTTCCTGCACCAGATCGCCTCGCGCGGCTTCCTCGCCGACTGCACCGATCTGCAAGGGTTGGATGACAAGCTGAACTCCGGCGTGGTCACCGCCTATATCGGCTATGACCTGACCGCCAGTTCGTTGCATATCGGCAATCTCGTGCAGATCCTGCTGCTGCGCTGGCTGCAAAAGACCGGCCACCGCCCGATCACGCTGATGGGCGGCGGCACGACAAAGGTCGGCGATCCGTCCGGCAAGGACGAGATGCGCAAGATCATCTCGGTCGAGCAGATCAACGCCAACGCCGCCTCGATCCGGAGGGTGTTCTCGCGCTACGTTTCCTACGGCGACGGCCCCACCGGCGCATTGATGCCCAACAATGCCGACTGGCTGGACGAACTGAAATATGTAGAGTTCCTGCGCGACATCGGCAGGCATTTCACGGTGAACCGCTTGCTCAGTTTTGAATCGGTGAAATCCCGCCTCGACCGCGAACAGGCGCTCAGCTTTATCGAATTCAACTACATGCTGCTGCAAAGCTACGATTTTCTGGAGCTTTTCCGTCGCGAGGGTGCGATTCTGCAAATGGGCGGGTCCGATCAATGGGGTAACATCGTCTCCGGCGCCGACCTGATCCGACGCGTCGAAGGCGCCGAGGCGTTTGGACTGACGACACCGCTGGTCACGCGCTCGGACGGCAAGAAGATGGGCAAATCCGTCGATGGCGCGGTCTGGCTCAACGAAGACATGATGAGCCCCTACAATTTCTGGCAATGGTGGCGCAACGTCGACGATGCTGATGTTGGCAAGTTCCTGAAAATGTTCACCGAACTTCCGATAGATGAATGCGACCGGCTTGGCGCGCTTGGTGGGGCCGAAATCAACGAGGCCAAGATCCGTCTCGCCAACGAGACTACCACACTGAACCACGGGCGTGACGCCGCCGCGGCAGCCGAGCAAACGGCCCGCGAGGTGTTCGAGAAAGGCGGTGTGGGCGACGACCTACCGACGCTGGCGCTGACACCGGACGAGATCGGTGACGGGATTTCCGTGGTACAATTGATCGTACGCTCGGGGCTGGCGAGGTCCGGCAAAGAGGCCAAGCGGCTGATCGCCGATAACGGCGCCCGCATCGACGACGCGCCGCTGACCGATGCCGGGCTGATGCTGGACGCTGCCGCACTTGGCTCGCCGGTCAAGCTGAGTGCTGGCAAAAAACGCCATGCCTTGGTGCAACTGACGTTGCTCTAGCAGTTCAGTAGCGAGTATTCGCGTGCCGCCTGGTCGAATACTGCCCAGGAATTCTGCGGCCTCGTATGGGCCAGTGCGTCGGCGTGACCGTGCAAGCTTTTGTAGTCTATGTCGAGCGATTGCATACCACGCCCGGGCCTTTGCCCATATGCTGTAACACCGAAGCCGATACCATCATGTGGGTGGCGCCAATGGTTGCTTTCCACGATAGGGCTTTGTCTGCCCAATCATCGGCTTTGTTAAACCTACGAAACGCATCCGATACTGGCTTGAAAGACGGCGGAAGTGAACCACCATCATTCGCTGCATCGTTCAGCCCATTCCCAATTTACACTATGGTTTGTGAGGTTACGCCCTCATTGGTTATCGTATAGTCATTGTTGCTACCGTCGTCGTTATCAGCCATTGATACCACCCAAAATCGAGATGGAGCAAAATGCGAACCTCTTTCGGCATTATACGCGGTGTTGCATCTGGATCAGTAATTACGCACCCCCCTTTGTGGTTTTGGGTTCAGGCCAGGGTGGTTTTGATGGTTTCCCTTGAGGATTGGCCGCGTAGCTTGGCGGTGTCGGCGACGGATCTCACGGCGCAATCGCCCTGGGCAGCCCACATGGATCGGAAACCATTGGTGACTTTGCGCTGCGTCACTGAGGGTCGCAGGGCGCGCTCACAGGCATTGTGAGTTATTGTCAAATCTGGTGTTTGAGAGTTTTGGGTCATGCAGCGATCTGGTCGGGTTTGGTGGTTTCAATTCCGTCTTTGAACGTGACGCCCGTGA
>JAAELR010000208.1 GCA_024226455.1 Paracoccaceae bacterium
ACTGGATCGTTCAGGTGGTGGACGGGCTGGCGGCGAACGGCGAGGACGCCAACGCTGAAGCAGAGGCCCGCGTCAAGGCCGAGGTCCAGCAGATGTGCGACGCCTTCCCGATCTATCAGGGAATGTAGGCGGGCCCGGCTTTCGGCAACAACCTGCCACCCATCGCCAGGGGCAAAAAAAGGGGCCGCGCAATGCGGCCCCTTTCCTGTTTCGAAGGATCGGCAGATTACATCATGCCGCCCATGCCGCCCATGTCGGGCATACCGCCACCCGGCGCGCCGGCGCCCGGCTTTTCGGGCCTGTCGGCAACCATGGCCTCGGTGGTGATCAGCAGTGAAGCAACCGACGCGGCGTCTTCCAGCGCGGTGCGCACGACCTTTGCCGGATCGATGACGCCGAACGAGAACAGATCGCCATATTCCTCGGTCTGGGCGTTGAAGCCAAAGGAGGGGTCACCGCTCTCGCGGATCTTGCCCGCGACCACAGCGCCATCCACACCGGCGTTCTCTGCGATCTGGCGCAGCGGAGCTTCCAGCGCGCGGCGGACGATGGCAATGCCGGCGTCCTGGTCGCTGTTTTCGCCCGTGACGCCGTTCAGCGCGTTGGCGCCCTGCACCAGCGACACGCCGCCGCCGACCACGATGCCTTCCTGAACCGCAGCGCGGGTGGAGTTCAACGCATCGTCGACGCGATCCTTGCGCTCTTTCACTTCCACTTCGGTCATGCCGCCGACGCGGATGACGGCAACGCCGCCGGCCAGCTTGGCAACACGTTCCTGCAGCTTCTCGCGGTCGTAGTCCGACGAGGTTTCCTCGATCTGACCACGGATCTGGGCAACGCGGGCCTCGATCTCGGCCTTTTCACCGGCACCGTCGACGATGGTAGTCTCGTCCTTGGTGATCGAAATGCGTTTGGCAGAGCCCAGCATGTCGACGGTGACGTTCTCCAGCTTCATGCCCAGATCTTCGCTGATCACCTGACCACCGGTCAGAATGGCGAGATCCTGCAGCATCGCCTTGCGGCGATCGCCAAAGCCCGGCGCCTTGACGGCGGCGATCTTCAGACCACCGCGCAGCTTGTTGACGACCAGAGTGGCCAGCGCCTCGCCCTCGACGTCTTCGGCGACGATCAGCAGCGGCTTGCCCGACTGGATGACGGTTTCCAGCAGAGGAACCATCGACTGCAGCGACGAGAGCTTTTTCTCGTGCAGCAGGATCAGGCCGTCTTCCAGTTCGGCAGTCATCTTTTCGGGGTTGGTGACGAAGTAGGGCGACAGGTAGCCGCGGTCGAACAGCATGCCTTCGACGACCTCGGTCTCGGTCTCCAGGCCCTTGTTCTCTTCGACGGTGATCACGCCGTCATTGCCGACCTTCTGCATCGCGTCGGCGATCTGCTGGCCGATATCCGATTCGCCGTTGGCGGAGATGGTGCCAACCTGCGCAACCTCGTCGCTGTCCTTGACCTCGCGAGAGGCGTTCTTGATGCTCTCGATCACCTTGGCGACAGCGACATCCACGCCGCGCTTGAGATCCATCGGGTTCATGCCCGCGGCAACCGATTTCAGGCCTTCGCGCACGATGGCCTGGGCCAGCACGGTGGCGGTGGTGGTGCCATCGCCGGCTTCGTCATTGGTGCGCTGGGCGACTTCTTTCACCATCTGCGCGCCCATGTTCTCGAACTTGTCCTCCAGTTCGATTTCCTTGGCGACCGTCACACCGTCTTTGGTGATGCGCGGCGCGCCAAAGGATTTGTCGAGCACGACGTTGCGGCCTTTCGGGCCAAGGGTCACCTTGACCGCATCGGCCAGGATGTTGACGCCCGTCAGCATACGGTTGCGGGCATCGGTATCGAATTTGACGTCTTTAGCAGCCATGTTTCTGCATTTCCTCGTCTAGAATTTCGGTAGGATGGGTGATTTCACCCATCATGTGCCGGCAAGCGATCAGGAGATGAGCCCCAGAATATCGCTTTCCTTCATGATCAACAGCTCTTCGCCGTCCAGAGTGATCTCGGTGCCCGACCATTTGCCGAACAGGATCTTGTCGCCAGCCTTGACGTCCATCGCAATGCGGTCGCCATCGTCGTCGCGGGCGCCGGAGCCAACGGAAACAACTTCGCCCTCGGCGGGCTTTTCCTTGGCACTGTCGGGGATGATCAGGCCGCCTGCGGTCTTTTCGTCGGATTCAACACGGCGGACCAGCACACGGTCATGCAGCGGAGTGAATGCCATATTTCGAACGCTCCTTGGTTCATTGTTCAATTACGGTGTTGTCACTCACCGGCGGCGAGTGCCAACAGAGCGCAGATAGGCAACGCGCCCGTTCATGTCAACCGCAAGATCGAACGACCACCCGGCATTTGGCGCGGCCCGGCTTGCCCCCGCGGCTCGCAGGTGGGCTGACGTTGGGTGGTTTCGGCAATACCCCGATCCGTCAGACGATGAACACGCCGTCATCGGTGGCATACATCTGCCCGATGGTGCCCGCGTTGTGGACCCGCAGAGCGCGCTGGTTCAGGTTGCCCTTCTCGGTGGTCTCGCCACGGTCAAAGCTGGGTTCATGCGGCAGCAACACCGCGCGGCGTACCCGGCTGGCAGAGCCGGTGGCCGCCTTGGCCGCCGCCGACAGACGCTCTGCCAGAGCCTGGTTCAGGTCGGCAGGTGCCATCTGGTGCGACACCTCCGACAGCCACAGCATCGCGCCCAGCCTGCTTTCATTCTCGCCCACAATCACCGCGTCGCGGATCAGACCGCCCATCGCATCCACCAACCCGGCGCGCACCGCGCCGACCGATACCCATGTGCCGGTCGAGAGCTTGAAGTTCTCGGCCACCCGCCCGTCAAAGAAGAACCCGCGCGAGAAATCTTCCGGGTCCGCCGGGCGCAGCGCGTCGCCGAGGCAGTAAAAGCCCTCGTCGTCGAACACCTCGGCGGTCTTTGCCGGGTCGCCGAAATAGCCTGGTGTGATCGAAGGACCCTTCAACCGCGCCTCCAGCTTGCCCTCGGCGGGCACCAGTTTCAGGGTCAGCCCGCGCGATGGCACACCCACATTGCCGGCCTTTTTCTCAAGCTCGGTCCAGGCAATGGCGAATGGAGCGGTTTCCGTCGCGCCCAGCGCGGTGGCCAGCAGAAAGTCGCGCCCGGTAACCTCGGCACCGATCTCCATCAGGTTGTCCCAGGTGTGCTGCGCCATCCCGGCCCCGGCATAAAACAGCATGTCCAGCCGGGCGTAGAAAATGCGTGCCAGTTCCACATCACTCGCCAGTTCCCTGACCAGCATGTCATAGCCGATCGGGACGTTGAAATACCAGGTGCAAGAGATTTCGCGCAGATTGCGCAAGGTCTCGTCGAACTGGCCGGGCACCGGGCGACCGTCGTCGATATAGTAGGTGCCGCCGTTGGTTAGCACCAGATAAGACACCTTGTTGCCCGCCGCCGTATGGTTCCACGGCGCCCAATCCAACACCACGGGTGGTCTGGCGGTCAGGAAGCGATAGCAGTCGCGCACCATGGCCTGCATGGCGCAGATCATCGAGTTGGTGTTGATCACCGCCTTCGGAGAGCCGGTCGAACCCGAGGTGAAAAGGTATTTCACCACCATGTCCGGGGTCAGCGCGGCACGGGCGGTATCAGCGGCGCCGGGCGCGCTGTCGAGCAGACTGTCGAAGGACACCGCGCCATCGGCGAGATGCCGGGCATTGATCACGGTGCGGTCGCCCTGGCTCAATAAATCGATTGCAGTGGCGAACATCGCGCCGTTATCGGCGAATATCGCGCCGGGGTTCAGCAGGCTGGCGATGTCACGCGCCTTGCCGGCGCCCTCGGAGACCAGCGAATAGGCCGGCGATACCGGCGCATAGGGAATGCCCACATAGGCGCAGGCGATGCCCAGCAGCGCATGTTCCAGACTGTTTTCCGACAGGATCAGCAGCGGCCGGTCCGGCCCCAGCCCCATCGCCAGCAGCGCCGCACCGATGGCGCGCGCCTTGTCGCGCGCCTGTCCATAGGCGATCCGGATCCAGTCGCCACCATCGGCGCGGCGGGCGATCCAGGTCCGCTCTGGCGCCTCGTCTGCCCATTTGTCCAGGTAGTCGGCCAGCAAAGGCGGATGCGCTTGCAGCGGCTCTTTCTGGCGCATCAGGACGGTACCGTCCTCGCGGTGTTCGTAGTGGAATTCGGGGGTCCAGAACTGGTCGGACCGAGGCAAGTCCTGTGCGGTCATCGTCGGGGCTCCATCTGTTCGTGCAACAGCATCAGGTTAATAATAGTTACACCGCATAACTAAATTTGTCCATATGATTTCCGCCAGGAAGGTGCGGTGTTTTCGGGTTGCACGAGAATGGTATACAGTATAACAATAATGAACATTACGCAGGAGAAAAGCAATGCGCATCGATGGACAGACGGCACTGGTTTCAGGGGGCGCAAGCGGTCTGGGGGCGGCGACGGCCCACCGTCTGGCAAGGCTTGGCGCCCGCGTGGGCATCCTCGACTTCGACGCCGACCGCGCCCAGGCGGTTGCCGAGGAAATCGGCGGCCAGGCGGTGCAGGTCGATGTCCGCGACGAGGCTGTGGTTGCCGCGGCGGTCGAGCAGGTCGTCGCCAGGCTGGGACCCCTGCGCATCGCAATCAGCTGCGCTGGTGTCGGTCTTGCCGCACGCATCGTGGGACGCGGCGGCAAAACGTCATTCGACGTGTTCGAGCGTACGCTGTCGGTAAACCTCTTTGGCACCTACAACGTGATGACCCACGCGGCGCGGCACATGATGGAGACCGACCCGCTCGACGACGGCGAACGAGGCGTGATCGTCAACACCTCTTCTGTCGCCTATCAGGACGGGCAGCTGGGGCAATCGGCCTATGCCGCATCGAAGGGCGCGATTGCCGCTATGTGCCTGCCCGCCGCGCGTGAATTCGCCCGTTCGGGCATCCGCGTCATGGCCATCGCCCCGGGCCTGTTCCGGACACCTATGATGGAAGGCCTGCCCGAAGAGGTGTCCGCCGAAATAACCGCCAACATCCCCTTCCCGCCACGGCTCGGCGATCCGCAGGAATTCGCGATGCTGGCCGAACAGATCATCACCAACCCCTTCCTGAACGGAACAACCATTCGGCTTGACGGTGCAGTGCGCCTGCCGCCGCGCTGAGGACAGGCGATGCCCGACCCCCTGCTGAGAATTGACCTTGACGGCGAGGTTGCCGTCCTGACCATGAACCGCCCGGCCAAGCGCAACGCGATGTCTGACGGGCTGATTGCCGGGATCGACGGCTTCTTTTGCAACCCGCCCAAAGGCGTCAAGGTCGCGGTGCTGACCGGGACCGCCGGGCATTATTGCTCTGGGCTGGACCTTTCGGAACATGTCGGCCGCGACGCCGAAGGCACCATGCGCCATTCGCGCGGCTGGCATCAGGTGATGGACCGGATCCAGTTCGGAGGTCTGCCGGTGGTGTCGGCCATGTTCGGTGCGGTGATCGGCGGCGGGCTGGAACTGGCCGCGTCCACCCCTGTGCGCATCGCCGAGCCCTCGACCATCTTCCAGCTGCCCGAGGGACGGCGCGGCATCTTTGTCGGTGGTGGGGCCAGCGTTCGGGTGGGCCGCATTCTGGGCGCCGATCGCATGACAGAGATGATGCTGACGGGGCGCAAGTACGGCGCCGACGAAGGGCTGGCCCTTGGCCTGACCCACTACAGCGTGGGCCAGGGCGAGGCATTGCCGATGGCGATGGACATTGCCCGCAGGATCGCCGCCAACGCGCCGCTGTCGAACTACATCATGATCCAGGCGCTGGCCCGGATAGAAGACATGTCCAAGGCCGACGGCCTGTTCACGGAAAGCCTCTGCGCGGCGCTGACCCAGACCAGCCCCGACGCGGTCGAAGGGCTGCAGGCCTTCCTCGCCAAACGCAATCCCAGCTTCCGGTAGGACCATGACCGATCCAAGGCCGACGCCCCTGCCCCCCCCGGAAATCAGCGACGCCACGCTGCGCCGGTTCGTGGGCTATCACATGAAGCGCGCGTTCAACGTGGTGCAGGCCGACCTGACCGCCACGCTTGGCCCGTTCAGGCTGCGGATGCTGACCTATTCGGCGCTGGTGCTGGTCTGTGACAATCCGGGCCTCAGCCAGACCCGGCTGGCCGCCGCAATGGATATCGAACGGCCCAACCTGGTGGTCATCGTCGATGAGCTTGAGCGGCGCGGCCTGATCACCCGCGACCGTGTACCGACCGACCGCAGAGCCTATGCCCTGATGCCCACACCGTCCGGCCGACGCCTTTGCGGCCAGGCGATAAAGGCGGTCGAGGCGCACGAGGCGCGGCTTTTCGCCGGGCTGGACGACACCACCCGCCAGACGCTGGTCGCCGTCCTGTCTGCCCTGCGCGCCACCCCGAACAGCTGAACAGTCAGGATCTCAAGAATGGTCGATATCTCGAAGATCCGCGCCATCGACATCCACACCCATGCCGAAGAGCCCTGCGGTTGCCACGCCGATGACGGTTATGACGATCTTCAATCCACCATGGCCGGCTTTTTTCACGCGCCCTGGAAACACCCGCCGACGATCCCGGAAACTGCGGCGCATTTCCGCCAGCAGAACATCGCCGCGGTGATCTTCCCGGTCGATGCCGAACGCGAGACCGGCTATCGGCGCTATTCCAATGATGAGGTGATCGAACTGGTCCGGCAGAACGATGACGTCCTAATCCCCTTCGCCTCGATCGACCCGTGGAAGGGCAAGATGGCAGTACGCGAGGCGCGTCGCCTGATCGAAGACCACGGCATCAAGGGGTTCAAGTTCCACCCGACCTTTCAGGGTTTCTACCCCAATGACCGGATGGCCTATCCGTTCTACGAACTGCTGGAACATCACGGCTGCATCGGTCTGTTTCACACCGGCCAGACCGGCGTCGGGTCCGGCATGCCCGGCGGCAACGGCATGCGGCTGAAATACTCCAACCCGATCTATCTCGACGACGTGGCGGTCGACTTCCCCAACCTCAAGATCATCATGGCCCACCCCTCTTTTCCCTGGCAGGAAGAGGCGCTTGCCGTCGCGCAGCACAAGCCCAACGTCCATATCGACCTATCGGGCTGGTCGCCGAAATACTTCCCCGACATCCTGGTGCGCTACTGCAATTCGATCCTGAAGAAAAAGGTGCTGTTTGGCTCCGACTGGCCGATGATCACGCCGGAACGATGGCTGGCGGACTTCGACAAGATCGCGATCAGGGACTACCTGCGCGAGGATATCGTCAAGGGCAACGCGGCGCGGCTGCTGGGGCTGGTCTAGAAATCTGGTCCCGGCCATGCGCCACAGCTTCGCCGTGCTGGTCGAACTCGGGCGTGTCAGATCCGTGCGCTGCCAATCTCGGCACGGATCAGGTCTTTGTATAGCTGCCGGATGCGGTGGAACACCGGCCCCGCCGCACCTGTCCCGATCACCCGCCCGTCGATCTCTGAAACCGGCGTCTGCGCCCCGAAAGTTCCGGTCAGAAACGCCTCGTCGGCGCCGTAGGTATCGACCAGAGAATAGTTCCGCTCGAAGATCGCAATACCATTGCCGCGACACAGATCGATGACCTTCTGGCGGGTGATTCCGTTCATGCAATAGTCGCCGGTGCTGGTCCAGACCTCGCCCTTGCGCACGATGAAGAAGTTGCAGGCATTGGTGGTGTTCACGAACCCGAACGGGTCGAGCATCAGCGCCTCGTCAGCGCCGGCGCGGATGGCGTGGTTCAGCGCGATGATGCAGTTGAGCTTGGAATGCGAATTCAGCTTGGCGTCCTGGGTCAGCGGCAACCCGCGGTGATGCGGCACCGTGTGCAGCCGGATGCCGCGCATGGTCGCCGTCTCATCCGGTTTTGAATGCTCAGCGATGATCACGACCGTTGACCCGAAAACGCTCAGATGCGGGTGCTGGAACGGTTTGCGCTTGCGCCCGCGGGTGACCATCAGGCGCAGATGCACATCCGTCAACATGCCGTTGGCGGCCAGCGTCGCCCGGATCGCCCCGGTCAGTTCACCCCGCGTCATCCCGATGTCCAGGTCGATGTACTTCGCCGCCTCGTACAGCCGGTCAAGATGCTCATCCAGAAAACTCAGGCAGCCATCATACAGCCGCAGCCCCTCCCACACCCCGTCGCCCAGCATGAAGCCGCTGTCATAGACCGACACCATCGCCTTGTCGCGATGCACGATCTGCCCGTCCACATATATCTGGATGTCGTCATTGCGCGCGTCGGCCTCGGCGTCATGGGTCGAGATGTGGTCGGTATCCGTCATGGTCGGCCTTTTCGTTCTGTGCTCGCTACTGCGGCGGCTTTGCCCGCCTTGCCCAGTAAGCGCGTTTTCGTCCCGATGTCGACAACCACACGTACGAGTCTGCTCATGCCCGCCGCATTATCCCCATTTTCCAGGTCGACCAGCTCAGCCCCCTGTCGCTCGTGGCCTATGGTAAAACCGTCACCAAACCCCCAATCCCGACCTGCTGGCAGCGAGTGGCGCCGCGTTCGACACCGCCTGTTGCAACTATCCGCTTTGCGGGCCGTCACGGTATTCCATGGCGACGGGTCGGCTTTGCTCGACCGTCGGCACCAGCGACAACGGCGCCGAGAAGCGGCAGACTTCATGCCGGTCCCGGCACGCATGCGAAGAGGGACCGATGAGCACCTGCCCGGCAAGGATTTCACCGCAAAAACCACGTCAATCCCGTGATTTCCGCTTGAAGCGGGTTCCCCCGTCTGCACAGAACACTCAGGCGCCGACCTGCGCGCGCAGACCGAAACCGCCAGACAGGCCGATATTGATGCGCCTCGACTTGAACATCGCCGCATCCCCGGTGCCGCCGCGTCAGCATTGGCGCGACTTGCGGCCATCCTCCGAATGAGTTGGATGCTCTTGATCCTCGGCGCCGCCGCCGCTGGTTTCGTCAACGGGCTCGCGGGGTTCGGCACGGCCCTCTTCGCGCTGGGCTTCTGGCTGCAGTTCATGCCGCCATCCGAGGCAGTGGCCATCGTCGTCGCCGTCTCCTCGATCATCGGCCTGCAGGGCATTTGGCTGGTGCGTCATGCAATCTTCGACAACCCCAGGCGGCTGGCCCGGTTCCTGATCCCGGCCCTGGCCGGTATCCCGCCGGGTGTTGCCGTGCTGTCCTTCATCGATCCCCACGCGCTGAAACTGGTGATTGCCGGGTTCATGCTGCTTTACGGCGGTTTCTTCATCCTACGCCGCACCCTGCCGCGCATCGACCGCCCTACGCCCTTCGCCGATATCGCCGTCGGCTTTGGTGGCGGGCTGCTCGGCGGCGCGGCGGGGCTTTCGGGCGCGCTGCCCACCATGTGGTGCGCCATGCGCGCCTGGCCCAAATTCGAAACCCGCGCGGTTCTGCAACCCTTCAATGTCGCGGTTCTGGCGCTCACTGCCGCGGTCCTCGCCCTGCGCGGCACCTATACGCCAGAGGTGCTGACCCTGCTGGCCGTCGCCCTGCCCGTGGCGCTGGCTTCGGCTCAGCTCGGCATCGCCGCCTTCAGGCGGCTGACAGACGATCGGTTCCGCCGGCTTCTGATCGGGCTGATGTTTGTCTCGGGCGTCCTGCTGATCGCGCGGGAACTGGTCTGACCTTTGCAGCCGGAAGCGGTTTCCGGCAACCCTACGTTAGCGCTATCTTTAGCTTTATCAAAGCGTTACGCATATGTCCCCATGGGGACATCTCTACCCGATCACCTCATCGGACCGGTCATCCGTCTCTCCGAACCGTTTCAGAACCGCAGGCCGGGTGCCCTCATAAACCCGGGCCAGACCTTCGCCGATCTTCGCATTTTCGCGCTCGAACAGGCAGCTTCCGTCCAGATCAGATGCCACGATGAACGGCCCCATCCGGTTGGCCCGCAGCACCCACATCGCCTGCGCCAGCCCCAGTTCTTCATGCCAGTGCACAGCTTCCACATTCTCCACCCCACGCCCCAACAGCGCCCCGGTGCCATAACCCACGGTCGACAGATAGACGGCACCGTTCGGCACAAAATACTCCTTGTAATCCTTCGACGACATGCCACCCTTTCCCACGATCAGCCGCGCCCCGGTCCTGGCCATCCATTCCGGCAGCCACTTGGCGAACCTGAACGACGCCGTCGCCGTCACAGCCCCCATATTGAACGACCCGTCACCCCGGATCGTCGCCGCCGGAGAGCAATGGAAATTCGCGGCACTTTGTGAGGGCAGTTCCATCGGAATATTGGCCTTCTGCTCCAGCGCCCGCATATAGACACCCTCGCGGGCGGTATAGATCAGCCCGTTCAGATAGACGACATCCCCCAGCCGCAGCGCCGCAATGTCCTCGGCGGTGGGCGTGGTGGATAGCTGGACCTCGCGCAGTTTCATTCCACCGCCTCCCACTCCACCGTCTCGCGCCGCTGGTAGGGGGTGAACCAGTCGGGATCGGTCCGGAATTCCACCCGCCCATCCGGCCACAGCCGAGCCACCGCCCGGCGCGACGACAGGCAGAAGGCATGCACCGACATCTGCATGCCGCCGGTATGGCAATAGCCAACCTCGATATTGCAATCGATTACCATGTTCTTACCCACGAACCCCATCGCCCCCATGCCGATGGAATTGCCCAGCTTCTTCAGCTCATCCTCAATTTCGGCGATCCTCGGGTCGGCGTTGCGGCTGCCCACCACCCGCAAACAGGCGGCGCGCTTGCCCAGCACCATGCAGGTGTCCTTCGATCCGCCCAGCCCGATGCCGATGATCGCCGGCTGACAGGCCAGCCCGCGCTTGCCGAACGCCACCAGACAGTCGAGATAGAACCGCCGGATCCCCTCGATCCCGTCCGAGGGGAACAGCATCCGGTAGTCGGTACCGAAAAGCCCACCCTTGTGCACCGTGATCAGGTCGATCCAGTCACCATCCGGCTCGAACCCGTACTCGATCTCTGGCGCGCCGATGCCCACGTTGTTGTCATGATCGGTGCGCCACAGAGGATGCACCCGGTTGGGCCGCAGCGGCACGGCAGAGGTCGCATTTGCGGTCGCCCCACGCAGCGCCGCCTCCAGCGCCACCGGCCCACCCTCGATACGAGCCTCGTTGCCCATCTTGACATACCAACGCGGCGTGCCGGTATCGCCGCACATCGCCCGGCGGTCCTCTTTCGCGGCCTCGTAGTTCTCGAGCATCGCCTGCAGCACGAACCCCGCCAATTCGCCATCCTCGGTCGCTGCCGCCGCTTTCAGCCCGTCAAGGTAATCCTGCGGGATCTCGATAGCGGCACTGGCCATCAGGTTCTCGGCGGTGGATTGAATGAGGGAGATGGCAATCATTTGAAATCCTCTGGGTTTCTCCTGATCAAACCCCACATTTCCTCATCGCCCTGACCCGAAAACGCGACCGCCCCTGCTCGGATCAAGGCTCGGCGTAGTTCGTCGTCTGTTTCAAAACCGCGCAAATGGTATCTGATCTTTTTGAAACCACGTTTTTTGTAGTTCGGGTTCGAAAGCAGTGCCCTGATCGCGGTTTCGATCGAATACTCCAGCTTCAATTCTTCGCGCAGTGTTCTCTTTTGAAATTGAAATGAAAGAGCCGATGCAAGAAATGCGACGAAGAAAGATCCTAGAACACCCAATATCGCCGTCGTCAATGCGGTTGTCCGAGCAATTTCCGCCACTTCAATTTCCATATCAACCCTCCTTCCTCAATTCGCCACCAGCGTTTCAGGTTCGCCCTCGGCCAGGATCGTCTCGCCCGGCTTAACGATACTGAACTTCACCGCCTCCCGGTCCACCGCCATCGCCTCCCCGCCTCGCCGCGCCACAGTGAAATAGGACGACGGCAGGTCGCCCTGGTCCGGGAAATCCTCCCGGAAATGGGCGCCGCGAGAGTTCTCTCGGGCCAGCCCGGCCTGCGTGATCACCTGCGAGATATCGCAAAGAGAGGCTAGGTTCAGCCAGTCGTGCCAGGTGAGGTTGAACGCGAGGTTCGTGCCGTCGATGCCGGTCTGCATCAGCTCGGCGCGGATGTCGGCGATGCGGGTCAGGCCGCGCGTCATGCCGGGTTCGTCGCGCATTACACCGACATGTTCCCACATCGCATCCTGCAACGCGGTGCGCAGGGGCTGCACCAGCGCCGGTTTCTGCCCCAGCGGATGCAGTGCGCGGGCCAGTTCGGCGTCCAGCACCGCCTCGTCGGGGTCACGCAGGGTCATCGACGCCACGTCGCGGCCCATCACCTCGCCCGCCACGCCGCCATAGACGGTGGAGTTTGCTACCCCGTTGCCGCCCAGCCGGTTTGACCCGTGCGCCCCGCCCGCATCTTCTCCAGCAACGTATAGCCCCTCCAAAGTGGTGCGCGTATCCACATCCACCACCACCCCGCCCATCATGTAATGCGCGGTTGGCACCACCTCGACCCGGCCCGCCGCCAGATCGAAGCCGCTATCGGCGCAGCGTTTGACCATGCCGGGGAATTTGGCGGCCACGTTTTCCGGCCCCAGATGCGCCATCGAAATGAAGACGCCGCCGTTGGGCGACACGTTCGACTTGCGCATCTCGGCATAGATGCCACGGCTGACCACGTCGCGGGTGGCACGATCGCCCTTGGCGTCATAGTCGAACATGAACCGGTGCCCGGCGCCGTTCAGCAGATGCCCGCCGGCGCCGCGCAGGCCCTCCTCCAGCACCGTGCCGGTCATCCGGGTGTGGTCGCCCGCCAATAGTCCGGTGGGATGGAATTGCACCATCTCCATGTCACGCAAGCAAAGCCCGACGCGCAGGGCCATGGCCAGCCCGTCCATCGACTTGTCGCCCGAGGGCGTGTGAAAGCGGTACATGGTCGGCCCGCCGCCGGTGGCCATCAGCACTGCCTTGGCCCGCACCAGGCGGAAACCGCCGCTGCGCATGTCGATGAACAGCACGCCCGCCAGCGCAGAGCCGTCGCGCGTCGGGATCAGCCCGATGGCGCGATGCTCTTGCAGGCGCTCGACGGGCCGGGCCAGCACCTGTTCCATAAGGCGCGAGATGATCTCTATCCCGGTCAGGTCACCCTTGTGCACGGTGCGGTCGGCGGTTTGACCCGCGAACGCTTTTTGATGCACCGAGCCGTCAGGGTTGCGGTCGAAGAAACAGCCGATTTCGTTTTCCAGCTCGTGGACACGCTCCACCGCCAGATTGCACAGCTTCCAGGCCATGTCCTGATCGGGCAGCCATTTGCCGCCCCGGATGGTGTCCATGAAATGCCGTTCCACCGTGTCGCCGCCGCCCAGCGCCACGTTATAGCCGCCCTGCACCATGCGGGTGCAGCCGCATTTACCCAGCAAGCCCTTGACCGCGATGGTGATACGGGTGCCTTGCGGAGCGGTCTGCTGGGCATGCAGTGCCGCGAACAGCCCGGCGCCACCAGAGCCAATTATCAGGATATCGGTTTCGTGACGCTCAATGACAGGTTTCATCCGCTACACCGCATTCAGCAGAAACACGCCGCAAACCAGCACCGCGCCAGCGACGGCACCGGCGGCCAGCGTCTTCTGTCCCGGGGTCCATGGCAGCAGCTCCAGCGCCAGCAGGCGCAGACCGCCGAAGGCGTGCACCGCCAGCAGGAAGACCAGCCCGAACTCTGCGAACTTGACCAGCGGTGCCTCGGCCCAGTGCAGAAAGCCGTCGAGCCTTTCGGGCGAGCTCAGCGCCATGGACAGCACCCAGAAATGCGCCGGCAGGAACAGCGCCAGGGCCAGCCCGGAGAGGCGGTGCAGCCCATAGGCCAGCCACAGGGGATGCCCGCGATGGCCCCTCACAGCGTCACCGCCCAAACCGCGCGGGCGCCCAGCGCCAGCAGCCCCGCGAAGACCGCCCAGCCCAGCACCGTTAGTGCCGTACCGCGCAGGCCAGTGAATTCGTGCACTATCACACGCAGCCCGATGGCCGCATGCACTGAAACCGCCAGCACGAAGAGCCCGTAGAAGGTCAGCCAGAACAGTGACCCTTGCGTGCGTAACAGGATCTCGCCCGCTGTCAGCCCGCCCTGGATGGCACAGATCATCACCACGATATGGGTCAGCACCAGCGGCACCATCACCAGCGCCGAGATCCGCTGCAGCAGGTATAGCCGCAGGTCCAGCATCCTAGCTCCCTCCCTTCAACGCGGCCAGCACCGTGGCGCGTTTCAGCCCGGCGACCGACCGCATCGGGTCCAGTTCGTTGGGGCAGTGTGCTGTGCAGCTGCCCTGGCTGTGGCAGTTGAAACAGCCGCCCGATTGCGCCACAGCGGTCAGGATCGCCCCTTTGTCGGCCTCTTTGGCGTCGTTGATCAGCGTCCAGGCGCGTTGCAAGGCTGCGGGGCCCAGATAGTCTGGATTACCCGCCACGGTGTCACAACCGGCGTAGCAGACGGCGCAGTTGATGCATTCGATGGCAGCGTCAGCCTCGGCCCGGCCCGGTGCGTCGGCGGTGATCGGCGGCATCGGGTCGTGGCGGGTGGCGGTGGGATGATGGCGCCCTTCAGCCTCGACCCATTTGTCAAAGAACGGGTCCATGTCGGTGGCCAGATCCTTGATGACGGCCAGGTTGCGCAGGGGTGCCACGGTCAGGCGGTTGCCGTTCAGGACTTTTTGCACATGGGTGCGGCAGGTCCAGCGCGGCAGGCCGTTGACCATCATGGCACAACTGCCGCACATGCCCACCCGGCAGGCGAAGCGATAGGAAAGCGTTGGGTCGGCGTTCTGCTGAATCCAGCTGACCACGTCGAGGATGGTCTGATTTTCCTGCACAGGCACCCGAAAAGCCTGAAACTGTCCGTCACCGGCGCTGCCGCGCCAGACGGATACTTCCAACATACCTGTCGATGCTGTCATGCTTGCCCTCTACGGGTATCCTTTTCACGATGCCGGGGGGACGAAAAGGCAAATCCGGCATGCGACCTGCGATTCGTCCGACTATGACGGTCGTGATTCATGAAGGCTCTGCCCCACCCCCCGAGATCATTTCAGCCGGATGAAAGGGCCCGCCCGAGCGTTCTTTGCCAATCCGGTGCGAATTCGATTGCGTTTGCATCGGCAAATCTGGCGGCCCGTTCCAGCTCTGCCAGCAACCGAGCCAGGCGCCCTTTTCCCATTGCCGCCTCGGGCCAGAAGGCCCGGATGTTCAGAGTCTCTGCGGCGCGGTCGCATTTCATGTCGATCCGCCCGATCAGCCGATCGCCTTCGAGCACCGGAAAGACGTAATAGCCGTATTGCCGCTTTGCCGCGGGCACGAAGATCTCAATGCGGTAGCGAAAACCAAAGAGCCGTTCGGCGCGGTTGCGGTCACGCAGGGCGGGGTCGAAGGGGCTAAGGATTCGGACACGGGACGGCGGGTCGGGCGGTTCGTGGTCCTCTAGCCCGGGAAAGGAAAAACACCGCCGTATACCACCATCGACCGATGCGATGTCGATCTCTATGATCCTGCCTGCCGCCAGAGCCCTGCTGCACCAGTCGCGCGCCTCTGCAGGTGTGATCAGATCCCAAAACGCGGCGACCTCGCCGGACGAGGCGAACCCCAGGCGCTGCAGTGCCGAGCTGCAGGCCCAGTCTATGGTCTCCTCTTCCTCGGGTCGCCGTTCCACCAGATCGCCCGGCATCACCCGTTCTGTCAGGTCATAGTATTTGCGGAAGCCTTCGCGCCGGGTGACCATCAGGTCGCCGATTCGCCAAAGGTATTCGAGCGCTGTCTTCGACGGATGCCAGTCCCACCAGCCGCCGCCAGAGCGCGCCTCGTCGCCGCCCACCTCTGCCGAACAGACCGGTCCGCCGTCAGAGATCCGGTGCAGAACCTCGTCGAATTTCTCTTCGAACCCGTCGCGGCGCCAGTTCTTCCAGCGCGCGGCAAGCAGTGTCCGGTCGCGCGCAAAACGAAGGCGCCAGTGCGGAAAGAATTCTGCCGGAATGATCGAGGCATCGTGGGTCCAGTGCTCGAACAGCGCGCGATGCCGCTCAAGCGGCGGTCGCATGCCGCCGGGACGGTAGGCCGGGCGGCGCGAATAGAGGATCATGTCGTGGGCACGCGCCACAGTGTTGATGCTGTCGACCTGCACGAATCCAAGGCGCCCGATCAGATCGCAAAGCGCGCCGCCCTTGGCCGGTCCGGCGGGTGGTTCTGCCAGGGCGTGGGCATCGAGAAAGATACGCCGCGCCCGGGCGTTGGGGATCAGGGGAAGCGCGGTCATGCGGCTGGTCTGTCCGGGCGTCGCGCCGGTTCCTGGTAATCCGGTCTGATCATAGCCTCCTACCCTTTTGACCTTGGACACAGCCTGAGCTACCCGGGCGGACAAGTCGAGCGGATTAGGCATTCGTTTTCCCGGCAGTCGACGTAGCCGTGAAGAACTGCGGTTGGCGGAATGGTGCCGGGCCGGTTTACAGGCTTGGGATAAGCTACTATTCGCTGGATCCGATCAGCAAATGGACCCCGAAGCGTGACCAATTTCCTCTATCAGAATGATCTGCCCGACGATCTGGACCTTGGCCCCATCGTCGCCATCGACTGCGAGACCATGGGGCTGAACCCGCATCGCGACCGGCTGTGCGTAGTGCAGATGTCGGGCGGTGATGGCAACGCGCATCTGGTGCAGGTCGCCAAGGGGCAAAGCGAGGCACCGAACCTGCGCCGGATGCTGACCGACCCGGATGTTCTGAAGCTCTTTCATTTCGGTCGTTTCGACATCGCCGCGCTCTACCATGCGTTCGGTGCGCTCACGGCCCCGGTCTATTGCACCAAGATCGCCAGCAAGCTGGTGCGCACTTATACGGACCGGCACGGGCTGCGGAACCTGCTGGACGAGTTGCTGAAGGTCGATATCTCGAAGCTGCAACAGCAGAGCGACTGGGGAGCTGAAACACTGACCGAGGCGCAGGTCAGTTATGCCGCATCCGACGTATTGCACCTGCATCGCCTGCGCGAGACGCTTGACCAGCGACTGGCGCGCGAGGGTCGTAGCGAGGTTGCGCAGTCGTGTTTCGATTTTCTGCCGACCCGGGCAAGGCTCGACCTGATGGGCTGGCCCGAAATCGACATATTCGCCCATTAGACAGGCGGGATGCTGAAGCGGATGGAAAAGGACGTATTCCTAGCAACCGGCCGTCGGGTGATCGCGACCGAGGCCGAGGCGTTGCGTCTGCTGACCGATACGCTGGACGGGGCCTTTGCCGACGCGGTGGAACTGCTGCTGGCAGCCCGGGGCCGGGTAATCATTTCCGGCATGGGCAAGTCCGGCCATATCGCCCGCAAGATCGCCGCGACGCTGGCCAGCACTGGCACACCAGCGCATTTCGTGCACCCTGCCGAGGCCAGCCATGGCGATCTGGGCATGATGGCGCAGGGCGATGTGGGGCTTGTGCTGTCAAACTCGGGCGAGACGCCCGAACTGGCCGATCTGGTGGCTTATACGCGCCGCTTTGGGATATCGCTGATCGGCGTCGCGGGCCGGGCCGACAGCACGCTGCTGAGGCAATGCGACGTAAAACTGGTGCTGCCGCCGGCACAAGAAGCCTGCCAGACCGGTATCGTCCCCACCACCTCGACCACGATGACACTTGCCCTCGGCGACGCCCTGGCCATCGCATTGATGGAGCATCGCCAGTTCACGCCAGAGCGGTTCCGCGTGTTTCATCCCGGCGGAAGGCTGGGCGCGCGGCTGGCCCGGGTGCACGACCTGATGCACCGCGATCTGCCGCTGGCCAGCGCCGATACGCCAATGACCGACGTGCTGCTGGTGATGAGCCAGAAGGGATTCGGCGTCGTCGGCGTGCAGGATGCTGAAGGCGGTCTTGCCGGCGTCGTCACGGACGGCGACCTAAGGCGCCACATGGTCGGCTTGCTGGACCTTACCGCAGGAGACGTCATGACCGCCGACCCACGAACCATCGGCCCCGACGTTCTGGCCGAAGAGGCAGTGGCGATGATGAACGACAGCCGTATCACTTGCCTTTTTGTGGTTGATCCGGCGCAAAGCCGCCATGCGGTCGGCATCCTGCATGTGCATGACTGTCTGCGGGCGGGTATCGTCTAGGGCATGATCGTCCACGACAATACCTACTCCCGCGCGGTCGCCTGGCTGAAGATCTTGCTGCCACTGCTGGCGCTGGCGATCCTGTCCACCCTGTTTCTTGTCGCCCGCACCGTCACCCCTGCACAAGACTTGCCCTTTGCCGATGTCGACATTGAAGAACTGGCCAGTGAACAAGGCATCGGCAAGCCCAACTATGCCGGCGTTACTGGCGACGGGGCCGCGATTGCACTAACCGCCGAAAGCGCCATGCCCGACCCCGACAATCCTGAACGCCTAACAGGAACTGGCATCCGCGCAGGCATCGAAAGGCCCGGGGGCACCCGCATCGACGTCACCGCTGCCACCATGCTGCTGGATCATTCGGCGCGGGTCGCCGGGCTTGGCGGTGGGGTCGAGATCGAAACCACCGACGGATATACGCTGCGCACCAAATCGATCGAGTTCGCGCTCGAAACCACTCACGTATCGTCGAATCACCACACCACGCTGACCGGCCCGTTGGGCCGGGTTTCAGCCGAAAGCTTTGTGCTGACGGATGAAAACCGGGGGTTGCGCCCCTACGTCCTGGTTTTCAAAGGCAGTGTGAAACTGATATACGACCCAGAACAATGAGGAACCAGAATGATCCTTAGAACGGCTATTCGGCTGACGGCGGTCTGCGCCTGCCTCTTGATGCTGACCACCGGCGGCGCGCTGGCCCAGGGGACATCCGTCTCGCTTGGGGTCGAAAACCATGACAGTTCGGTCCCGCTCGAGATCACTTCCGAAGAGCTGGACCTTGACCAGACAAACGGCAACGCGACCTTCGTAGGCGATGTGATCGCCCGCCAGGCCGGGATTACCATGACATGCGACAGGATGCTGGTCGAATACGAACCCAACCCGGAAACCGGCAAGAACGAGATCCAGGTGATCCGCATGTTCGGTGGCGTGACCTTCGCCAGCGCCGAGGAGGCGGCGGAATCACATCAGGCGGTCTATACACTGGCCAACGAAATCATGGTGATGACCGGAAACGTGCTGGTAACCCAGGGGTCAACCGCTCTCAGCTCTGACAGACTTACCTATAACCTCGACACTGGCGAAGGACTCATGGAAGGCAACGTCAAGACCATCCTGCAGCAGGGCAGCAACTGATGCCGGGCGGTCCCGAGCTTGTTGTCACAGAGGGCCAGTCCGGCCTGCATGTCACCAATCTGCGCAAGAGCTACCGCAAGAAGCCGGTGATCCGCGATGTCAGCATCGATCTTGGGCGCGGCGAGGTGGTGGCGCTGCTCGGGCCCAACGGATCTGGAAAGACCACAACCTTTTACGCCATCGCCGGGCTGATCAGCCCCGAGGGCGGACAGGTTATGATCGACGGGCGCGACGTGACCTGGCTGCCGATGTACCGCCGCGCCAAGATGGGCATCGGCTATCTGCCGCAAGAGGTCTCGATCTTTCGCGGTCTCAACGTCGAAAACAATATCCTGGCGATTCTCGAGATTTCGATCCCAAACAAGGTGCAGCGCCGTGAAAGGCTGGAGGAGCTGCTGAGCGAGTTTTCCATCAGCCACCTGCGCCGCGCCTCTGCCCTGTCGCTTTCGGGGGGCGAGCGCCGCAGGGTCGAGATTGCGCGATGTCTTGCCGCAGACCCGAAATACCTGCTGCTTGATGAGCCCTTCGCGGGCGTCGATCCGATTGCCGTCGGCGAGATCCGCGGCCTGGTCGCGGATCTGAGAAACCGCGGCATCGGCGTATTGATCACCGACCACAACGTGCGTGAAACTCTTGAAATCGTTGACCGGGCCTACATCTTGCATGATGGTATGGTGCTGATGAGCGGCACCACAGACGAGGTGGTAAGAGATGAAAACGTTCGCCGTGTCTATCTGGGGCAAAGTTTCAGGATCTCGTGACCCGGCCGGGCCGGTCTATCGGATGATCGATGTCGCGGGCAAAGAAATCGGGGCTCTGTGCATTGACAGACGCCCCCGATGTATTCCCAAATGGCGGGGATGCGGGATTTATCGCACCTCACTCCCGCGCAATGGATTTTTTCCCTTGCGCAATACCCGCCGCGTAGGTTTAGAGACGGCGAAGTTTCACCTTACCGATCGCGGACGACCCGGCGGGAAGCCGACGGCGGTTGCGTAGCCCGAAGGAGCCAGAATGCAGTACCAGATCAGCGGAAAGCAAATCGATATCGGTGACGCCCTTCAGACCCATGTCAAGGACGAGCTGGGGTCGATCATCGGGAAATATGCCGAACGGCCGACCGACGCCCATGTCACCTTTTCCCGCGCCGGGCATGAGTTTGTCTGCGAGACCATCGTGCACCTGTCTACCGGCCTCACCGCCCAGGCCCGCGGTCATGCCCACGACATCTATGCCGCCTTCGATCAGGCCGGCGAGAAGATGGAAACCCAACTGCGCCGCTACAAGCGCCGGTTGAAAGATCACCATAAAGAGCGCGCGACCCCAGTTGAACACTTTGGCGCGTCCTATAATATCCTGGCCGGATCAGAGGACGCACAGGAACCCGAGACGCTGCAACCGATCATCGTGGCCGAGATGGAAGCCAGGATCCCTTCTTTGTCGGTCGGCGAAGCGGTGATGCAGATGGAACTGGCCGGCGCGCCGGTCTTGGTCTTCCGCAACGAAGGCCATCCCGAGGTCAACGTGGTCTACCGCCGCGAAGACGGTAACATCGGCTGGATCGACCCCAGCAGCGAAGACTGAAATCGACGGCTGCCCGCCGTATAGAACAAGCAGAGGCCCATGGAGCTTTCTTCAATCATCAGGCCTGAGGCGATCAGGCTTGTCAGCAACGTGACAAGCAAAAAGCGGCTGTTCCAGGATCTTGGAGAGCTTGCCTCTGACGTTTACGGCGTGACCCACCAGGAAGCCATCGACGCGCTGATGGACCGTGAGTCGCTGGGGCCGACCGGTGTTGGCAAGGGCATCGCGCTGCCGCATGCCCGCCTGCCGGGGCTGAAAGAGGTGATCGGCGTGTTCTTCCGGCTGGAGAAGCCGCTGGAATTTGATGCGGTCGATCGCCAACCGGTCGACCTGATCTTTGCGTTGTTGGCGCCGAGCGAATCAGGAGTTGAGCATTTGAAGGCGCTGGCGCTGGTGTCGCGCACGCTGCGCGACGCAAGTATCTGCGCCAAGCTGCGGTCCAATGTCGACGAGGCAACGCTTTACGCGGTACTGACCGAACTGGCCTCTGAAGCCGCCTGACACCGGACACCACCCGCCGCTGGGCGCGGCCCGACCGCGAGAAAGGCCCGCGAGGGCCTGACAAGCGGCTACAGGTCGAGCGGTCGGAAACCGAACATCAGATAGTCCTTGCGATACGCCGCCTGAACGGCCTCTTCGACCGCGTCGTCGTAGATCTCGGCCAGCGACACCGGCGCATCGTGGGGTTCGTCCGGTACGCTTGGGGGGTCCATGCCGATCTGTTTGGCAAGTTGTTCCAGCCCCATCTCGAGGCTGTCTTCACGCAACACCATGTCCGGGATCAGAACGGTGGCAAGCCCATGCAGCACCTCTGTCTGCGACGCCCAGGCCGCGTCCACCCGCACCCCGGTTTGTCCACCCAGGTTGCCCTGAACGAATTTGGTGAAGGCCAGAAAAGCCTCGCGGTGCTGGCCCACGCTATAGCTCTCATCGGGCGTATCCTCGGGGATCGGCAGGCCATAGCTGTTGCGTAGCGCTGTGCGCATGTCCCAGTAAGTGTCCGGCCCGTGGCACAGGATGTGATTGACAAACGCCCGGTGCAGCCGTGCCACCGGGTGGCGTAGCACGGTGAAGCTGCGATTGCCGGGGTGCCTACGCTTCCACTGGCGCAAGGTCTTCTGGTTGAACCCCTTCAGCAGCCCGGCCTTGTCGTCGCCATCCAGCGCGGCCAGCCAGGAATGGATGCACGCGCCAGGTCCAGCCTTGATGGGTTGGTAGAGCACCGGAGCCTTCGCGGCGGCGACATAACTGGGCACAGTGGCGGCCCGGCGGGGTTCGAAGTTCGGGGTACGGGTCAGGTCGAAGCGGTCGATCCGCGCCAGCGCCGCCTGCATGTCCTCGAAATTCGCTACTTTGTCCTCCAGTGGTGCAGGGTTTTGCACCTTGGTGCGCTTGGATGTGTGGTCCTTGCTGTGCGAAACCCCCAGATAGGCCGCCAGCCCGTCCAGCACCTCCAGGTCGCGCAGATCGTCATAGCCGATATAGTACGCTGTCTGGCCCGTGGTTTGCATGCCCCGCAATAGCCGTAGCTGGAATTCCTGCAGCCGATCCAGATGCTGTTCGAACTCATCTCGGTCAAAGGTGATCTGCGCGGTCCTGGCGCCCTTCATGTTCGACAGCCGCCACTGCCCGGTTGCCGCCGCGATCTTTCGCGAGACATAGCTGTCGACCGGGTTGCGCGTCAGCACGATCTTGCCGCAGCGCGGATCGGCCAGGGTCATTTCCAGAATGCGCGGGTCGTGATCGTGAAAGAACCGGAACCCCGGCAGACCTTTGGTCCGCGAGCGCATCCGGTCAAGCAGGATCTCGGGGTTGCCATCGCGTTCTTCGATGCTCACCCCCAGCATCTCATGTTTCTTGGCGCCGCCCATGAAAACCGGGTTGAACGCCTCGCCATAGCAATGCAGATCGGGATATTCGTTGATGTTCTCTTCGAGAAAATTCGATCCGGTTCGCATCGCTGCGTAGATCGTGAAATAGTCAAACCTATTGCTCATGCTGCGCTACTTTTTCACCAGATAGGGTTTGCGCCGCCGGCGCGGGGTCTCGGGCATAGTGTCGCCGCTGGGGAAATCTCCCATCAGATGCGGATGCATGCCCTGGTTCTTGAGGTTCTGCAGGAACTGGCCGAACCCGGTCAGATCGACCATGCGCGGTGCCTCGGTCAGCCGACGCAGGTTGCGCGGGCCGATCTCGTCGATGACGGTTTGCAGCGGCTCCATCGGGCTTTCGATGAAATCAGCCATGCTCCAAATCCGCACCCGCGCCTTGGTGTGGGGCGAGCGCAGAACGCCGAGATGCTTGGCCTCGATCTTCTGCAACCGGGCGGCCTCTTTGCGGATCTCGGTGAAATTGCGGTTTGAGTGGAATAGGGGCACCGCCCAGGCCCCAGAGATCACCGAGATCTGCGCGTTGCTGTCGGCGGCCACGAACCAGTCGAAGCCCTGGGTGTCGCGCGGGCCGTACTGGAAACATTGGTGCTCTCCACGTGTGTTCCAGATCAGGTTGGTAAGAAAGGATTTCGGGTTGTAGTCGCGCAGCATGGCTCTGTCGCTAAGTGCGCCGCTGAACACTTTCTGGCGGCCCGCGAATTCCACCTTGCCCGGCGCGAACAGTGCGCCATGTACCCGGGCGCCGACCATCTTGCCAAGCCAGTCCTCGAATTCCTCAAAAAGATCGGCAAAGCCTTCGAACACCGAATAGGGCGCGCAGGTCTTGCCATTTTCCCAGCCCGCGTTCGGGAACCTGCTTTGCATGTAAAGTCCCGGGCGCCCTCGCGTGCGCCGGTCGACCGCCTTGGCAAAGATGCGATCGATCTTGCCCGGGTTCGGCTCTGCACCGATCATAATGTCGGGGTTGTCGGACAGGAACGTATCATAAAGCCGGTTGGCACGCGGCCAGATCTTGCGCGCCACAAAACAGTTCGATCTGCGCAACAGCTGCAGGTGATCGTCATAGAAGATGTGTGGTTTGCCCTGGAAATCGAACTTGCTCAGCGTCAGCGAGCGGCTTTCGATATTGCTGGAATAAAGCCGCACCAGGGTCTGGTAATAGCTCTCGTCAGGGATCCAGACCCGCCTGAAATACGCGTCATAGTCCGAGCGGTCCGGATCCTCTAGTATCGCCGACAGGGTCTGCCGGGTCAGGCACCACCACTGGCTGCCCAGATGCGGCACCAGCCCCACGGGGATCTTGCGCCTGAACCCCAGCCGCCGCTGCAGCCGTACATAACCGTCAAAGAACTTGCGCTGCTTCTTCCACGAGAACGGAAAGCGCAGCGTGAAACGCTCGGCGTCCAGCCCGCCCACCGTCCAGGGCACATCCTCCGTGGTTACCGACTCGATGAAATTCGTCATTGGTCGGTCTTCGAGATACTGTTTCAGTTCGTCCACCGGTCTCAGGGGCAGACAGGAGCCCGAGGCCAGGTAGACATGCCGCACATCGGCAAACTCTGCCAGCATCAGTTCCGACGCGCCTTGCGAGGCGGCAACCATGTTCCAGGTGCCCCACTCACAGCGGTGACGCTTGGAAAACCGCACATTATCCAGCTTGCCCAGCCGCTCGGTGAAATCGGTGTGATCGGGGCGGCTGACCTGGGTGTCGATATGGATCACCACCGGGCAACCATGCGCCGACCAGTGCCGCGCCACCTGCTCGGCACGGTCCAGCGCCTCGTGCACCAGCATGACGATGCCGACGGTCATGCCCAGTTGCCCTTGGACATCAGGCCCAGAATCTCCAACTGGCGCCAGTTTATGTATTTTTCGGACCACTTGCACCAAAGGTCCGGGTTGTCCTTTAGATGTTTGTGGTAGGCCTTGTATTCGTGACTCGCTGCATAGTGTTGCTTGCGGATCAGTTCCTCTGCCGCCTTGGTGCCGAACGTATCGAGGAACTTGGCGTGCAGCAGGCAGCCAGACGCTTTCTCTCCGCCCCACTCGTCGAAGGTCTGGTTCAGCCCGCGCGGCAGGACCATGTGGGTGGAGCTGACATAGGCATAGTCGCGGTGCCATTTGACCAGCGGGATCTTGTTCAGAGCCGGCGCCCGCTCTGGCCGGTCATGAAAGAACGACCGCGCCCGAGGACCGCCCTGGATCCAGAGATTGCCGAATTTGGTGTTCTTGCTGACCGTGTAGTTGCCACTGTCGAACCAGTTGGCAATCTCAAGCGGGTTCTGCCCCTCGGCGTAGGGGAAGGTGTTGATCGGCCCTTTGGGGTACATGTCCAGCAGCATCGCGCTGAATGATCTGATAGATGAGGCGTCGAGCCAGTCGGTCAATGCGCGGATCGGTCGAGTGTCGCAGAACGGGTAGATCAGGAATTCGTCGACATCCACCACCAGCGTCCAGTGTTGGTGGCCGTATCTCGACTGCAGCCAGTTCAGCCAATCGGCCCCGAACCGGGCCCGCTTGTAACTGGCGCCGGTCGACCAGATCGAAACGTCGGGCTGCTCGGTCAGGTATTCCAGCGATCCGTCATCAGAGCCATTGTCCACGATCAGGAAATGGTTGACCCCCATGTCGCGGTAGTAGCGCAGGAAGTATTCCAACCGGATCTTCTCATTTCGCAGCGTGGAAAAGACCAGCATGTCATCGGGCGCGATCTGGCCAGTGCGGTTCTGAACGGCAGACAGATCACGGCGCTTGCGGAAGGCGCGGATACGCCACCGCTTGCGCTGCAATCGAAGCCTGTATGACCGCAAGGCGCCCACTAGTGTTCCTCTGGCAGAGGTTTCAACCGATGCTCCGAGCCGGTCGGTATCACGTCACCTTTAAGACCAGGTTGAAATGATCCGCCCATGTCGGGAGTCTGGAACCAAAGGGAACCGCCGCATCGCCTGTTTGCCCCGCCGCTTTGTTTTCTGCCAACTGCAGAACCGATTGTTTCCACAAATACACGTCCGCAGAGTCTGCGTAAACGGGGATATTGCCCAGAATTTCCCGGAAAACCGGCAGATCAGAGCATATTACCGGGGTTTTCAGCGCAATTGCCTCGGCGGCAGGCAGACCATAGCCCTCTGCGATGCTGGGAAACAGCACGCCCGCGGCACCGCGGATCAGCGCCGCGACCGCGGCATCGGGCAGCCCGGCGCGCTCGTGTACCGTCCGGCCCATCATCGGCAAGCTGTCCAGCCGGCGAAACACGTCCTCGTTCGCCCAGCCCCGCGACCCGACAATGATCAGATGCGGGATTTCCGCTTGCGGTAACTCGTTTTCGAGCTGAGCCCAGACATCCAGCAGCAGCGCATGGTTCTTGCGCGGCTCGATGGTACCCAAGGTCACGAAATAGGGCTGATCCGTCTCGGTCTCAGGCGGAACCAGCCCCTGCCCGGTATCCGGCAGGTCGATGCCCAGATGCGCCACATGGCTGGGTACGGTCCTGCCCCAGGCCCCGAACCAGCGCTGCACATCCGCCTCGGTTTGCCGCGAGTTACAGATGATCAGGTCGGCGGCATCCGCGACACGCCACATCTTCGCCTCGAACAGGGTCGGCGTCCCGGGCCTTTGCAGCTGCGGGTAGTCCAGCGGGATCATGTCATGCACCAGCACCCCGACACGCGCGCCCGGCAACGACGCCCAGGCCGTCAGCACCTCATCCGACAAGTTGGAATGACCGACATTCAGATAGGCGCAGCCCGTGGGCAGGGCCCGCGACAACATGCTTGCCAACCGGCCCCTCCGGCAGCGGCTAACGGCAAGCCTTCGCAGATCGGCTTCGGCCCGGCGTTTGACCGGGTTGGCTTTGCGCGACAGCGTGCCGATCAGATCAGCTCGTCCCCAATCCTGTTCGCCGGAAATTCGCTGCGCGACCTCTTGCGCCCCTACCCGGTCAAGCAGTGCGTAACCCAACGCCGTCCGCACCAGCACGAACAAAGGCAACGGATCAGCCAGCAGATGCGTCAGATACGCCAGTTCCACCCGGTCAATTCCGGTAAACGGTCCGCGCCCCTGCCGCGAGATCAGCCGAGTCAGGTCGAGGCACCGTGCCAAAGGGAGATCAGAGACCGTCACAGTCGCCCCGTGTCACCGCCGGTTGAAAAAACTCCATGATCAAAACCGGCAAACCCCGGCTCCTTCATCTGCCAGAAAGTGTTCCGGGTGTCCGGGGGTCCGGCCCCAGGAAGGATCGCTGCCGACGGCAGCGGAGCTACCGGTCGTAATGCCCGTTCTGGTGCCATCTCCAGGCATCGGTGATCATCGCCTCCAGGGTGGATCTCTCGGGCCGCCAGCCAAGCTCGTCAGCGGCCCTGGTACTGCCGGAGGCCAACGCGGTGGCATCGCCCGGCCGCCTTGGCCCCGGTTTCCACGGTACTTCGCGGTTTGTCACCGCCCGGCCCGCATCGATCACCGCGCGCACCGAAAACCCACGGCCCGTACCAAGATTGAACACCCGGCTACCGCGGCCCCGCTGCAGCCAGTTCAATCCCCTGACGTGTCCGTCGACCAGATCCATCACATGCACATAGTCGCGGATGCAGGTGCCGTCCGGCGTGTCGTAGTCGTCACCAAAGACTGTCAGCGCCTCTCGTTTGCCATCAATGGCATCGAGGATCAGCGGCACCAGGTGGGTTTCGGGCCGGTGAAACTCTCCGATCTCTGCCTCCGGATCCGCACCCGCGACGTTGAAATAGCGGAAAATCACCGATTTCAACCCGTTGCTGGCGCCAAAATCCGTCAGCATGTCCTCTATGGCGCGCTTGGACGCGCCATAGGCGTTCAGGGGCTGCTGGCTGCAATCCTCGTCCAGCATCACCCCATCCTGATCGCCATAAGTGGCACAGGTTGAGGAAAATACTATATCCAGACAGCCATGCGCCACCGCCGCTTCTATCAGGTTCAGTGAGCCAGTGACGTTGTTGCGCCAATATTTGCCCGGTTCGCGCATCGCCTCGCCGACCTGACTGAAGGCGGCAAAGTGCATTACCGCAATCGGGCGATGATCGGCAAAGGTGGCGTCCAGCGCATCACGATCCATCAGGTCACCCCGCACGAAGGGGCCGAATTTCACCGCATCGGCCCAGCCGGTCGAGAGGTTGTCAAACGTCACCGGCTGAAAACCGGCACCGCGCAGCGCCTTGCAGGCGTGCGAACCGATGTAACCGGCGCCCCCGGTAACCAGAACCGTTTGCATCGACTGGCCGCCCCGCTACTGTGCGGCCTTCTGCACCGCGGTCATCTGAACGAGGTAGTTCGAGAACTCGCTCTGCAGATCCTCGCGCGCAAGACCGAAGGCAACGGTGGCCTGCAGGAACCCGGCCTTCGACCCGCAATCGAACCGCTGGCCTCGGAACCGGTAGCCGTAGACGTCGCGGCCCTCTTCCAGTTCCAGCGCGATAGCGTCGGTCAGTTGCACTTCGCCGCCGGCCCCGCTCTTGATGCGGTTGAGGTTTTGCAGAATCTTGGGAGGCAGGATGTAGCGGCCGATGACGGCTAGGTTCGAAGGCGCATCTTCTGCCGCGGGTTTTTCCACCATGCCCTTGACCGACACAATCGATCCCATGTCTTCCTGAACATCGAGAACGCCGTAGGCAGAGGCTTTCTCGGGCGGAACCTCCATCGCGGCGACCATGGCGCCGCCGATCTCTGAATAAGCTTCGACCATCTGCTGCAAACAGGGTTTTTCGGCAGCGATCACGTCGTCAGGCAGGATCACCGCGAAAGCCTCGTTCGGAGAGATCAGGCGTCTGGCGCACCAGACGGCATGGCCCAGCCCCAGCGCCTTGTGCTGGCGGATATACGCGATGGCGCCGCTGTCCATGTTGGTGTTCTTAAGCTCTTCCAGCAGGGCGGTCTTGCCCTTCTTGCGCAGCGAGTTTTCCAGTTCCGGCGCGTGATCGAAATAGTCTTCCAGCGCGCTCTTGCCGCGCGAGGTGACAAAAATGAATTCCTTGATGCCCGCCGCCCGGGCCTCGTCGATCGCGTACTGAATCAGCGGCCGGTCGACCAGCGTCATGATTTCCTTGGGAATCGACTTGGTGGCCGGTAAAAACCGGGTCCCGAGTCCGGCGACGGGAAAGATGGCCTTTGTGACCTTGCGAACCATAACCCAACCTCGTGTGTTTCTTTTTTGCGCACCTAACACCGTGTGGAGCCGACGACGCAATTGATATCGCGATCCAATACGGCGTTTTGATGGCGATTCTTGCATTTGTTGCACATTCGCACAACTGTTTTCATTCAGGTAATCGCCGCAACAGCCGGCTGCGATCCGTCTCGCGCCGAAGCCGACCGGCAAGGCGCCAGAACCGGACCATCGGGTCGGTTCGGATGGATTTTCCGAAAAGGCCGCCACGCTGTTCCCAGACCCCGTGTTGATCGAACACAACCCGGTGATATTGAACTGAAACTCCGAACAGGTAGAGACTTACCGGCTGACCTGCCAGGGCAAGTCCGGCCGCTTTACGGCGCAGGCGTCCAGCCGCCCAGATCCTACCGGCCAGCACCTTTGTTCCGGTCGGGATCCGAGGCCTGTCAAAGGGGCGGAAATCCACTTTCGCGGATGCAATCGGCGGCAGGAGCGCGATCGGTCTGGCCCATCCGTCGGCAATGCCGTCTTCGAGACTTTGCTGCACGCGGGTCACGTCCCGCGGTTCGCAATTCCCGGCCACCATATGCCGCAGCAACCGCGCCGTCTGGGTGCGTCGCAACCGACCCAGGGTCGCCTCAATCCGGTCACCCGCCGCGTGCTTGCGCAAAAACACCACCTGGCTTGCCCCGACATCGAATAGCGTCTTCGGCATCCGTGATCGCATCCGCTGCGCCGATGGCGCGAACCCGTGATGCACTTGCGCCCGCGGGCAGATCGCGGCCAGGGTACCGTCAGCCGCCAGACGCAGGTTCACGTCCGTCTCGTCAAGGTAGAACCGAAAGACCGGATCGAACCCGCCCATCTGCTGCAACACTTTGCGTCTAAAAGCACAATTCGTCCCTTCGGTCTTGATCCCCCGCCCGGCATGACCACGAAATACCGCCGGACTGTCACCCCATGGACAGATCAGTTCCTCATCTGCCTGTGCATCCACGTAGCTGGCGGTGGACTGAAAGCTGATCCCGTTCCGCCCGATCACGAAACCGCCCGCTGCGGAAACCTCGGGATCGGCGAACGGCTCTGTCAGATAATCCAGCCAGCTCGGCTCGGGCACGGCATCGTCGTCGATGAAGGCGACAATCTCGCCAGCCGCCTGCGCAAGCCCGAGGTTGCGCGCCGCCGAGATGTTGGGTTCGTCAAAGCGCACTAACTTGATCGACGCGGCCCCGCTGGCTCGCGACACGACCTGTTCGCCCGCGGGATTGGCAACAACGATCAGTTCGAACCGGTCAAAAAACAGCTGTCCGATTCCGGTCAGGCATCGCGCCAGTTCCTGCGGTCGCCCGCGGCTGACAACAATGACGCTGACCGAGGGGCTCGCCATCACCCGGGCTGCAGCGTCACGCCGGGCGCATAGGCGATGAAGAACGGGTTTTCGTAGCCGTCCTTGCCATAGCCGAGCGGCGTGTGGTCATCGAACCGCACCACCCTGCCGCCAGCACCTGCCAGCACGGCATGGCCCGCGGCGGTGTCCCACTCCATCGTGCGGCCCAGGCGGGGGTAGATGTCGGCCTCGCCCGAGGCAACAAGGCAGAATTTCAAAGACGAGCCGGCACTTTTGGAATCCTTCACCTGATACTTGTTGATGTAGTCGTCGGTCGCCTGGTCGCGATGCGATTTCGAGGCTACCACCATCAACGCGGCATTGTCGGGCTGAGACACACCCAGGGGCTGCACAGCACCTGCTCGGTCCAATTCCATTGCGCCGGTCTCTTCAACCGACCGACCATCGGGGCCAGTGTAAAACAGGCGCTCCTTTGCCGGGGCATAGACCACCCCGCGTACCGGTACGCCGTTTTCCACATAGGCGATGTTCACCGTGAAATCGCCGCGCCGTTTCACGAATTCCTTGGTGCCGTCGAGCGGATCGACGATCAAAAAGCACTCGGCCCGCATCTGGTGCGAGGCAGCCTGTTCTTCGGTCACCAGCGCGATCCCGGGAAAAGCGGCCCGCAGGCCGGCGGCGATATGCGCGTCGGCCGCCTCGTCTGCCTCGGTTACCGGACTTTCGTCGGATTTCGAGCGCACCTCGAAATCGTCGCGATCATAGACCTCCATGATCACCGCACCGGCCTCCAGCGCCAGGCGCCGCATCTCACGACACAATTGCTCAAAATCCACAGGGCTCGCTCCTCTTGCACCGGGCCTTTTGTTCCGGCGTTGAATTATTCTCCGCTTCCACTTATGCTCGCCTGGTAAAAGAACGGCAACAATTCCCTGCGCAAATGACGGGGATCGACCGTAGAGCAGGAATAAAGAGAAACAACCATGTTTCTACCGAAGACATCCAGATCGACATTTCAGTCGGCGTTCAGCCTGCTGGAGCTGATTTTTCACGCCACCGTCCGCGACGTGCGCAAGGCCCATGGCAACGCGATTATCGGGCTGGCGATGAGCGTCATGCAGACCCTTGTTATGGTGGCCGCGTTCTACGTGATGTTCTCTGTCCTGGGGTTGCGCGGCAATGCGATCCGTGGCGATTTTCTGATGTACATCATGTCGGGGATCTTTCTGTTTCTGACCCACAACAAGGCGGTCAGCGCCGTCTCCGGGTCGGAAGGCCCGGCATCTGCGATGATGAACCACGCGCCGATGAACACCACCGTGGCTATCGCGGCCTCGGCACTAAGCTCTCTTTATATTCAAGTTCTGGCGCTGATCATGGTGCTGTTCGTTTACCATGTCGCCTTTGCCCCCCTGGCGGTGCAGCACCCGTTCCGGGCCTTCGGCATGGTGCTTCTTTCCTGGTTTTCGGGATGCGCCATCGGCATGATCTTTCTGGCGTTGAAGCCGTGGTTTCCGACCTTCATCGGCCTGGTCCAGCAGATCTATACCCGCGCCAACATGATCGCCTCGGGCAAGATGTTCCTCGCCAACACGCTACCGGGATACATGCTGGCGATGTTCGACTGGAACCCGCTGTTTCACTGCATCGACCAGGCGCGCGGCTTTGTCTTCATCAACTACAACCCGCGCTACAGCAATTTCGAGTATCCGCTCTTGCTGTCCATCGGCCTGATTATGGTCGGGTTCATGGGAGAGTTCTATACCCGCCGCTATGTCTCGGTTAGCTGGACGGCGGGCAAATAGATTTCGGCAGTCGCCAAGGAATGGTGCTGCCGATGCGTCACAGGTCTCAGTTGGGAAGGGGGGCCCAGGCAGGAGGTATTGCCATGTTGAAAACTATTCTTGCGGGTCTTTGCGCCACCACCGGCACTGCCGCGGCAGCAACGGAATTCACCTATGTTCTGACCGGTGGCACCTCTGTCATCGCTTATGAAAACGCGGCGCGCTCGATGGCGATCGACACGACCGGCGAACTGCATATCGACGCCCTTGGGCAGATCACCGGGCAAGGCACCATGACCTTCCTCTGGATGCGGCACTGTGAATGGCAGCCTCCGGTACCGGTCGACGATGCGAACTGCCGCATCGACAACATCAGCGACGGCGCCTTCAGCATAGCCGGCAAGGTGCTGGAAACCCTGCACCGCCACGACGACGACAACCCGCTGAAGGGCGCGATCTTTGCCTTTGCCGACGCCAAGGCTGAGGGCGAGCGATCGGGCTATGCGCCCTACCGGATATCGCTGACCCTTACGGCAACCTCCCTGCCCGAGGAACACCTGACCTTCTGGGGCTTCTCGAACGGCAGCACCGCCAGCCGGACCACCGGGGCGGCGACACTGGGGGTGCTGGTCTCCGGGCTGTTCGACCGGCCTTTCTAGCTGATCGCACTGAACACCGAAGCCGGGGTCTACCTGCAGCACTGGGTCGCCGGCCCGGAGGTGCGGGAGTGGAGCCAGGCGGAACTGGACGCGATGGCGGCTTTTGAGGGCAGCGGCAGGCAAGAGTATACCCGGGCCGGGATCGGGGCAGAGATCGAGGATGTGATCGCCGAGGTTACCGGGGAAAAGATTGAGCGGGAGATCGACGAAACGGTGCAGGAGATCGTGGACATCCTTGACAGACTGCCCGGGATGAAGCTGGATTAGGGTGGGGAAATCAAGGATGTCCCCATGGGGACATATGGAAAAGATTATGAAAACAATCATGGTAGCGCTAACGTTTTGTGTGCGTTTTGCGCGGACAGTCACGCGTCTGATCGCGATTTTGACCTTCACCGCTCTGGTCCTGTCGGCCCGGGCGCAGGCTCAGGGGCTTGAGTTTCCGGCGTTCTACCGCGTCACCGGCGTTGCCGCGAACGACGTGCTGAACCTGCGCGAGGGGCCCGGCGCCTCTTTCCAGATTGTCGATGCACTGGCGCCGAATGCCGACAATGTCGAGGTGGTGGGAACCTCACCCGATGGCCGCTGGGCCCGGGTCAACACCCCTGAATGGTCGGGCTATGCCGCAATGCGGCATTTGCAACGCCAGCCCGGCCCGCCGCCGCATGTGCTGCCGCTGCCTTTGACGTGCCACGGAACAGAGCCGTTTTGGGACATCTCGGTCGCCCCGAACGGGTCCGCCCAATATAACGAAACTGACCGGGGCCCGGTTTCGTTCTCGATGACCTGGTCCGGCCCTGCCTTTGCCCGTGGTGGACACGAGATGGGCATGCGGCTGGTCTCTGCCAGCGGCACGGTGCATGCGGTGCTGCTTCGGGAGTACTGCCATGATGGGATGGCCGTTTTCGATTACGGCCTGTCGATCCGCGCCATCATCAGCCGCGACGAGGGTACTTACATGGTAGAGGGCTGCTGTTCGCTGCGGTGAAGCAGGGGTGGCGGGCTGAAGCCCGCCCAGCGCCCCGGATTCCAGCGGCGGGGAAGATGGGCGTAAAAAACCATCCTACAGGTGTTCCAGCAGCGCCAGCGCGATCATGTCGGCGGCGGACGGGCTGAGCGCTAGGGGGGTGTCGTGCAGCATGGCCAGCCGGGTCAGCGCCTGCAGGTCGGCGTCGCCGCCATGCGGCACCGTGGGGTCGGCAAAGAAAATCAACGCGTCAAGCTCTCCGGTGGCGATCAGCGCGCCAAGCTGCTGGTCGCCACCACGGGCGCCACGTTGCAGGCGCTTGACGCAAAGCTCAGGCGCCGCGTCATGGATCATCCGCCCGGTGCCGCCGGTGCAGATCAGCCGGTGACCGGCCAGTTCACGGGCGTGGCGGATCACCCATGCGCGCAGGTGCGACTTGCGGGTGTCATGCGCGGCCAGCGCCAGACGGCGCGGCGCGGTAGAATGCGCCCTTGCATGGGTGGTGATGTCGAGAATGGCGCGGATCTGGCCGGCAAAGCTGGTGTCGTCGGCGGGAAAGGCGCGCTGCATCGCGGCGGTGCCCACGGTGAAGCCGGCCGCTCCCGCGCGCGCGACCTCGGCGACGCGGTCCGCGCTGTCGATGCTGCCAGCCATGATCACCGGTTTGTCTACCGCGGCGCAGACCTGAGCCATCAGCCCGGCCACATCGCCGTCAAAGCGGTAGGCCAGAAGGTCGAGCCCGTGAACATGCTCCAAATCCGCCAGACGCCGGGCAGTTGCCAGTATTTCCGGAGCCGGGCCTTCCAGCACGCTGGGATGGCCGGTGATGCGCCCGGGGAACGGGTAATAGCGCAAGGGGTGGTCGCGGGTCAGCTTGGTGGCCTCTTCGGCCCGGGTACCGCCCAACAGGCAATCGACGTCCAGCCCGATGGCGGCGCGGGCCGAGGCAAGTTCGCTTGTCGCGTCGAGACTGACCACCTCAAGGTATGACCGCCCGCCCGAGGCGCGGATCTCGTCGGCCAGTGCCTTGAGGTCCTGCAGCGGCAGACCGACATCCTTGAACCCGATATGCCGCACGCCACCGTCGAGCGCCTCGGCCAGCCGGGCGCGGGCATCCGGTATCGTGCGGTCATCGGCCGTAAGCATGAGGATGAAATCGAATGCCATTCGCGGTGCCTTCCCGGTTTGCATGCGAGTATTGACGGGGCGACCGATATCTTCAAGCGCTGCGAGGCTGCAGAGCGCCTGTCACGGTCACGACCGGCGGTGACGGCAAGGGATGGTGGCCTGAGTTGCCCGGCGCGCGCTGGCACAGATCCGTTCAGGGCAACGCCCGGGCAATCTGGCAATTGGCCGATGGGCTATCTGCGTCCGGCTGGTGCATGCTTTCTGTCCATTCGTAAATCTCCAGGCTCAGGGCATCGCATTTGTGGCATCCGCCGCAGGCAGTACCGGTGTCGAGGCGCCGCACCCGGCCCTTGCGGATGTAGTGATCCAGCATGCCGCGAACAGCGTCCGGGTCAGAGTTGAAGTGGAGCGCCATGTCGACCAGCGATGCGCGCTTGCGCCGGGTCAGATAGGTTTTCAGTTCAGCCAGGATCATGACCTACTCCGATGTCAGAACGTGCTGTATCTGCCTGTCCTGCCTGCCGCGCGCACGCATCGCCAGGTAGACCGCGATAATGGCCAGCAGCAGCCCGCCAAGCCAGGTTGCAGAACCCAAGGGATGGCGGGTGAACGTGGCCGCCTGGTAGAATCCCACCGCGGCGCCATATCCCAGACCCAGGGTCCAGAACGTGGCGAACGCCGCCCAGCGAGGACCGATTTCGCGATTGATCGCACCCAGCGCCGCCACGCAGGGGATGTAGAGCAGGATCAGCAGCAGGTAGGCAAAAGCGCCGGCCCGACCGTCAAAGCGCGACACCATGGCCCCGAAGGTATCCGTTGACACCTCTTGTGCGGCAGCAGCAGCCGCCGGGCTGTCGATACCGGCCTGTCCGATGCCCAGAGGATCCAGAATCAGGTCTCTGATACCGGCAAGGTTTTCGGGGATGGTCACCACGGCGTCGGACAGGCCGGCCATAAGGTCAAAGCTTTGCTCGTCTTCGATGTGAGCCGTATCGAGCGAGGAGTAGAGCGCGTCCAAGGTGCCCACCACGGCCTCTTTGGCGAAGATCCCGGTGAAGATGCCCACTGTTGCGGGCCAGTTGTTGTCGCTGATGCCAAGGGGTCTGAACACCGGCACCATGGCACGGCCCACGGCGCTGAGCACCGATTTGTCGCTGTCCTCATTGCCAAAGCTGCCATCGGTTCCCGCCGAGTTGAGAAAGCTCAGTACCACCACCACGATGACGATGATCTGGCCCGCGCCGAAGATGAAGCTCTTCAGCCGGCTCCAGGCGTGCAGCAGGACGCCGCTGGCGCTGGGCATGTGGTAGGGCGGCAGTTCCATCAGGAACGGGGTGGTTTCTCCTTTCAGCACGGTGCTCTTGAGCAGGTAACCGGTGCCGATCGCCGCGGCAATTCCGATCAGATAGAGCGCGAACACGATGTTCTGCCCGCCAGAGGGGAAGAACGCCGCCGTGAACAGGGCATAGACCGCCAGCCTTGCGCCGCAGGACATGAACGGGCTCATCAGCACCGCCATGGTTCTGTCGCGCTGCTGTTCAAGCGTGCGGGTCGCCATGATCGAGGGCACGTTGCAGCCGAACCCGACGATGAGCGGCACGAAGGCCTTGCCGGGCAGGCCGATGCCGCGCATGTAGCGGTCCATCAGGAAGGCTGCCCGGGCCATGTAACCGCTGTCTTCGAGCAGGGACAGGAACAGGTAGAGAAACCCGATGATCGGGATGAAGGTTGCCACCACCTGAGTGCCACCGCCCAGCCCGTCCGCCAGCAGAACCCTGATCCAGACCGGGCTGCCTATGGCGTCGAGAGCGGCACCGGTGCCATCGACAAAGATGGTCCGGGCCGTGATGTCGAAAAAGTCGATGAATGCCCCACCCAGGTTGATGGTGAACATGAACATCAGATACATCAGGCCCAGAAAGATCGGCAGCCCCAGCCAGCGGTTCAGAACCAGCCGGTCCAGCCGGTCAGACAGCGTCCGCCCCACGGCGCCCCGCCTGACGATCACGTGCCGGGCCAGCTTGTTGGCAAACCCATAGCGCGCACCGGCAATCAGAAGATCGACATCCTCGCCGTTTTCCGCCTCGATTGCCGGGATCATCTCGGCAAGAACCGGATCGGCCGCCGACCCGGAGATGGTCTGGGCGACCGCATCGCCCTCCAGCAGCTTCACCGCCAGCCAGCGCGGATCGACGTTTCTGTCGCCCGCCGCGCCACTGACCAGCGGTTCTATCCGGCCGATCGCCTTTTCGACGCAACTGACATAGCCAAGGTTGGTGGCCGGCGGCTGCGCCTCTGCGGCGGTCTTTGTGATTGCGGCCTTCAGGGCTTCGATGCCCTCGCCACGGCTCGCCGCAACCGGAACCACCCGGCAGCCAAGATGCTCGGCCAGGTGATCGGGATCGACGGTGATCCCCCTCTTGCGCGACAGGTCCATCATGTTGACGGCAACGACCATCGGTACACGCATTTCCAGAAGCTGCACGGTCAGATAGAGATTGCGTTCAAGGTTGGTTGCGTCGACGACGTTGACCGTGACCTGGGTTTCGCCCTCAAGGATGGCTTTCTGGGCGATCTGCTCATCGAGCGATTCCATCCCCTGGACAGAGCCGAGCGTGTAGACGCCCGGCAGGTCGGTAACCTGAACCAGGCCGCGATCCCGGTAGTGGCCGGTGCGGCGGTCGACGGTTACGCCGGGCCAGTTGCCAACCTGCTGGCGTGCACCGGTGAGGGCGTTGAACAAGGTTGTCTTGCCGCAGTTGGGATTGCCGACAATGCTGATGCTGATCCCGGGCACATCCATCTGTGTCACGCTTTTTCGCAGGAATTGCAGTCCGGGTTTGTTTTGTTTTCGCAAAGGGTAACGCTGATCATCTGGGCAACACTGGCACCGATGGCAACGCGGTTGGTGTCATGAACGACCACGGATGCGCCGCTTCTTTCCCGGTGCAGGATCTGGATGACCGAACCCTTGTGCAGCCCCAGATCGCCAAGGCGCTTGCCCAGCCCCTTGCCGGTCAGAAACGCGGCAATACGCAACTGCTCGCCCGTGCGGGCAAGAGACAGGGGAAAGGCCTTGGGGTCGCATGACGGGGCTGCGGCCCTTTGGCCATCAACCTTGCTGGCATATTCTTCCAGGGCTCCTGCGCGCATGGCATCCTAAACCTGACTAATTTCCTCGGCTAAGGCGTAGAGCAGATGAAATGTCTGCGCAAGGGGAATCACTGACCATACACGGCGGATTACTCTGACCGCAGGTTCCATCGCCATCAGGACATGTGGCAACCTGGTTCGGTTCCTGTTGCCGCCTGACCAGGCCCACAACGGGAAAGGCGAGGCTCTGCTGATCAGGGGGGCGCCAAAGGCGTTGCCTGCCGACAATGCGCGTGTCCTGCAACGAAATGTCAAGCGCACCCGCACCGAGCGGCGAGCTCTGGCATACTTACCGCACTTCGATGTCGTGCCCTGCGAGGCAGGGTCTTTCTGCCACGGCATTCAAAACGATTGTCGTCCTTACCCGTCTGACTGACTGAACCGGGTTGATTTGATTCTCGATGATGGCGTTCAACTCATCCGTTCCCGCCGCGCGTATTTTCAGAAGATAGCAATCGTCACCCGCGATCTTGTGAAGCTCCTCCAGCCCGGTCACCCCTGACAGGGCCGCCGCCGTATCAAATCCCTGGCTGGGCGTGGCGTCGGTTACGAAAACAAAGGCCAACAGGGGCTTGCCGAACGCCCGCGGATCGATCCGAACTTCGTAGCCCTGAATTATCTTGTCGGTCTCAAGCCGGCGCACGCGTTCAGAAATAGCCGAAGCCGCGAGGCCCACGCGACGGGCGATTTCCGCTTTGGATATGGCGGCATCTTCAAGAAGAAGTGACAGAATTTTTCGATCCATGGCGTCTATCATGCGGAAACTTTATGACATCGGCGACGAATCGTCTATAGAGATCCGAGATTACCTACGAATCCCCCTGGGCGCTGAATTACAAATGAACCCCGATACCCTGCATCTGGAAGTTGACGAAGTCACGATCGGGTTGGCGTATTTGCGCCGAGAGGGCACGTCGCCGCCTTTGGTTTGCCTGCACGGCTTCGGCTCTACCAAGGAGGATTACGCCGATCTGGCGCTGCGCCCGGATTTTCAGGATCGCGAACTGGTATTCTGGGATGCACCGGGCTTTGGTGCGACCGAGATCAGCGACCCGGAGCTGTCGATCCCGTTTCTGGTAAAGGTCGCCATTGCCGCTTGTGATGCGCTGAAGCTTGAGCAATTTCACTTGGCCGGTCACTCTATGGGCGGGCTTACCGCGTTGATGCTTGCCCAGACCCAGCCGGACCGGGTGCATAGCTTTATCGATATCGAAGGCAACGTCGCGCCAGAGGACTGCTTTCTGTCGCGCCAGATCATCGAACATCCGACGCCGACACCCGATGCCTTTCTGGAAGGGTTCAGGGACAGGGTGCGCCAACGCCCGGGATACTCTTCAGCGCTTTATGCCGCTGCCCTGCCGATCAAGGTGCGGCCCACGACCTTCAGGCCGATCTTCGCCTCAATGGTCGATCTTTCGGACAACGTGCCGTTGATGGACATCATGGCGGGCTTGCCGTGTCCAAGGGTCTTTGTCCATGGCGAGCAGAACCGGCACCTGTCCTATCTGGACCACTTGTCCGAGATTGGCGTCGAGGTTGTTGAGATCCCGCATTCGGGGCACTTTCCGATGTATTCCAACCCGCCCGAGCTCTGGGCGGCGATGGCCGGGTTTCTGGCCAGACAAGAGGCGCACCCATGATCCCGTCCGAGTTTGCCGCCTATCCCACCGGCAATCTGTGCAATGCCGACGCGCGGGTCCGCCCGCTGGCCGCGGCGATCAAACCGCTGATCCCTGGCCTTCGCATTGCTGGCCCTGCGCGCACGGTCCGCATCACGCCGGGGCAGAACGGCGCTATCCACCGATCGGTGCATCACGCACAACCGGGCGATATTCTGGTGGTCGATGGTGGCGCGTCCGAGCGTTTCGGCCCGTTCGGCGACTTGCTTGCCGACGGATGCAGGGCCAAGGGCATGGCAGGCGCGGTTTTCGACTGCACGATCCGGGACAGGGCGGATATTGCGGCGCTTGGCTTTCAGGTCTTTTGCCGGGGATTTCACCCCGAGGCGACCGCGAAAACCAAGCCCGACGAGACGGATGTCACAATCGTCGTGGGCGGTGTGCCCGTGACCCCCGGCGACATCATCGTCGCGGATGATGACGGTGTGGTGGTTATTGCGGCAGCCATTGCGCCCGGGGTGATGGACAAGGCCGCCAAAGTGGCCGCGCGAGAGCAAACCATTCGAGCCCGCATTCTGGCCGGGGAAACCACCTTTGACATCTTTGAACTTGGGCGCAGCTGAGGCGCTGCAAACCGGAGGGCCTGACAATGAGCCGACCTGAGACGTTCTTCAACTTTTCCGACCTGAGCAAAGGGATCTCGCGCACCCTTGCCCCCGGCATCGACACCCGCGTCTTTCCCGGTGAACAGGCCATGTTTTCTGTCGTAAGCTTTGAGCCCGGTAGCGATGGGTCCATCCATGCGCACCCCGAAGAACAATGGGGCATCCTATTGGAAGGCAGCGGCATCCGCATTCAGGACGGTGTCGAAGTTCCGGTTGGAAAGGGTGATTTCTGGCGCACGCCCGGCGAGGTCGAGCACGGGTTCCGCGCGGGGCCGGACGGTGCCAAAGTCCTTGATGTCTTTGCCCCCCCACGCGCGGCTTATCGCAATGCAGGCTCGGGCTTTGCCGCTTGACGGGCGGCGGGCATCGGGCAATGCCTCGCCCTGTGGCGTGACCCGGTTCACCAGACCAAGGTCCTGTACCTGCTCTGCCGAAATCCGGTCCGCTGTCAGAACCAGTTCAGCCGCCTTGGCGGGGGGGGGATCTTGCGGGCCAGGCGAAAGGCACCGCCCGCCACCGGGAAGGTGCCGACGCTGACCTCTGGCAATCCGAAAAAGGCGGTTTCACTGGCGATGATCATATCGCAGGCCAGCGCAATTTCGCAGCCGCCGGCCAATGCGGCGCCTTCGATGGCAGCAATCACAGGCTTGCTGCGAGGCGCATCGACGAACCCGGCAAAGCGGTTTGCCCCGAACAGGATGTCATCACCCTGACCATCAACAAACGCGCCAAGATCCATGCCAGCGCAAAAGGATTTGGCCGCGCCGGTCAGGATGACCACGCGCAGGTCTGGGTCCGACTCAATCTCGGTAATCGCCGCTCTGAGGGCGTTCGCCATTTCGGCATCGATCGAGTTATGCCGGCCGGGGCGGTTCAGCGTCAGTATTGCAACGCATCCCTCGCGCTCCATCACAACCGGCCTACGGTCAGGCCCGCACCTCAAATGAACTGCGTAAGCTGGGCGTGTTTGTTTCGCCGTCTGGCGTGCGGTCGATTTGGCTGCGGCACGATCTGGCGAACTTCAAAACCCGCCTGAAAGCTCTGGAGGCCAAGGTC
>JAAELR010000209.1 GCA_024226455.1 Paracoccaceae bacterium
CTTGGTTTTGCTTACGACGCGGTGGGCAATCGTACCGAACTCACTGAAGATACCCTGCACAACGACTACACCTACGCCGGCGACAGTCATCAATTGCTGGATATCGCCGGTGCGACCACGGAAACCCGGGTCTACGACGCCACGGGCAACACCGTTCAGCTCGGTAGCCGTCAGTTGATTTATGATGATACCGGCCGGCTAAGCGAGGTAAACGACGGCGGCTTGATAGCGACCTATGCCTACAACGGCAGTCATCAGAGGGCAAGCAAGACGGTCGGCAGCGACACCACTCACTTCGTCTACGACCAAAGCGGACGACTCATCGCGGAACTCGACGGCAGCGGCCATACCGAGAGGGAATACGTCTATCTGAACGGCGCCCTGATCAGCCAGATCAAACAAGGGGTTGCCGCCGGTACGGAAATCACCCTGGACAATCCGGATGCCGACTTCAGCGACCACTGGCCGGCGTCCACTGCGGTGAGTGGATTTCTGGGGACCAACTATCAGTATCATTCCGGTGAAGTGGCCGGGCCCGGCGTCTTGGGTACGCCTATAGACAATCTGCAGGCCGGTTATAGCGACAGCTGGCCCCACTCCACCAGCGTCAAACACTATTATGCGGGCGATTACCAGTATCACGCCCCCACCGCCATAGGGGTGGGGATCCTGGGCTCGCCCATAGACAACCGACAGGCCGGCTTCACCGGTAGCTGGGCGCACTCCACCAGCGTTGAACCATATTATGCCGACGACTACCAGTATCATGCCCCGGGTACGGGGGCGAATACGGCCACCTGGGCAGTCGGGCTCGGCGGCAGTGGAAGCTATGACGTGTACGCCACTTGGAGCGCCCACCCCAACCGAGCGGGCAACGCCGGATATACCATCAACCACAGCGGCGGCAGCGAGATCGTCATCGTGGATCAAAGACAAAATGGCGGTCAATGGAACCTGTTGGGGACATATACCCTGGACGGCGGCAGCAACATCACCCTGAGTGACAAGGCCAACGGCCACGTGGTGGCCGACGCCGTGACCATCCTGCCCGCGGGCACGCCGCCGGTGGTTATCCCCGCCCATTCCGAGACGGCCACCTGGACACTGAATGCCCCTGAGCCGGGTCTATATGACGTGTATGCCACCTGGACGGCGCATGC
>JAAELR010000210.1 GCA_024226455.1 Paracoccaceae bacterium
TAGCCTTGCTCCAGCAGCGTCGCATAAATATCGCGCTGGCGTTCCTTGTGGTTCCACACGGCCATGGTCACGTCTTGCGGATTGCATGGCGTGGCGATACCCGGCAGCAGCTCGCGCAGTTTTTGCGCGCGATCGCCATCGGGTTGCGGCAAGTCAAAACCGGCGGCGCTCAGGTGATCGGCCAGCATCACGCCCATGACGCCGGAAGCGGCGGTGACCAGCACGCGCCGGCCTTTCGGTATGTGCCCCGAATCGAACAGCTTCAGAGTTTCGAAGAATTCCGATTCGGATGCGACGGATACGATCCCAAGACGCCGGAACAGGGCTTCCCAGGCCTCGCCGTGGCCGGTCATCGATGCGGTGTGGGACGCCGCCGCACGGGCACCCGCCTCGGACTTGCCAAACTTCAAAGCAACAATCGGTTTGCCCAGGCTCAGAGCTCTGGCGGCCGTGCGGCGCAATCCGGCGACATCGTGCAGCCCCTCGAACGATAATCCCACGGCACGCACCCGGGGATCGTCCAGCAGGTAATCGACACAGCTTTCGGCGCCGGTCACCGCCTGGTTACCGCAGCCGACCATGTGCGTGATCGACAGTCCACGATCGCAGAAAACCGCGTCGCATAACACCCCGCCCCCCTGGCTGACAATCGCGACCCCGTGTTCCACCTGGTGAACGCCGAAATGGTCCATCCTCGCCGCCATCGGATCGACGTAATTGACCAGCCCGACCGCGTTCGGCCCGAGCGCGGGCA
>JAAELR010000211.1 GCA_024226455.1 Paracoccaceae bacterium
ACACACCTGGTGCACGAATCACTCTGATCTGGGACGCAGGCGGGGCGTAAGCGTCCGCCCTATCCATGGTCGAACTCGGCTAGCCAGCGTTCGCGGCGGGTCTTGGTAGGTCACCAGTGCCCTGTCGGCCTTCGGGGGGTAAAGAGTTGGCTGCTGTCAGCGTGGTGAGTATTTCGGCGACATCGGCGTGCCGGCCGGTGGCATTTGTCGGGCGACGTTGCACAGGACGGCCGTGGGATGGACGGCGGTGGGCCTCCGGCATGGGCGGGCTTTTCTGTGGCTCTCTGGGCCAGGGCATTGGCCGAGCCGCTTCTTTCGCGGCTGCGAAGGTGTGCGGATAGCCGCCGAGACGAAAGCGTCCGTTCTGTTCATGGCAGTGTTGTCTTGGTCAACACTTGGATCGATTGGCGGTTTTGGCCAGTCGCAACCGGCTGGGTTTCTTGGTTGGCCATCCTTTCCGTGGACGGTCGGGGATCGCGGCGAGTGTACGGTCTGGTCAACGTCTGGTCTCTTGCCGGGGACGGGTGCAATGGCTCGTTGAGTTGCCATGCCGGGCGACAGGCATTCATTTTGTCGAGACGACTCGACAGGCAGGCGGGGAGAGTTCACGGACGCGGCCTGCGAGTCTCGATTCCGAGCCGCAGGATTGTACGCAGCAACATCTATGGAGCCGCCTTGCTTCGGAGAGTTCGTGACGCCATTCCGACCGTTGGGACGCAGCGGGGATCACTTGCATCGGGCGCGGCGATGTGCCCGGCGAGCACGAGTGCGGACGGCTCTTGTGCGTGATTCCTCCAGCCGGTGGTTGAGGATCGCCTCGGGATGCGCCGCGGCCCAGCGGTCCGGCAGCAACTCTTCCAAGCGAGGGTCATCCGCATGTAGGCGGAGCAACAGGTCGCGAACGTAGACCCAAGGGTCGATGTGATGACGCTTGGCGCCCGCCAAGATCGTGTACAACACGGCGGCCCGAGACCCCGCGGCTTCATGGCCCAGGAATAACCAATTTTTGCGATTATGCAAAGCTCTGCATAAAAAGAATTATGTGCAGTTCCGCGCTATGCGGAGTTGCGGGCGAATCGGCTGGCGATTGCAGGCCCAGGAACGCCCGCAACTCTGCATAATTTGGTCACAGGCGATCTAGGAAGTCCAACAGTGTGTCGGCCTTCTTGCGTCGCCGG
>JAAELR010000212.1 GCA_024226455.1 Paracoccaceae bacterium
CGCCCGCGCGCTGAGTTTTGCCCTCGCCTTCGCCCGCCGCCATCGCCTGTCGGAAACGATCGCAAAGCTGCTCCAGAGGGGCGCGTATGTGCTCAGTGATCATGGCCGCTTCGTGGACATGATGAGGTTGCTCGACGAAGCGTTGGTCATCTACATCGACCTGGATTGTGCGACCGATCTCGGGGCCGTGATGGTTGACCGGGGGGCAGCCTTCATCTACCTCGGTAAATACAGAAAAGCTATTGCCGTGCTCGAGAAATCGCTGAGCTTCCTACGGCAAGGCTCCCTGCGCGCCGATCGCAATCTCCTGGCGGCGTACCAGGCGCTGGCTACCGCCTACGTAGAGGTGGGCGACCTCGAACGCGCCGAGCGCGCCATTGGGCCGGCTGTCGCCCTGTCGAAGCAGGCGGGCCGAGTCAATCGGGCAACGGTCGTTTGGAGACATGGCGCGATCGCCTTTGCCCGCGGAGCATTCGATCTTGCCGAGGAGCGCCTGCGCCAGGCATATGAGCTTTTCGATCGGGTCGAGGATCCGAACAAGGCGATGCTGGCGCTCGACCTCACCAAGGCGTTGGCGGCACAGGGCAAGAGGCTCGAGGCAATCGCCACGGCAACCCGCATGGGCCGGTTCCTCGCTGCCTTTCGCGGCAACAAG
>JAAELR010000213.1 GCA_024226455.1 Paracoccaceae bacterium
CACTGGCGAAACGAGCCCTCGCTGATCTCGAGCGCCGCCTCGACACGCTTGACCGAGCCCTGGCCGGCGCGGCGAAAGATCTGCTGGAGCACCAGGTGGACGCGGTGGATCCAGGGCTTGCTGTCCACCGCGCGAGGCGGGCTGTCGGGCGACATACGGCGATCGTAGCACATGGGTTTTAAACAGTGTTTTCGGCCATAGCGTCTCCCCGGGTCACGATCCGAGGCGTCCCGGCAGGATCGCTTGAGCGCCTTGGGTCGCCGGCGTACCTTGGCGGTCAGAGACACGGTCCCAGGGGAGCGCCGGAGTCCCTGCAATGCCCTGCTTCGACGCCGCCCGCTCCCCTGGGGCCAGCCGTTGCGCCGAACAGGCGACGCTTCATTGCCAGGTAGTCAGCCGTTGTGCCGGACAGGCGACGCCTAATTGCCAGGTAATTGGCCGCTGCGCAAGCGTGCCACGCCTCCTTGCCCGGGAATCAGCCGCCGCGCGCACGCGAAGCGCCCTTATTGCCCGGGAATCAGCCGCTGCGCAAACGCGCAACGTCCCTACTGCCGGGGAATCACCCGTTGCGCGAACCTGCAACGGATCACTACCAGGGAATCACGCGGCCCGGGAGACGCACAACGCCTCATTACCAGGGAATCACGCGGCCCGGGAGGCGCACAACGCCTCTCTACCAGGGAATCACCCGCCCTGGAAACGCGCAGCGCCTCATTGCCAGGGAATCACCGGCCGCTGGCAACACCCGGCTCCTCATTGCCAGGGAATCACTGGCCGCGGGACGGCTTCGCGAGAAATATCCGCGTCCAGCGCTCCGGTCGATCGGGACGTGCAGACGCATGTCAAGGCTGGAGTGCATCCCGTGATCGATCCCAGCGGTTTGCAGTTTCTACCGGGGCGCAGAGAACGAAGGGGCAGCTCAGGCGTCGCTAGGATAGGCGACAGCAGGGCAGGGCACCTACGTCGACGCTGGCACTCCCGCCAGCGTTGCTTTCGCCTGCCGGAGGAGGTCGCCGCGATGAGAGCTCAGACGCGTATCCATGCCGGAATGGGACCCTACGCCGAACCCAACGGCTAGCAAGTTCTGCCGCGCCGAGAGACCGGGGGATGGCGCCGGGCATCGCTAGGATAGGCGGCAGCAGGGCAGGGCACCTACGTCGACGCTGGCATTCCCGCCAGCGTCGCTTTCGCCTGCCCGAGGAGGTCGCCGCGATGAGAGCGCAGACGCGTATCCATGCCGGAATGGGACCCTACGCCGAGCCCAACGGCTAGCAAGTTCTG
>JAAELR010000214.1 GCA_024226455.1 Paracoccaceae bacterium
GGCGGCGTCCGCGGCCTCACGGCGAGCTTTAGTGGCGTCGGCCAGGCGGCGGCGATGGCGTCCGGCCAGTTGGTGACTGAGCGGCACATCCTGGCGACAGCGGACGGCGTACGGGCCGTCGGCCAGGCGGGTCAGGAAATCCCGATGCGTACTGGCTCCCGGCGTGTCACCGGGCACGAACCCGGCCAGCACCGCCAGCACCGATTCCCGGCGCAGACGTCTGGCCCAGACTGAGGGACTGCCTTCGCGACAGAGCGCCATGAGGAGCCAGGAGCGCAGCATCAGCACCGGGTCCGTGGGATCACCTTGCCCGGTGGGGCAATACAGCGCTTCCAACGCGTCGCGGACCGGGTCCAGCGACGTGTCGAGCAGACAACTCAGTTCTTCGGTGTAGGTGCCCAGCGCCTCCCAGAATCGCCGATCATCGGCGTGGGCGGTGAATTGCGACGACAGATGCGACAGATACGCGTCATGCGTGGAGAGGATCATGAGAGTGACCTCCGAATCATGTGCGGGGTGTCGGCCTCATGAGACGCCGACACCTCTCACGGATGAAGAGAACGTGTGATGTATCTCGCCAAGAGAGACGCCAGGTGAGGCGCTTCCCGTATACAATATATTGTGTCCAGTGTGGTTCGAAGGCAAGCTCGGAGGCGCAATCAGAGGTTTCCGTGCGCAGATTCTGCGGGCGTCAC
>JAAELR010000215.1 GCA_024226455.1 Paracoccaceae bacterium
CATCGTCGCGCTCATCGGCTCCAGTCCTCGGGCCTAACAGCCTCGCAGGTGACACCGTCACGACAGCCCCGCTCCCACCGTTCGGCAGCTTCCAGGCACTTCGCAAGCGTGCCGCCACACGTTGTCATACCCTGCTTATCGCCCGGCCCAAAGAACGCCACACGCCACGGCCCCGTAATTATTTTATCCATCGTCTCGCTCCATGAGGGTGCGGATCTCTATGGCCATTGCTCGCAGTTCGTATACAACCGCCGTTGCTAATGGCTGTGAGAGTTCCGAGGCGTTCACCGCGTCCACCCGAGCGGCACACAGCTTCGCCGCATCCTCAAGGGCGGTGCGGCGGGCTTGCTTGAGCGCCTTGATTTGTTCGTCTATGTTCATCTCACCTCCGGTTGCCGGGCTGCCGATTTGCACGGCAATGAGCGCCTCTTATGCGCCAACGGTTTTTTCATTTCGCTGCAACGTCTAGCCGCTGCCGCGCCCGGCGTAGTTATCTGGACTCTCTAGCTTCCTCTGCCGCCCCGTCTTCCCGTGATCGCTGCAACGCAGACCGGATCTTCTGGTCTACGCAATCCGATAGAAGCGCACGCCTCACAAGTTCCTGATACGGCGGAGAGG
>JAAELR010000216.1 GCA_024226455.1 Paracoccaceae bacterium
GTTGCGGCAGAAAATGCGGCTGCTGCATCCTCAACCAGCGCGGCGGGGTCTGCCGCGTCGGCAACCTCCAGCGCCACACTGAGCGCAGAGATTGCAGACCAGGCATCCGGCGTGCTGTCCAGCCAATTCCTGGAGGTTCAGTATGGCTCCAAGTGGACAGATCTGCATTGGGCCATAGGTCCGACCGTTGTCGCCAATGAGGTTTTTGGCCAGGGCAATACTCTCGTTTTTGATGTGGTGACCGCAGAGGATGCCGGGGTCTTTATAAATTCCGACTTTGCGATTTGGACCGGCGCAGCAAACCTGGATGAGTACACGATTGACATAGCGTTTGAGCTGGTGAGCGGGTCGATTTCCGGCGCGCGTGTCTTGTTCGACTGGCGAAACGATGTGTCTGCGACATACCGTTTCATGGTTGATCTTGATGATCTGGTGAGCGGCGGGGTGCAGACCGGCGTTCTATATCACCGCTCATTCATCGTTAGGCGGCCTGCTGACTATTCAGGAACCTTTGGCGAACACAAAGCTTACCTTATGGCCAACTTCGGGCCAAAGGCCCCCAAGCAAATCAAGTTTCATCGGTGCTACATCCGGCCAACCTCTGCTGATGTTGGTGCCGCAGAGGCAAGCGCTGCGGCTGCTTTGTCATCTGAAGGCAATGCGGCGGCGCATGAGACGGCGGCGGGGTCGCATGCCTCTGCGGCTGCCCTCGATGCCGCCACGGCGACGACCGAGCGGGCCGGGGCTGAGGCGGCGCAGGTTGCGGCGGCGTCGAGCGAAACCAATGCGGCGGGCTCCGCCGCCAGTGCTGCCACGTCTGAAACGGCTGCGGCCAGTGCTGCAACCTCCGCCGCAACCAATGCGTCAGCTGCTGCGACTGATGCGGCCAGTGCGTCTGCCTTTGAGACGGCGGCGGGGCAGAGCGCAAGTGCGGCGGCCCTCGATGCGGCAACGGCTGCGACCGAGCGGGCGGCGGCAGAGGCGGCACAGGTCGCGGCGGCGTCGAGTGAGACGAATGCGGCGGGCTCTGCGGCTGCCGCCCTGGCCTCAGAGCAACTATCGGCTCAGGTGGTTGGCGAGGGCGGTGGTGTGTTGCGGTCGCAGTATTTTGCCTACGAAAACGGCGTTGATTGGACTGAATGGGTCACGGCTCCTACTCTGTTGGCCAATCAGGTCTATAGCTTGGGGAATTCGCTGGAATGGGATGTTGATGAGGATACAGATGCGGGCATTCAAATCTTCTCAACCTGGGCCGGGTGGACCGGCCTGGCTGATGCAGATGTTTGGTCATTTGATTTTGAATTGACGCTGTTAAGCGGCTCGCCGGATGGTCTTTTTGTGCTGGTGCATTGGGTGAATACCGAGGGAACCGCGCGCAGCGCTGTGGCTGATTTGCGGTTTATGTCTGATTTTCCTCCAGGTGAGCTTGTGCGGATATCTGCTTCACTTCCAAGGCCAGACACGTTCACGGGAACGGTGCAATACTGTCGCGTGTATCTCATGGCGAACTATTATGCCCGATCAGCCAAGCGGGTGCAGTTTCATCGGTTTCATCTGCGACCCCAGGACCATGATGCGACGCTTGCCGAGATGGCAGCTGCAAACGCCGCGATTTCCGAGACGGATTCAGCGACTGCAAAGATTGGCGCTGAGGCGGCAGAGGCCAGCGCTGTTGCGGCAAAAACGGCGGCGGCGAAATTATTGCAGGGCGGTGCGTCCAACCCGGTATTTGCCGCCTGGGATGCAACCTGGCCAGATGATTGGGCTGTGGAGACTGGCCCGCCATCGAGCGTGACCAAGGTGCCGGGAAAGTATGGCAATGCCATAGAGTTCGACATTGCTTCGGGCGGCCCCGTCTTTCAGCCATATATCCACCAGTATCGTGTGAACGAGCGCAGCTTGGGCGTTGGGGATGCCAGCCGCCTGACCAAAGCCCTCATCACCTTTGAGGTTGAACTGACGGCTGGCACCAGCTGGGGCGGTGCATTTGTGCGGCTGGAATACATCGCGGGCAACAGCACCTTTACCACACATGTTTATTTCAAGGACGTTTGCCACACCGATTTGAATGCTGTTCAAAAGGTTGACGTGTTTGTTGATCGGCCCTCAGGCTATGTCAGCGGTGGGGATGAGCGGGTTGATCTGCGGCTTTACTGGACCCATTCCGGTGTTGACCCGGGCACGGTGTTAACGGCCAGGCTGCACAGCCTCTCGGTGCAGGACGCCTCAGCCAGCTCTGAGGCGGCAATCTTGCAGTTCGCACATGCCCAGGCCAGCGGGATGAATGGCGCCGGGATTGTATTCAGGACCCAAGCCGGGTCTGGTGGCACCGTGCTGGAGCTGGTGTCGGCCTCTGATCCTGAGGCCGGCGAAGTTCATACAGGCCGGTTCCGGGGCGATGAGTTCATCTTTGAGAGCTCGGTCACAGCGGATGAACTGGCTGCAAACTCAGTGACGACAGATGCCCTTGCGGCTGGCTCAGTGACGGCGGGTGCGCTGGCTGCAAACTCAGTCACGGCAAACGCCATAGGGCCGGGTGCGGTTGGTATCACCGAGGCCAGTGGGGTTTGGCAGAGCCCCAATTTCTCATCCGGGAATAATGGCCTGCAGGTCAATTGGGCAAACGGGGATGTTGAA
>JAAELR010000217.1 GCA_024226455.1 Paracoccaceae bacterium
TCGTCGCGGTGCTGACAAAGCTCCTCGCCAGGAGCGACAGCCGCGCTCAAGCGCCATAACCGCCCCAACGCATCAGCCCCGCACATCCCGAAACCGAAGCCATCAAACCATTCGCAAGCGCACCAGCCCGCGCAACGAAAAGCTATTGCCTGGTACCCAAGCCACCCTCAGCTTTGATAATCCGCCCAGAAACATGGGCCTCATGAATAATCCGGGTTAATGAATTGCCCCAATGTTTCAGCTGCCATAGTGTTCACGTGATCTGAAAGCTGGGGATTGAGCAAGGTGTCACTGGAAAGCGGGGTGGAAACACCAACGGTGAATGGCAAACAGAAGTTGAAGGACGCGCTGGTGCGCCTGTCGCAGCACCGGGCCGAGGCGCGGTTTGACGCCGCTCTGAACTTGCTGAAAACCCTGATGGCCGAGCATGGTGAAATCCCCTTGCTGCTGGGGCAGCGCGGCGCCACCCGATATGAAATGGGCGACGCGGAAAACGGCCTGAACGACCTGCGCCGCGCCACCGAGGCCGCCCCGGAGGACCCGGTATTGGCGGCGGACTACGGGGCGTTCCTGGCGCGCGACGGCCAGCAGGATGAGGCGCTCTTCCAATTGCGCAACGCCGTCGAAAGAGCCCCCAAATACGCCATTGCCCGCAGCAACCTCGGCGGGCTCCTAGTGTTGAAAGAACAATATCGCGAGGCCATCACCCACCTGAAGGCCGCGCTGGATCTGGAGCCACGGTTTGTCGATGCGGCCGTGAACCTCGCCAATGCTTATAACACGCTGAACAGGTCGAATGAGGCGGCGGATGCGCTGTATCGCGCCCTGTCGGTCGAGCCGAATGCTCCGGGATTGCATCTGGAGATCGCCCAGTCGCTATACCGGGCAGAGCGGCATGACACCGCGCTTTACCACATCGAAAAAGCCATCGATCTGGCCGATGAGCCCGGACCGGCGTTGTTGGTTCGGGCGCGCATTATGGCGGCCCGGGGCGAGATGCAGAGCGCCGCCAATGACCTGCTGAGGGCGGCGACCCGCCCGCGTCTGGCAGTGGGGGCGATGACCCAGCTGATCCGCCTGCGCCGCACCGAAACCGACGCCCCCGAGGTGCAATTCCTTGAACAAGCGCTGAAAAAGCTTGACGATATGCCCAAGCCGACGCAACGCAGCCTGCATATGGCTGCCGGCAAAGCCTATGACGATCTGGGCGACTACCCGCGCGCGTTCACGCATTTCGATGCGGGAAATGCGCTGATCGCCGAAGAGGTGAAATACGACCCCGTCAACGCCCGTGAACAGGCGGACCGGCTGATCGAATTCGCCTCGGCCCCGCTGATCGCGCGCTGTGGCGACGGTGGCCTGGAGGGCGTGCAGCCGATCTTTATCACCGGTCTACCCCGGTCGGGCACCACGCTGATGGAGCAGATCCTGTCGTGTCATTCGGGCATCGAGCCGGGCGGAGAAATGCGCGCCGTCAACCGCGCGTTGGGCCAGACCAATCGATTGCGTGCCGCGCTGGAAGAAAAGCTGGCTGATGCCGAGATCA
>JAAELR010000218.1 GCA_024226455.1 Paracoccaceae bacterium
TATCCTTTGCTGTCCTTATCGCTGCTTACCGAGCCGCTACGCGTCGCCAACCGTGAATCACCGAGGCCGGTTTTCGCCTGGCGCATCCTGAGCCCGGACGGTGATAATCCCCGTTCTTCCAGCGGCCGGCGTATCGACGTCGATGGCGCGCTCGACGACGATCCGGCCGATGCGGTAATCTTGCTCGCGTCCTATTCGCCCGCGCGGATGATGACCACGCCGCTGAAAAACTGGCTGCGCAAGCGCGCGGCCGAAGGCGCGTTGATGGGCTGCGTCGACACCGGCGCCCTGCTGTTTGCCGACGCCGGCCTGCTGGCCAACCATCCGGCGGCGGCACACCACGAAGCGATCATCGGCTTTCGCGAAGCCTGGGGTGATTCGTTGTTTGCCGACCGCTTGTTCGATTTGCAGGGCAAGCGTTGCTCGAGCGCTGGCGGGGTTGCGACTTTCGACATGACGCTGGCGATGGTCGAGCATTATATCTCACCGCAACTGGCTCGCCGCGTCGCCGAGATCATGAACTACCAGCCGCTGCAAGGTTCCATCGCCGAAGGGGCCTTCGGCCGCGACTGGTCGATCCCGCGCCTGAACCGGACGCTGGCCATGAGCATCGAAATCATGCTGGCCAACATCGAACGGCCGCGGTCGATCGAAACCATTTGTGATAGCGTCGGCTGGCCGAGCTGGCGACTGCGCCGGCTGTTTCAGCGCCACCTTTCAA
>JAAELR010000219.1 GCA_024226455.1 Paracoccaceae bacterium
ATTGCCAACCATTTGCGCTCCGTGCGGCTGCGTGCCGGCGATGTCGTGGTCCTCAAGGGCAACCTCGCCGCCATGCCTGAAACGCTCGGCGAGTTGCATCTTTTGCCTCTGGCGGAGCGGGATTTGCGTATCGGCCGTCAGCGCACTCTGTGGCCGCTCGCGGTTCTCACCGTGGCCATGCTCCTCGTGGCCTTCAGCATCGTGCCCATCGCGATTGCCTTTTTTGGCGCCGCCGTCGTCCTGGTGCTCACCCGCTCGCTGTCCTTGCGGGAAGCCTACGACGTCGTCGAATGGCCTATTCTGATCATGCTGGGTGCGCTGATGCCGGTCAGTGACGCTTTGCGGACCACCGGCGGCACCGACCTGATCGCGGCCTGGCTGTCCGACACGGCGGCGTAGCTTCCCGCCTATGGCGCCTTACTGCTGCTCATGGCCACGGCCATGACGGTGACGCCGTTCCTCAACAACGCCGCGACCGTGCTTGTCATGGCGCCCATCGCGGCCAGTTTCGCAACCAATCTCAGCTACAGCCCGGATCCCTTCCTCATGGCCGTTGCGATCGGCGCGGCATGTGACTTCGTGACCCCCATCGGACACCAATGCAATACGGTGGTGATGGGTCCTGGCGGCTATCGTTTCGGCGACTATTGGCGGCTGGGGCTGCCGCTCTCGATCATTGTGCTACTCGCCGGCACGCCCCTCACTCTCTTATTTCTGGCCGACTTATACCAACGGCATGA
>JAAELR010000220.1 GCA_024226455.1 Paracoccaceae bacterium
CGGGCCTGCCCGCCCGCGACCTCTGTGTCTCGCCCGATCATGCGCTGGAAATCGATGGGCTGCTGATCAACGCCAGCGCGCTGGTCAACGGCACCAGCATCCATCAGGTCAGCGACATGCCGCTGGACGGCTTCACCTACTACCACGTGGAAACCGAGACCCATGAGCTGATCCTGGCCGAGGGCTGTGCCGCCGAGAGCTATCTCGACATCCCCGACCGGTCGGCCTTTGCAAACGGCTCCGAACGCGCCGATGCGCCGGTGATCGAAGAGATGGACCTGCCGCGCGTTTCGTCGTCGCGGCTGGTGCCGGCGGCGATCGCCGCCCGGCTGGCGAGCCGCACCGGGCGAAAGGCCGCATAGGCCGCATATCCCGCGACCGCATCGTGTGAACCATGAAACCGCCGGCGCGGCTCCGCGCGCCCTGGGTTATGGCTGGTTTGCCGCACGACCCGGGTGCGGAACCGCCCCAAGGGCAAACTTGCCGGGGCGGGGTTTTTTTTGTTATACTCCTGCGCCTGAATTGACCTGAAGATTTTCTGGCCCATTGAGTCAATGCACCGCATGGCCAAGCGCGGGTTATCATGCAGCGTCAGAGCATGAACAAGCAACACAAAACAGTTTCCCTGACCGACGAACAGCGCGTAGCGCTTGAAGCGGTCTGCCGCCGCCGCAAGGTAGATGGTCGCCTGTGATTTTCTCTCAGCGCGTTGTTTTTGTTGATATAATTCCGATTTTCAAGTATTGTTTTTCGCAAGATTTCTGGGGTTTAGC
>JAAELR010000221.1 GCA_024226455.1 Paracoccaceae bacterium
AAATGTGTTGCGGCAGAACGCCGTTCCAGACCATGATCGAGGGCAAGGAAATCTGGAAGGAAAAGTTCGTGAACTGAACTTGGCCTGACAGACGCCGCCGGAAGAACGGCCAACTGTCAGATCACATCTGAACCACTACAGATTACTCGACGGCTCGCATGGCGGCACTCTGGATGGCGGCTTTTTCCACTTTGGCGACAAGTCGCTTTTTTTCAACCGGCTTGACGACGTAGTCAAACACGCCCTTTTCCATGAAACCGACGGCTAGCTTGACGTCCGGATATCCGGTCAGAACAATGATCGGGATCGACGGGTGCTGTGCCCGGAAGAACGAAATCGCCTCGATTCCGTTGATGTTGGGCATTCGCACATCGCAGATGATCACGCTGACACCGGCGGGATTACTATCGCCAAGCATGGCAATCGCCTGGCCACCATCCCCGGCCTCGAGAATGTCGTGGCCGGTACCCTTCAACTGCAGCCGAACGGTCTCGCGAACCGATATCTCGTCGTCCACGACAAGGATCTTTTGTTTCATCGCCTCTACGCCTTTTCCTCTGGCGGCATTGCCGGAAATTCGATCACGCAGGTGGTACCTTCTCCGACCTCGCTCTTGACCGAAATGGAGCCGTTGTATTTCTGGATGATCTGGTGAACGACATAAAGCCCCAATCCTTCGCCCTGATCGGGTTCTTTGGTCGTGAAGAACGGGTCGAACACCTTGCCCAGGTTTTCCGGTGCAATCCCCTCGCCGCTGTCGGTCACGCGTAGGGTGATCCTTTCGCTGTCGTAGTGGCTGGAAATCTCGATGATACCGGTGCCGTCCACCGACTGCACACCATTTCGGACGACGTTGAATAGCACCTGGTTTATTTCTTCGGCATAGGCCGCGATTGTGGGCAGGTCTGCAAGATCGGTTCTGATCTCGATCCGGTCGTCGAGCAGGGTGCGTTCTACCATCGAGACCGCCTCGCGGATGCTCTCATTGACATCCGCCGGCTCGTGGTCGTCGTCGCGGAACGGCTGTGCATAGCCGGTCAGGTTCTTCACGATGCCGCCGATCTGCCTGGTATAGCCAAGGATCTTGTCGGCATGGCCGCGGGCCTGATCGGCTTCGTCATCGTCTCGGATCGCCTCGGCCAGTCCCAGGATGGCATATAGCGGATTGTTTATCTCGTGGCCGATTCCGGATGCCATGGTGCCGACGGCGGTCATTTTCTCGGCCTGGATCAAACGCTGGACAACCAGGTTCTTTTCCTCTTCGGTCCTGCGCAACTCGTGAGTTCTTTCTTCAACCCGACGCTCCAGCAACTCACGAAAACGGCGTTCGCTTTCGAACTCGGTCACAACCTGGCGGTGGTGGAACCGCGCCAGCGCAACCAAGAACGACCCCGCAGCCAGCAGAACGAACATCGTTACATAGAGCGGCAGGGTCTGGCGCAGAAAACCGGACAGGCTGGCGGTAAACCGCCGCGGCGCGACCTGCGATACCGCCTTCCAGTAATAGGGCACCCGTGCCGCCGAATCTGAAACCGGGTGAATTGTGGCGAAGGTGAAAAGCCCTTCGCTTGCATAGAACTGCCCCGATTCCTCGGCCTTGATGCGCTGCCAGACCTCGGGAACCCGCTTTGCCAACGTATCATCCAGCCCGTACATGAACCCCCATTCAGTGCGGTCGCCCGGATCGCTCAGCCAGAACCCATCGCTGTTGAGCAGCATGACATGGTCGGCGATATTGGCGGTGGCCTCTTTGAAATCGTCGATCAGCGACGAGCCGAGATAGTTCAACAGCAACACGCCTCGCTTGTTGCCACGGGTACCCAGCATCAACGTCCCGAAGCGGATCATCGGAACCTCGGGCCGTTCGATGTGCCCATGTTCGATATTGAGATCGAACGGAGAGATATAGACGTCACGATCCCGTAGCGCCCAGGTCTCGGTAAAATAGTAGCGTTCCGACTTGTTTTGCAGTTCGGCCTCGGCCGTAGCGAAGGGTTCCCCGCCATTGTAGTTGACGCGCACCACCTCTTGGCCGGTTTCGTCCAGCACCCGGATCTGGTCGTATTTTCCCTTCTGCCGACTGAAAACCCGGAACTGCTCAGCCAAGGCGCGGCGTGCGGCCTCGTTGTCGTCCGAGAACAGATCGGAATTCTCATTGTGCCGGGCCAGGAATGCCAAATCAGAGATGACATCCTGCAGACCGCGATCGATGGCGCCCTTGCCCAGACCGAGGTTCAGTCTCTCGCGGGTCTCGACCTCGATGCGTCCGGTTCTTTCGCGGATCAGGAAATGCGCGGCACCAGTGGCAACAAGCAACAGCAATGCCGCCGAAAAGACGAGCGCGAACCGTCTGGCGACGCCCCGGGGTTTCTCGAAACTGATCGGCGCCTCGTTCATCGGTGGATGTCAGCTGGACACTTCAGGGTCGTCCTGTTTGGCCCGGATCAGCTCTTCGTAGATTTGCATGTGTTCGGGTTTCGGAACATTCTGGAATTCCTTGTCCAGATTGTGCTTCCAGATATCAAGTTGCGACGGTGTCACACCCGAGCCATCAAGCTTGCCGAGGCTGTCGAGCAAGCCCCGCAGGAAGCTCTCACGCGACTGATCGCGATAGAGTGCGCGCTGATAGGATTGCGCAGCCGCACGATAGTCGCCCTTTGCCGCCTGGCATTTCGCCATACCCGCCAACATGTCGAAGTAACCCTCGCGCAGCCGCTCGCGTTCCTGGCTGCACCAGTCGGCATGGGGGTCGTCTTCCAGAAAGTCCCCACGATAGAGCCTGCTTGCATCCTCGAAACAGACGAGAGCCTCATCGACGCGCTGCTCTTGCGCATGGCGATTACCGGCAACCAGCAGCTTTTCGAATTCGACGGCATCAATCCATACCACGTCACCGCGCAGCAAGTAGGACTGGTCGAGCGTCAGGACCGGGTCAATCTCGACACCGCTCTGCTGTAGCTGGCTGCGCAGATAGCTGACCGCGACCTTCAGCCGGTCCCAGCCGCGGCCGGGGTCGGCATCGGGCGATAGCGCCTTGATCAGCACTTCGCGGTGGACCGGCCGGTTGACCTTGCCGACCAGAAACTTCAACACCGTCAGTGCCTGTTTTCGCTTCCAGGAATCGACCGCCAGCCCGGCACCATCAAGGACCAGCGAAAAATGCCCCAGCGAAAAGATCCGCAGAAGGGCGGGCGGTGCGACCCGGGTCGCGGTCTCGACCTTTCCAATGAACATGACCGAGACTGCCGGGCCCGCCGCAGTTTCGCCAGCGCCGGGTGACAGTCGAACGTGGTCGATGCTGGCCGGGAAGACATTCCCATCCTTGTGCCGCAGCAGACAGGTATCGACAGAGTGCTTCTTGCCACCCTTCAGACAGGTCACTGCCTCGCACATCGGCGTGCACATCGGCTCGCCGTTCGGATAGATGCCCTGCACGATATCGCCGCAACGCTGGCCAATCACCGAATCCGCACTGTGCCCGAAGAGATCTTCGGCCCCCGGACTCCACCCAACGATCCTGGCTTTCCCATCGATCGCCAAAGCAGGATCGGATAGCTGATCCAACGTGTCGAACAGATACATCCGGCTGCTCCGCTTTGCGTCGATGTCATCAACAGTAGTAGCATTCCGCCGCCGCCGGCGAAAGAGCATCCCTTCTGCGCAGCAGGGCAATCGACTGAATGGAAATACTGCGGTTCTGAGGGGAGGCATGCAACTCAACGGGGTTTCCCGGCGCCACCTTGATCGCCCAAGTTGCTCAGTCGATTCCCCTGTTCTGCCCAGCGAGCCGCCGTTGGATTGCTCCGGTCACATTGCCACAGCAGTCGCGGCAGGCCGGTCCGGGCGGGTCTCCTGCAACGGTGGCGCGGAGACAACGGCCTCGGCCGCTCGCCTTGCGGTATCAAGGCAATTGGCGACAGATACGCCGCCCAGATAATTGCCGGTCAGGTATAGCCCAGCCACCCTTTCGTGTGCGGCCAGGATCGTGGCGGATCTGGCGGCATGACCGAGCGTGTAGTGCGGCAGACCCTGGGGCCATTTTCGGAACCGGGTGACGACCGGGTCCCCCTTGATGGTCAGCAGACCGGCCAGTTCGTCATGCACCGCACCCGCTAGATCCGCCTCGCCAAGCCCCGAAAGCCCGGGGTTTCTGGCACCACCGACATAGCAAGACACCGAAACATGCCCCTCGGGTGCCCGCCCTGGGAACATGGTGGAATTGAACTGGGTGCCAGAGATGGTCTGGTCACCTCCCCTGGTGCTGAGATAGCCCAGACCGTCGAGCGGATGCGCAACCTGGCCACGCCGGTAGCCAAGGAACACGACCCCCACAGGCGGAGCGGTGATGCCTGCCAGAGCTTCGGCGCCTTCGGGATCCAACCGTTCTGTCAGGCTGGCGGCGACATGCGGTTGAACGGCCAGAACCACGGCATCGGCGCAATGGGTTCCATCGCCGACAGTGGCGATATCGAACCCCTGCCGGTGGCGGTTGATCTTTCTGACCGAGACGCCGGTACGGATGCGCCCGCCCAGCGACGCGGCCAGCGCCTGCGGCAGGGTCGCGATACCGCCTGGCCAGGAAAACAGCTGCCGACCCGGCTCGCTGCCGCGGCTGGCGGCGATCACTGCGCGCAAGATCGAACCGAAGCGGCGTTCCATCTCGACCAGCTTGGGAAACGCACC
>JAAELR010000222.1 GCA_024226455.1 Paracoccaceae bacterium
ACTGATACAAGCTTTGAAGCAATGGTCCATATCGGAGCGACCGTCATTCGTACACGGTGAATCTCAACAGGCCCTAGTCCATCGCTTCAAGTGATTTGACGTCGTGTGTTTTTCTGAATCACTCCCGACCAGATTGTGGGAGGATATAGAGATGGCAAAACGAGGTCCTGTTGTGAAGTATGTGGTTCGTCTGAGTTCTGATGAACGGGTGCGGCTCAAGGATATGATCGGCACAGGGCGGGGCGCTGCATATCGGCTGTTGAAGGAGCGGATATTGCTCAAGGCGGGTCGCCTTGGTCTGGCCCGCGTTCCAGGTTCTCGCGGATGGCCCGGAATAACTGGCTCGTCACCCCGGATTTCTGCACGACAAATGCCGCCAACACCGGGAACAGATCGTGGATCGCACCCAAGGCCGGGCGAACTGCAGACAAAGCCGCGTCGGAATGGTTTTCGGCAGCGCCAGCATACCCCAATCCTGTCCGGAAAGTGATCTCGTGTGACTCCGGGTCAAGCAGGTATCGGGCAGAAATCTTCAAAAGGGGGGTGCTCTGCTGGTCGCAGAGCAGAGGTTCAATTTCGCCGGATCAGGACTTGCGCGTGTCAAGCACACGCACGGCCTTGCCTTGCGACCGCGGGATATCTCCGGGCAATCGGGCCGTCACGGCGCAGGTCACGCCGATGATCGACTTGATGTGGTGACGCAGGTCGACCGCCATGGCGATCAAGGCGTCCGCATCCTGCGGCGCATCGGGCAACACCTCGGCCTCGATGGCCATCGCGTCCAGAACGCCGTCCTTGAACAGCCGGATCTGGTAATGGGGCGACAGGCCCTTGATTCCGACCAGCACTGCCTCGACCTGCGACGGATAGACGTTGACGCCCCGGATGATCATCATGTCGTCGTCGCGCCCGTCGACCCGCATAATGCGCAGATGGGTTCGCCCGCAGGCGCAGGGCTCGTCTGTCAGCCGGGTAATGTCGCGGGTGCGGTAGCGGATCATCGGCATCGCTTCTTTGGTCAGCGTGGTGATGACCAGTTCACCGGTTTCGCCCATCGCTAGCGGTTGCAGCGTTTCCGGGTCGATGATTTCGAAGAGGAAATGATCCTCCCAGCCGTGCAGTCCGTCGCGGGTCGCGTCGCATTCGCAACCGACGCCGGGCCCCATGATCTCTGACAGGCCATAGACGTCGATCGACTTCAGGCCCAGCCTGCGGTCCAGTTCGCCCCGCATCTGGTTGCTCCAGGGCTCGGCCCCGAAAAGCCCCCGCCGCAGCGGAAGCGCCGCCATATCGACGCCCATCTTTTCGCCCGTTTCTGCGAGGTTCAGCGCATAGGACGGGGTCGAACAGAGCACGCTTGGCCGGAAATCCTTCAACAGCGTGATCTGCCGTTCGGTGCCGCCGCCCGAGACAGGCACGACCGGGCAACCCAGTTTCTCTGCCCCGTAATGCGCACCGAGCCCGCCGGTAAAGAGGCCATAGCCATAGGCGTTGTGTACCAGATCGCCGGGCCGCAACCCGGCGGCTGCCATGGACCGCGCCATCAGCATCGCCCAGCGGTCGATGTCGCCGACCGAATAGCCGACGACTGTCGGCTTTCCGGTGGTGCCGGAAGAGGCGTGGATCCTGGCGAGCTTTTCCACGGGCATCGCGAGGATGCCGTATGGATAACTGTCGCGCAGGTTGGTCTTCACGGTGAAGGGAAAGTTCCTGATGTCGGTAGCTGACGTCAGACTGGCTGGCGCCACCCCTGCCGCGTCGAAGGCCTGTCGGTAGAACGGGACGTTGTCATAGGCCCGGTAGAGCGACTGGCGCAGCCGCTCCGCCTGCAGTTCTGCGAGGCTGGCGCGCGGCATGGTTTCAACGGTGCGGTCATACATGAAATCCGCATCGCGGCGCTTTGTCCCTGGCATCACTGGTCCCCTCTGACCCGGTTCATATCGTGCATTGGTCAGGCCCTTGTCCAACCCGGTTTGACCCCGGGCGAGCTCTGTCCTGCGCCGCGGGCGGGCATGCGGTTGATCGCGTAGCCCTGGTTCAGCGCAGCACGGGTGATCAGGGCGAGTTTGAAGTGCCAGCCGGCCAGCATGGCAACCAGACCGGCCAGGCCCAGAACCGCCTGGTGTCCCGGCAGGCCAAGTGCTGCATATAGCGCCAGTGCCAGCGCCGCGCCGTGCCAGAGTTCCAACCGCAGCCCGTCCAGAACCCGGAATGCCTGTACCGGCGCCCCGGCTGCGCCCAGAGCGGTGCGATAGGATCTCCATGCCAGGAACCGCCAGGCGATCAATGCGGCCAGCGCCAGCGCCGCCTGGTGTCCCGGCATCGTCTCGCGTCCGGCAACTGCCGACAATGCCGCGAGCAGGCCGAACCCCTCGCAAAGTGCTGTCGAGACTATCAACCCCACGATACCCTTCTGGCGCCAGGCCGGTATCGCCTTGGCGAAACGCAACACCTGGCCCTGGGCGTAGACAAAACCCAACCCGCACAGCGCCGCTGCCAGCCCCAGCGCATGGGAATCCAACAGCCAGGCAAGCGCGCCGAGCCCGAAAAACGGCGAGACGGCAAACGCCTCGCGCGTCATCCAGCTGGTTTGCGGATTGAGATAGACGTTGAGAAAACGCAAGGGCCGACCGATCTCGAGCCAGACAAAGAACAGCCCCATGGCAACGAAACCCATGGCCAGCAAAGCAGCAAGCCACATGACCGGCGCGAAGAACCCGGCCAGCATGGCCGCCGCCATCAGCCCGGTGCCGGTTCCGCCAAAGGCGAAATTCCCGGCAGCGCGCCAATCCCACTGGGTTTGCAGGCGGGGCGATATCGTCGCCATGCCCGCTGGTTCGGCGGCCATTTCAGGTGGGTCCGTTGAGGGATTATCCGCAGTGCTGTTCTCGTCGGCGTCCTCATAGAGGTAGTAAAAGCCAGGGTCGTTTTCCAGTTCCTGGTGCATGCGGAAATGCCGGCGTTTGGCCAGCAGACGCGACACGTTGCTGTTCGGGTCATCCAGGTCGCCCATCTGCAACGCACCCGAGATGCAGGATGCCACACAGGCCGGGGTTGCCATCTCGTCGATGCCCGGGGTCAGCCCCTCGGCCAGACCGGCGTCAATTCGGTCGGAGCACATCGTGCATTTCTGTGCCACGCCTCGGCGCGACCAGTTTTCGCGCTTCTGCTCGTGGCCCATCTGCTTGCCGCCGCCATAGACCTGGTTCTGTCGGTCGACCTTGAAACGGGCCTGATAGGGGCAGGCCTGAATGCAATAGGTGCAGCCGATGCAGATATCGTAGTCTATGGTGACGATCCCATCGTCGCGCTTGCGGGTCGCGGTGGTGGGGCAGACCTCCATGCAGGACGGCTCGGCGCAATGCATGCAACCTACCGGAACGAAAGCGCGGCTGACATCGGGGAATTCGCCGGCCTCGAAATCCAGCACCTTGCGCCATTGCACCCAAGGGCCGGTGGCGTTGGTGTGCTTGCACGACGCGGTGCAGGTCTGGCAGCCCACGCAACGGTTGAGATCGGCCAAGAACACCCAGCGGGTCATGCCTGACCCCCGTTTTTTGGTGTGGTTTTTTCAACCTTGACCCGCACCAGATCGGCGCCCGAACCGGTTGCGTCGGTCAGTTCCAGCATCATCGGTGTCAGAGAGTTCATGCTGGGGGTCTTGAGGTCCTTGGCAAAGGGGGTCTTCCAGTGATCGAACTGGCCGATCATCAACAAAGTGTCCGGGCGAATGCCCTGACGCAGAATAACCGTACCCTCGGTTTCGCCGGTCGGGCTGCTGATCTTGACCCAGTCGCCTTCAGCTACGCCCAACTGCCGTGCGGCGGCGGGGTTCATCATCACACCGCCATGACCCGCGATGTTGGCCGCGACCTCGTGGATCATCTGGATGCCGACATTGCCGCCCCAGGAATACTGCATCGAACGCGAGGTCAGCAGCCAGAACGGATAGTCGCCGATCTTGACGTCATAGCGTTTTTCAAGCGCGTCCTCCCACAAGCCCGGCAGGTTCTGGAAATGCGGCAAGGCTTCGTATTCCTCCAACTGCCGGTCCCACCAGGTGATGCCGCTTTCATGCAGCCGCGCGCCCAGTTCCTGACCGATACGCAGCAACCGCTCCTGATAGGGCAGTTCGAACCGAAGCCCCTTCTCGACAATCGCAGGGTAGAGGTACCAGCGCTCTTTTGGAAATGGCTTGGTGCGAAAACCATGCTCGCGGAAGTAGTCCAGGCCCTGGCTTTCGGCGCCGTCGGTAAGTTCGGCAGAGGCGGCGCGGCAAGAGGCATCCCAGACATCTTCGACCGAATGCTCGCGTTCGGGTTCCAGCGAGAAATCGAAGTTGTCGCCAAACAGCCGGATGCCTGCCGCGCCCTTGTTGATCGCGGTGTTGAATTCCTCCAGCAACCCGGTACCCTTTGCCAGTTGCGTCGATATCCAGGTGAAGTCGCGCGCCTCGCCCATCGGTTTCGCGGCCGGGTCACGCAGGGCAAAGCCCTGATGTTCCCAGAATTGCTCAATGTACTTGGAACCGCCGATCCGGATCAGCTGCAGGCCTTCGAGATCGGTGCATTCCGGCAGCAGAACATCGGCCATATGGTTGGTTTCGTCATGCGTGTAGGCGAAACAGACCGTGAAGGGGAAATTGGCAATCGCATCGGCGATGGCTCCGGTGTCCCAAAAGGATATCACCGGGTTGGTACGATAGACGAACCACACATCGGGCTGCGTGGGTTTTGGCAGGTTTTCGAAGCCCTGCTTCTGTGCCATCCAGGCTAGGTGCGTCGGCCCCAGCGCCTGGCTCCATGGCGAATTTGCCGCCAGCGGTACAAGCGTCTGGTGCGCGTGGCGTGTGCTCGGCACCTCGGTCCATTCGCCCTTGCGCGTCGGGTTCATCGGATAGTTCATGAACCCGTCCGGGCCCGGCACGACGCTCGACCAGCGATTGTCGGCAGGACGGTTCAGCCGCACCGTGGTGCCAAGCGTGCCGCCCGGCACCTCGAGCCCGCCAATCAGCACCGCCATCAGGGTTCGTGCCCAGGCGCATTCGTAGCCGCCCCAGCCGTTTGATACTGTCTTGCCCATGGTGATCGCTACCGGGCGAAACGGCATCTCGCGCCCGTCGATTTCGATGGTTTCGCCGACATGGGCGTGATCGAGGTAATCCAGCGCGGTCTTTCGGATCACATCGGCCTTCACGTCACAGATCCCGGCGGCCCATTCAGGGCTGTACTGTCTGATATGCTCGACAAGATGGGCAAAGGCTGGGCGGGCAGGAATGGCCTTGTGCTGCCATGTCTTGTCGTCGGGGCCGATCTCGATACCTGTGGCTGTAAACTCGCCTTCGATGGCCGGGTCCGCGCCTTCGGTGTCGTGGGGGACCGCGCTGTCGCTGGTCAGATCCCAGATCAACGGCTTTTTGGTGGCCGGGTCGCGCAGGTAGAACCCGTTCGGGGCAATCAGGTATGGAGAGGAGGACCGCGCCTTGAGGAACGGTACATCCAGGCGGTCGCGCTGAACCTCGTGGAGCAGCACATGGATCAGCGCAAAGAGAAAGGCCGGGTCGGTCTTGGGCCGGATAGGTATCCATTCGGCCGAACAGGCACCGGTGATCGACAGGTGCGGTTCTACCTGCACCCGTTTCACCCCCCGGGCGCGGGCGTCGGCATGCCGGCGCACGCCACAGACCCCGCTGGAGGCCTCGGTATTGGTGCCGACTGAAATGATCATCTCTACCAGCGGCGTATCCGGCGCCACGGTGAAGGCGCGATGCCAGAACTCACCGTAGAGATGCTCGGAATGGTGGCACTTGACGCCCTGGCCGCTGCCAAAGCTCATGTCGACCGATCCCCAGGCTTTCAGGAAAGCCGGAAACGCGCCCATGTAGACGGTCGGCGTTCCGCCACCGCCAAAGCTTGCCGCTACCCGTGGAAAACCGCTTTCGTCATTCTGGCCCTTGTTGCGTGCCTCGTTCAGTTTGCCGCAAATCAGCTCCAGCGCCTCGTCCCAGGTGGCGGGGCGAAACCCGGGGTCCTCACCCCGCCCTTTACGTGGGTTGGTGCGGATCATCGGGGTCTGGATGCGGTTGGGGTTGTTGGTCTTCTGGATCAGCCCGAAGGCCTTGACGCAAACCTTGCCGTGGGCCGGGTGAACGAGTGCTGCGTCCACGTTGGGGCGGATCTGAACCGGCACCCCTTCCTGAACATCGACCCGCATCAGGTCGGGCCCTGCCACGCACTGATAACAATATGACGCGACGCTATCCAACGACGTTTTGGTTTGCTTGTTCATGGCGCGCGCCTTTCAGGAGCCCCGGGCTTTTTCAGCCTTTTGCCGCAATCTCTCTTGCGTCTTGTCGATGTCCACGATGAAGCGCTCGTGGCGGCCCTTGCAGATCTTGTCGAGGGGGTCGCTGGCGGATACCGCGAACACCACCTTGCGCCCGTCGAGCTCCTCTACGGTGACCGTGATCTCTACAGCCATCCCAAGCAGGGTCGGTGCCAGATGGACAATCGAGACGACGGTGCCCACGCTGTCCTGCCCCTCGGGCACCAGGGCCACTATCATGTCGCGGCAGGTATGTTCGATATCCCTGACCAGCGAGGGCGTTGCATAGACCCGGGCATCGTCGCCCATGAAATCTATTGTGCGGTCGGTATCCACCTCGACGGTTCGTGTTGCCGATGCCCCGACCTTCAAGCTCTCGTCCATCTGTCCACCTGTCATGCGATTTAAAAGTGGTATAAGAGTACGATTATGCATTTTTTTAATCAACAAGATCGTTGGAAACTCAATGAAATGGCTCCAAAATACTGTAAGATATGGTGCTTTTCAAAATGCGTATGACAGATTTCCAAAAAAATCACAGTTTCTGTAACATTTCCCCCCCAGCGCACCCGCTTGCGTCAGCCGAAAACCGGCTTGCGGGGGGTGGGTCGGCCGGCTCTGATTCGGCCTAGTCGTGCCGCAGCGGGGAAACACGAACGCGCCGGTGCTGCCAAAGGGCGCGCCGGCGGCCCGGTCAGCCTGGCAGCAGGAACAGCGTTATCGAGGGGAACAGCACCAGAACCACCACCCGGATCAGGTCGGAGCCGACGAAAAAGCTCACGGCCTTGTAGGTCTCGAGGATCGGGGTTGATCGGTCCATGGCGTTGATGACGAAAAGGTTCATTCCCACGGGCGGTGTGATCAGCCCGACCTCGACCACGATCAGCACCAAGATGCCGAACCAGATCGCCACGTGTTCTTCGCTCAAGCCGAATTCGAGCACGCTGATCACCGGAAAGAAGATCGGCACCGTCAGCAGGATCATCGAGAGCGAATCCATGATGCAGCCGAAGATCAGATAGAACACCAGGATCAGGCTGAGCACCATCCACGGGCTGAAGCCCTGGCTGACGACGTAGTTTGACAGTTCCTGGGGCACTTGCGTCAGGGCAAGAAAGCCGTTGTAGAACCCGGCCCCGAGAATGATGAAGAACACCATCGCCGTCGACCGTGCGGTATCCATGAAGCTGTCCATCAGCGTCCGCCAGGTCAGCCCCCGGTTTAATAGCGCGATAAGCCCTGTGCCAAATGCCCCCACGGCCGCACCTTCGGTTGGTGTGAACCAGCCCAGGTAGATGCCGCCGACCACCAGGCCAAAGACCACGAACACCGGCCAGACGTCCAGCAGCGCCCGGAAACGCCGGGCCATCGGCACCGGCGGCCGGGTGCCGGCCGCGTCCGGATAAAGCCGGACATAGATCGAGATGGCGATGACATAGCCCAAAGCCGCCAGAATCCCCGGGATGAAGGCGGCCAGGAACAGCTTGGCGATATTCTGCTCTGTCAGAATTGCGTAGATCACCAGCACCACCGAGGGTGGGATCAGGATGCCCAGCGTACCGCCGGCGGCCAGGGTGGCGGTCGAGAAGCCGCCAGCATAGCCGTATTGCTTCAGCTCGGGCAGCGCTACACGGCCCATGGTTGCGGCGGTGGCCAGCGAAGATCCGCAAATCGCGCCAAAGCCCGCGCAGGCGCCGATCGCCGCCATGGCGACCCCGCCGCGTCGATGCCCCAGGAACCCTTCGGCCGCCTTGAACAGGGCCGAGGACATGCCGCCGAGTGTCGCAAACTGCCCCATCAGCAGGAACATCGGCACGATGGTCAGCGAATAGGATGAGAAGGTCGTGTAGGTTTCGCTCTTCAACCGTGCCAGCGCCATGTTGCTGCTGCCGGTCACGAAGCTCAGACCCACCAGCCCGACCAGGAACATGGCCAGACCGATCGGTACTCGCAGCGCGATCAGGACGATCAGGGCCGGGAAGGAGGCGACGCCGATTTCCAGTGAACTCATTGATCGACCTCGAAACCTTCTTGAATGATGGTCTTGCCCGAGAAGAACTCAAGAATGCGGACCACCGCCATGTAAACCCCGGCAATAGCCGCGGTTATCGCGGCGAACAGGCTGGCCGCGTAGGCCCACCAGATCGGGAACTGCAGCAAAAAGGTGGTCTCGCCATAGCGTTTCTTTGAGAACATGCCGTCGGAAAGCTTCCACGCGATCATGATCAGCACCGCGGCAAAGACGATCTCGATCATCATTCCCAGAAACCGGTTGAGTCCGCGTGGCAGGTGGTTGGTGATGATATCCACCGAGGCGTGGCTGGCCGTGATCTGACACAGCGGGATGAAGGCAAAGATGGAAAACGCGACACCGGCCTCGACCAGTTCAAAATCTCCCAGGATCGGCCCGATGCCGAGATCCAGCAGCCATTTCGCGGTTTCGGGCGCGAAAGCTTCGACCTGCCGGTGCAGGATGGTGTTCAGCACCCTGCCCAGGACCGAGAGGCAGGTCAGGATGATCAGGAAACCCAGCACCAGCCCGCCTGCGCCAGCCATCACGCGTGCCAGCCTTGTGATCAATCGATGCATGCCGGGGACCTTTACAGCGTCGCGCAGCCGCTGCGCCGGTTTGAGGCCGGCGCAGCGGAGGGGTCAGTTAGTAGGCGGCCATCAGGGCCTTGGCCTGATCGATCAGAGCCTGCCCATCGATGCCTTTGTCTGACATCTCGGCGATCCAGGCGTCATAGACCGGGGCGGCGGCGGCAGCCCAGGTAGCAGATTGCTCTGCATCGAGCGTCACGATGTTGTTGCCACGATCAACCGCGATCTGCCGGGACGGGCCGTCGGCGTCGGCTTGGGTGCCGCCGGCGAAGACAGAGAATGCCAGCCCCGAATTGTCGTCCATCACGGCCTTGAGATCGTCAGGCAGGCCGTTGTACTTGTCCCAGTTCATCACCAGCACAAAGGTGATCGTGTACATCATCGGGCCGGTGAATTCGGTATGGTTCTCGACCAGTTCCGGCACTTTCAACGCCTTGGTCACTTCCCACGGGATTGTGGTGCCGTCGATCACGCCCTTGGACAGCGCCTCGGGCACTGCCGGAACCGGCATGCCGACCGGCGTCGCGCCCAACTGCTTGAGCAGCGCATTGACCTGACGCGAGGCGCCTCGGATCTTCATGCCGTTGAAGTCGGCTGGCGTATTGACCTCTTTGTTGGCGTGGATGACGCCGGGCCCGTGTACCCAGACACCCAGCATTTTCACGTCCTTGAACTCGGTGGCTTCCATGTGTTCCTGCATCATCTGCCAATAGGCAGAGGACGCGGCCCGCGCATCGGTCACCAGGAACGGCAGTTCGAACACTTCGGTCGAGGGGAAGCGTCCCGGCGTATAGCCGACCACGTTCCAGGTGATGTCGATCACCCCGTCGATAACCTGATCGATCAGCTCTGGCGGTTTGCCGCCAAGCTGCATCGAGGCAAAACGTTTGATCTCGATCCGCCCGCCCGAAGCCTCTTCGACCTGGTCGGCCCAGACATCGATGATTTTCGACGGTATCGTGGCTTGCGCCGGCAGAAAGCTCTGCAGATTGAACGTGTACTCGACGGCGAATGCCATGCTGGACGCTCCAAGCGCCAATACAGCTCCGCCGGCAAATCCCAAAATTGTCCTGCGTAGGGTCATTGGTTCCTCCCTTGACCTTGCGTTGTTGCCTATGGTTCTTCGATGATTGTCTTGTTTGATAGATGGCGCCTTGCCGTCTTTTCCCGACACCGCCGCTATCTGTCCTTTCTGTCATTTCCTGGTTGCCACTACGTACGACTATCAGACGGAACCGCAGGTGAACACAACTGCGGTTCGTTTTGCTCTCCGAAGCCCGGTCACGGCGCCAACGCGATGGTCCGGCGGCCCCGGTGGTCTGTGCGACCGGCCCTCAAAAAGCTTGTCTTCCAGGGCCTCCCACCCCCCCGTGCAGCCGTTTCCCCTCTGGCCGCTTGCCTGCCGTCTCCATCCGTCCGTCGAGCAATTCACTGTTTGCGCGAACCGATAATTACGTATAACAGTACTAGAATACCCTTTAAAGAAAAAAAGGCGTCTGGAAGGCCATAGCCATGGAAAAGCCAAGGGAATACAACGCAGCTACCGAGATGGTGGACCGGAATGTAGAGCGAGGCTACGGCGCCAAGCCTGCCTTCGTCGACCCCGAAAGAACCCTGAGCTACAGCGATCTTCAGACTGCCAGCAACAGGGTGGCCAACCTTCTGACCGGGCTGGGTATTCGCCGCGAGGCCCGGGTTGCGGTGCTGATGCTGGACAATGTCGACTACCCCAGCGTGTTCTGGGGGGCGATCCGGGCCGGGATCGTGCCGGTGTGTCTCAACACCCTGCTGACGACCGAGCAATACCGGTATATGCTGTGCGACAGCCGGGCTCAGGCTTTGGTGGTTTCCGCGCCTTTGCTGCCGGTTGTGGCGCCGCTGCTGAAAGAACTGCCCGATCTCGAACACGTGATCGTCGATGGCGGCGAGGATGACACCTATCCGGATCTGCACGATCTGATGCAGGCGGCGGATACCGGTTTCGAAACCGCCCCGACCAGCAGCGACGAAACCGCGTTCTGGCTTTACTCCTCGGGCTCAACCGGCGCCCCCAAGGGCGTGCGGCACGTTCACACCAGCCCCGCCTATGTGGCCGACAACTATGGCAAGCACGTTCTGGGCATCCGCCACGACGATATCTGTTTCTCTGCCGCCAAGCTTTTCTTTGCCTACGGTCTGGGCGCTTCGATGGCGATACCGATGTCGGTCGGCGCCACCACCGTGCTATTGCCCGACCGCCCGACGCCCGCCGCGGTCATGGCTGTGTTCAAGACCTTTCAGCCGACGCTGTTTTTCGGTGTGCCGACGCTTTACGCGGCGATGCTGGCGCATCCTTCGTGCACACGTGAGAACGGGTCGGACGGGCTGCGGCTGTGCATATCGGCGGGCGAGGCGCTGCCAGAGGATGTGGGGCGGACATGGCAGTCGCGCATGGGGGTCGGCATTCTTGACGGCATCGGCTCTACCGAGATGCTGCACGTGTTCCTGTCGAACCGCCCGGACGATATACGTTACGGCACGACGGGCCGCGAGTTCCCGGGCTACAGGCTGCGGCTGGTCGATGGCGATGGCAATGATGTCGGCAATGGCGAGTTGGGCGAGCTGCTGGTTTCGGGTGGTTCGGCGGGTGATGGCTATTGGAACCAGCGCGCCAAGTCCCGGGCCACCTTTGCCGGTGAGTGGACCCATACCGGCGACAAATACACCCGCGACGACGAGGGGTATTACTACTATGCCGGGCGCACCGACGACATGTTCAAGGTGTCGGGCCGCTGGGTCTCTCCTTTTGAGGTCGAGCAGGCGCTGGTGTCTCATCCGTCGGTGATCGAGGCTGCCGTCGTCGCGCAGGAAGACGACGAGGGGCTGGTCAAGCCCAAGGCCTTTGTCGTGCTCGTGGAGCAGGCCGATACCGAGAGCCTGTTCGAGATCCTGAAGAACCATGTGAAAGAGGCCGTTGGCGTGTGGAAATACCCCCGCTGGATCGAAGTGGCGGATGACTTGCCCAAGACCGCTACTGGCAAGATCCAGCGGTTTCGTTTGCGTGAACTCAGTGCAGGTGACCAAACATGATAGAGATCGTGATACTGGGTCGTGGCGGGCAGGGCGCGCAGACGGCGGGAAATCTGCTGGCCCGCGCCTATTTTGCGCAAGGATTCTACGTGCAGAGCTTCTCGACCTACGGCGGCGCGCGGCGCGGCACCCCGGTCATGTCATCGCTGCGCGCTGACAGCCAGCCGATCGGACTGCGCTGCAATATCACCCGTGCCACCGGGCTTTTGTGTTTCGACGACAGCCTGCTTGACGACGGATTTCTGTCGCTTGCCGGCGAAGGCGCGCTGATCGTGGTGAACTCGGCCCGAGCAGCCCAAGCCCTGAGCAAACCCGGACGCCCGCCAGTGATTTCGATCGACGGCAGAGCCATCGCAAGGCGCAACCACATGGGCAAGGTGGTGAACTCGGCCCTGTTGGGGGGCTTTGTCGCGGCCCTGGGGCAGCCCGATATCGATACCATGTGCGGCATCATCGAGGTGACCGCCCCCGCCAAGAAAGCCGAGAATATCGCCGCATGCCGCGAAGCCTACGGCCTGATTTCCGGGCTGGCCGAGAGGGCCTGACAGATGAATGACCAAACTTCCCCGCTCTGGACCCACCTGACCAGCGAAGCCCGGTTGACCGGCACTTGGCGCAGCGCCCTGCCTGCCTATCAAAACCAGCCCTCGCCCTGTCTCGGGGCCTGCCCGGTAAACGGTCGCATCGCCACCTGGGTCAAACAGGTGAAAGACGGCGACCTGCCCGGCGCCTTTGCCACCCTGACCGAAAACAACCCGTTCCCGGCCATCGCCGGGCGTATCTGCCACCACCCCTGCGAAACCGCCTGCAACAGGGCGGCGCATGATGAGACTGTGGGGATTTGCAGCCTTGAACGTTTTGTCGGCGATATGGCAATCTCCGAGGGTTTGCGCTTTACTGCGCCTGTCGAGGAGCGCCCGCAATCGGTCGCCATCGTCGGCGGCGGTCCCGCCGGACTGTCAGCGGCCTACCAGCTGCGTCGGCTGGGGTTTCAGGTGTCGCTATTTGAGGCCAGCAATGGTCTGGGGGGCCTGATGCGTCATGGCATCCCGGCCTATCGTCTGGACCGCGCGGTGCTGGATGCCGAGGTGAACCGGATTGCGGATATGGGTATCGACATCCACCTGAATGCCCAAGTTGCGGACAAGACAGCGCTGCAAAGCCTGCGCGGGCAGCATGATGCGGTTTTCCTTGCCACCGGCGCCAGCCAGCCCAAGCGCCTGCCGGGTCTCGACTATGACGCCCCACATGTGATCGACAGCGCCGGGTTTCTGGCCGCGAGCGAGACAGAGCAGAAGGCCCGCTCCGGCGGTCACGTGCTGGTCATCGGTGGTGGTTCGGCTGCGATGGACGTGGCTCGCACCGCAAGGCGGCTGGGCCGCGAGGTGACGGTGTTGTCGTTGGAACCCGAAGGCCGCCTGCCTGCCCAGAGGGTCGAACTGGAAGAGGCCGCCGAAGAGGGCGTGGGTTTCGTCACCGGAGCGATGCTGCACTCGGTAAGCGCCGGGGCCGGGGGCCTCGATATCGGCTGCATCAAGGTCAACTTCGAGCCGGGCGAGGCGCCAGGTCAGTTTCGCGCAAGCCCGATTGACGGCACCGGGTTCACCCTGGCGGCCGATACCATCGTTCCGGCCATCGGGCAGGACGCAGATCTGGCCCGGTGGCAGGGGTTGCTGGAGCCCGAGGGGCCGGTCATCGGCACCCGGCAATGGCAGACAAGCGCGCCCGGGGTCTTTGCCGGCGGCGACGTGGCCAGCATGGAGCGTTTCGTCACCCAGGCCGTGGGCATGGGCAAGGAGGCGGCCAAGACCATCGCCGCCAGCCTGGACCCCAGCCTTGCGCCGCCGTCGCCGCTGGCCGATCCGCTGGTCGTCGGCGACCGGATCAACACCGCCTATCAGGATCCGCGTCCACGGACGCATCAGGGCAACGCAGGTGTGACGGACAGGCTCGCCAGCTTCGACGAGGTGCAGCAGCCGCTGACCCCGCAGGCGGCACAGGTCGAGGCCAGCCGCTGTTTCAGCTGCGGCACCTGCATCTTTTGTGACAACTGCTATTTCTATTGCCCTGACATGGCGATCACCCGGCTCGATCTCGCCTATGAGGTCAAGACCGACTATTGCAAGGGCTGCGGTCTTTGCGTCGCGGAATGCCCCACCGGCGCGATCCACATGCGCGAGGATGTCACGCCATGAACGCCCCCCTGAAAAACCGGAACCTGAAGCTGTTGAACGGCAACCACGCGGTGGCCTGGGGGGTTCGGCTGGCCGCGCCCGATGTGGCGCCGCTCTACCCGATCACTCCGCAGACGCCGATTCTGGAAAAGCTGATCGAGTTTCAGAGCCAGGACCTTTTTGACGCCGAACTGCTGACCCCCGAGAGCGAGCATTCGGCCATGGCGTCCGCCATTTCCGCCTCGGCATTGGGCGCGCGGGTCTTCACCGCGACGTCTTCGCAAGGTTTGCTGCTGATGCACGAGCTTTTGCACTATGCCGCCGGCGCCCGGGTGCCCATCGTGATGTTCAACGTCAACCGCACCCCTGCTGCCCCTTGGGGGTTCTGGCCCGATCAGATCGACAGCCTGGCCCAGCGCGATACCGGCTGGGTACAGCTATATTGCGAAAACCCGCAGGACTCGCTCGATACCGTCATTCAGGCCTTCCGAATCGCCGAGACGACAGAGCTTCCGGTGATGGTCAACCATGACGCTTTTTGGGTTTCGCATTCGGTCGAGCCGGTGGATCTGCCGGCCGCCGATCTGGTTCAGTCCTTCTTGCCCCGGGTCAAACGCTCGGTGCAGATGGAGCTGGGAACGGGCAGGGCGCTCAGCGCACCGGCAGATCAGGCCTCGTGGAATCTGTCGCGGCGCGACATGGATGTTGCGATGCACAAAGTGCCCGGCCTGATCGATGCCGCCGGGCGAGAATGGGGCGACCTGACGGGCCGGGTTTCGGCCCCGGTCGAGACCGACCGCTGCGACGATGCCGAGATCGTCTTTGTCACCATGGGCAGCATGGCGGGCACGGCACGCGAGGCGGTGAACCGGCTGCGCGATACTGGCATCCGAGCCGGGCTGGTCAAAGTGCGCCTGTTCCGCCCCTTGCCCGTGGCCGAACTGCGCGATGTGCTGGCGGGCGTTCCCGGTGCCCTGGTGCTTGACCGCAACTACAGTCCCGGCACCGGCGGCGTGTTGCACCAGGAACTGAAATCGGCGCTTTTTGGTATCAATGAGGCGCCCAACCTGTTCGGTCTGCTGACCGGGGTGGGCGGCATCAACGTGCCGGTGGAAACCCTGGTTTCGCTTGCGCAAGAATATCGGGGCGCCGACCCGGTGTCAGATCCGGTCTGGGTGGAGTAGAGGCATGCAAAAGATCGACTATTGCGATGACGGCCAGTTCTGTTCTGGTCATGTCGCCTGTGCCGGGTGTGCCGAGGCGCTGTCGATGCGGGTGATCCTGAACACTGTGGGCGAGAACGCGGTGGGCGTTGTTTCGCCCTCGTGCGTTGCGATCATTGTGGGCGGGCATCCGACCAGTTCTGCCCGTATTCCCTTTCAGCATGGCACCCTGGAAAGCGCGGCGGCCTCGGCCAGTGGCATGAAACGCGCGCTTCGGGCACAGGGGCGCGACGACACCACGGTGCTGTGCCTTGCTGGCGATGGTGGCACCTATGATATCGGGTTGCAGGCGCTGTCATCGGCTGCCGAGCGCAACGAAGACATCCTCTATATCTGTTTTGACAACGAGGGCTACCAGAACACCGGCGGGCAGCGCAGTTCGTCGACGCCAATGAGTGCGGTGACCGGCAGCACCCCGGCGGGCAACACGACCCAGAAAAAGAACCTGATAGAAATCATGGCCGCGCACCGGGTGCCTTATATCGCCACCGCCAGCCCGTCGGACCTGAGCGATCTCGCCGCCAAGGTCACCAAGGCCAAGACGATCCGGGGCACCAAGGTCATCATCGTGATCATTCCCTGCCTGCCGGGTTGGGGCGTGGCCGACGATGCGGCGGTAAAGACCGCGCGGCTGGCGGTCGAGTCCGGCGTGTTTCCTTTGTTCGAGGTTGAGAACGGGGTCACCTATCGGCTGAGGACCACAGAAAAGCCCGCACCAATAGCCGCCTATCTCGATCAGCAGAAACGCTATCGCCATCTGAGCGATGAGGACCGGCAAGCTTTGCAGGACGACGTGGACAGGAACTGGCAGCGGCTGCTCTGGCTGGCGGCGGGCGAATAGCTCATACTCCAAAACTGTGACGGGTCGGGTCTTTCGTCTCGGCTGGACCGACTTGCGTCGGTCCGGGCCGGACCCCGCAAGCGGAGGGCGATATGGCAGAGGTTGCATGGCGCGAGGCGCCCACTACAGGGCTGGTCGCTGGCAGCAAGGCTTTGGAATATGCTTGCTTCGGACCGCCTCCGGATCGGGCTCCGACCATCGTCATGCTGCACGAAGGCCTGGGATGTCGCGCCCTGTGGCGGGATTTTCCGGCTCGGCTGGCGGCGCAGACCGGCTGGGGCTGCTGCGTCTATTCCCGGGCCGGTTACGGCCAGTCGGAGCCGACCGAGCTTCCGCGCCCTCTGGATTACATGACCCGAGAGGCCCTGGAGGCGTTGCCCGATGTGCTTGCGGCAACAGGGTTCCGGCGCGGCATTCTGCTTGGGCATTCGGACGGCGCCACCATCGCGGCTATCTACGCCGGGTCGGTGCAAGATCATCGGGTGCGTGGCCTGATCCTGATGGCACCGCATTTCTTTGCCGAGGAATTGGGCCTGACCGAGATCGGAAAGGCCGGGAAAGCCTATGAGAGCGGTGACCTGCGAGCGGGCTTGGCGCGATATCACCGTGACCCCGACAACGCCTTTCGTGGCTGGCATGACAGCTGGCGGCACCCGGATTTCAGGGCATGGAACGTCGCTGACGTGATCGACTATCTCCGGGTCCCGGTGCTGGCAATACAGGGGCGGCAGGACCAATACGGCACGCTGGCGCAGATCGAAGAGCTCGAAAACCGCTGCTATGCGCCGGTCGAAGTGGCCATCCTGGAACAGTGCCGCCACGCACCGCATCTCGACCAGCCCGACGCAACGCTTGGCGAGGTTGCAGACTTCGTGGCGCGGCTTGAACGGATCGAGGCGGAGGAGGTGGTGATCGTTCAGCAGGGCGGTGCATAATATTGCACATCCAGGACTCGCATTTTCGAAATAGGCAATATAGTGCATAAAGTGGACTCATCGCAGGACCCGTGCAATGCCAGACATGATCGATTTCCAGACCGACCCATCCCGGTACCTCCACTGGCGGGTGGACTATGACGGGCCCATTGCCAACCTCTACATGGATGTGAACGAAGAGGGCGGTCTCTTTGACGGTTACCAGTTGAAGCTGAACTCATATGACCTTGGTGTCGACATCGAACTGGCGGATGTGGTACAGCGGATGCGGTTCGAGCACCCACAGGTGAAAGTCGTGGTGATGCAATCGGGCAAGCCGGGCGTGTTCTGCGCCGGCGCCAATATCCGGATGCTGAGCGGAGCCGCCCACAACCACAAGGTGAACTTCTGCAAGTTCACCAACGAGACGCGCAATGCCTTCGAGGCTGCCGAGCAGGACAGCGGTCAGAAATACCTTGCCGCCGTGAAGGGAACCTGCGCCGGTGGCGGATACGAATTGGCCTTGGCCTGCAATCACATCATGCTGACCAATGACAGCAGTTCGTCTGTGTCGCTGCCCGAGGTGCCGTTGCTGGCGGTTCTGCCCGGCACCGGCGGGCTGACCCGGCTGACCGACAAGCGCAAGGTGCGGCGCGACCGGGCCGATATCTTCAGTTCCGCCGAAGAAGGTGTGCGGGGCCAGCGGGCGGTCGACTGGCGGTTGGTCGATGAGATCGTTCAGAATTCGAAATTCGACCAGGTCGTGCGGGACCGTGCCGAGCAATTCGCCGCTGCTTGGGACGGGCCGGACGATCCGGTTGAGGGCATCGCGCTTGGGCCGCTTGACCGCAAGTTCGCCGAGGATGGCTCGGTGAGTTACTCGCTTGTCGATGTCAGGGTGGACCGCGGGGGCCGCAAGGCAACGATCACCCTGCGCGGACCGGATACCGGCCCCGCAACTGACATGGCGGGTTTCGCGGGCCAGGGCGATCAGGCCCCGATGCTGCGGCTGGCGCGCGAACTGGACGACGCGATACTGCATCTGCGGTTCAACGAAACGGAACTGGGTCTGGTGGTGATCCGCTGTCAGGGCGATCCAGAGAAGCTGTTGGCGCATGAGGCGCTGCTGCTGGACACCCGCGACCACTGGCTGGCCAATGAGGTGCTGCAATACTGGAAACGGGTGCTGAAGCGGATCGACGTCACCTCGCGCAGCCTGGTGTGCCTGGTCGAACACGGCTCGTGCTTTGCAGGCGTTCTGGCAGAACTGCTGTTCGCCGCCGATCGGTCCTACATGATGGAGGGCGAGTTCGAAGGCGACAATCGCCCGATTGCCAGCATCACCCTTTCGGCGTCGAACTTCGGGCTGTTCCCGATGGGCAACAACCTGACCCGGCTGCAGACGCGGTTTCTGGGCGAACCCGGATCGGTCGATGCCGCGAAGGCGCAGATCGGAGAGGCGCAGGAGGCCGGTGAGGCCGAAGAGTTTGGGCTGGTCACCATGATCCTCGACGATATCGACTGGGATGACGAGATTCGCATCTTCATGGAGGAACGCGCCAGTTTCAGCCCCGACGCGATGACGGGCATGGAGGCGAACCTTCGGTTTGCAGGGCCAGAGACGATGGAGACCCGGATATTCGGGCGTCTGACCGCTTGGCAGAACTGGATTTTCACCCGGCCCAACGCGGTTGGCAAAATCGGTGCGCTGCAATGCTACGGCACCGGCGTTCGTGGCGAATTCGACCAAGAGCGCGTCTGAGCGCGTGAAAGGCAAATGCCCGGCCACTTCGAAACCAGCGCCAGCGCCCAGAGACAGGAGAAAGACATGGTTGACCTTCTCAACATGAGCTACGACACCCAGATCCCCAACAACGTCGGGCTGAGCGCCGACAAGAAAGTGCTGAAAGCGCTGGAGAAATGGCACCCCGGTTACATCAACTGGTGGAATGACCTGATCCCCGAGAAATTCCAGAAAAGCATGATCTACCTGCGCACCGCGGTCAGCGTTGATCCCAAGGGCTGGGCCAAGTTCGACTATGTGAAGATGCCCGAATACCGTTGGGGCATCCTGCTGGCGCCAGGGGTCGAGGACCGGCTCATTCCCTGTGGCGAACACAAGGGTGAACCGGCTTGGCAGGAAGTGCCGGGCGAATACCGCAATCTGCTCAAACCCCTGATCGTCATTCAGGGCGACACCGAACCGGCATCGGTCGAACAGCAGCGTTTTCTTGGCATGACGGCTCCCTCGCTTTATGACATGCGCAACCTGTTTCAGGTCAATGTCGAGGAAGGCCGGCATCTCTGGGCCATGGTCTATCTTCTGCAAAAGTATTTCGGCAGGGATGGCCGGGAAGAGGCCGATGACCTGCTGCTGCGTTCTTCGGGGTCCGAAGAGGCGCCGCGTCTGCTGGGCGCCTTCAACGAAGAAACGCCAGACTGGCTGTCGTTTTTCATGTTTACCTACTTCACAGATCGTGACGGCAAGATGCAGCTCGAAAGCCTGGCGCAATCCGGGTTCGACCCGCTTTCGCGTTCCTGCCGCTTCATGCTGACCGAGGAAGCGCACCACATGTTCGTCGGTGAAACCGGGGTAGGGCGCACCATCGAGCGCACCTGCCAGGCGATGAACGAGGCCGGTATCGCCGATCCCTACGACACCGGCAAGATCCGCGATCTGGGCGTCATCGACCTTCCGACCATCCAGAAAAAACTGAACCTGCACTACACGCTTTCGCTGGATCTCTTTGGCCAGGAAGTCTCGACGAACGCCGCCAACGCGTTCAATGCGGGGATCAAGGGGCGGTATCTTGAGCCGCGCATCGATGACGATCACCAGCTTCGCAACGACACCTACCGGGTCTGGGGCATTGTTGATGGCAAACTGATCCAGCACGAGGTGCCTGCACTGACTGAGATCAACATGCGCTTGCGCGACGACTATACGCGCGATGCGGCGGGCGGTGTCGGCCGCTGGAACAGGATCATCGAAAAAGCCGGGCTCGAATTCGAGATGAAACTGCCGCACGAGTGTTTCAACCGGAAGATCGGGGTCTTTGCCGGGCATGACTTCGATCCCGAAGGCAATCTGCTGTCAGGCGCCGAATACGAAGCGGGCCTGCCAACCTGGCTGCCGACCCACGCCGACGGCGATTTCATCCAGTCGCTCATGAGGCCGGTTTCCGAGCCGGGCCAGTTTGCTGGTTGGATTTCGCCCCCGAAGGTTGGCATCGACAACAAGCCGGGTGACTTTGAATACGCCAAGCTACACATGGCATAGGCGCAAACGCCGCGGGGTGGGTTTTCGTCCACCCGAAATGGCTCTGCGTGCCGGGAAGACTGTATGACCGCACCGACAAAACAGCACCTGATCGACCCAGAGATTTGCATCCGTTGTCATACCTGCGAGATGACCTGCAATCTGGGGGCGATCACCCATGACGACAACAATGTCGTGGTCGACGCTGCCAAGTGCGAATTCTGCTTGGATTGCATCCCTGTGTGCCCCACCGGCTCTATCGATGAATGGCGCGTTGTGGCACAGCCCCATTCGTTGGAGGAGCAGTTTGGTTGGGACGAGTTGCCCGCCCCGGAACAGGTTGCGGCAGGTGGCGAAACGGCCACAGAGATCGAGGCGTATGACGAAGCGATGGCGGTTTTGTTGGAAGAGGCACACAAGGGCGGCGGCGGCAAGCCGGTCGCGCCCGCCAGTGCGGCCAAACCAGCCATCAACCTGTACAACGCCGGAAGACCGGCCGAGGCAACCGTTCAGGGCAGTTTTCGCCTGAGCGGCGAAGACAGCGATACCGATCTGCGCCACATAATCCTGAACTTCGCCGCGTTGCCCTTTCCGGTTCTGGAAGGCCAGTCGATCGGGATCATTACTCCGGGCACCGACGAGAACGGCAAACCGCATCTGCCGCGGCTATACTCGGTTTCAAGCCCACGCGATGGCGAACGGCCAAACTTCAACAACCTGTCCCTAACCGTCAAACGTGAGCCGTACGGCGTCTGCTCGAATTTCCTTTGCGATTTGAAAAAGGGCGACAGGGTGCAGGTGACCGGCCCGTTTGGCGCCACTTTCCTGATGCCCGACGATCCGCAGGCGCGCCTGTTGATGATCTGCACCGGAACCGGATCGGCGCCTTTCCGCGCTTTCACCATGCGGCGCCTGCGCAGCGGTGGCGGGCATTCCGGCCCCATGACGTTATTCTTCGGGGCCCGTTCGCCCGACAGTCTCCCTTATTTCGGGCCGCTTCGGAAGGTGCCGGACAACGTACTGAAAAAGCACCTGGTGTTCAGCCGGGTGCCGGCCACGCCAAAAGAATTTGTGCAGGACCGGATGATGGCGGAACGCACTGAGGTGGCCGGGTTCATTTCCGACCCGAACACCCACATCTATATCTGCGGGTTGAGGGGGATGGAGCAAGGCGTCGAAAGGGCATTCACCGGCATCGCCCAGGGTATCGGCATCGAATGGCTTGCGTTGCGCACCACCATGCGGGAAGAGGGTCGCTATCACGTCGAGACCTATTGAGGAATGAAGATGGACATGAGGACCGACAAGGCCTCTAGCACCCGGGATGCCAGCGATTTCGTCCATGAGATCAGGGTCACCTGGGGCGATTGCGACCCGGCAACGATCGTCTATTCGGCCCGTGTCCCATGGTTCGCATTGGACGCCATCCATGCCTGGTGGGAGCATCATCTGGACAATTGCGGCTGGTACCATCTGGCGATGGACCGCAATACCGGAACTCCGTTTGTCCATATGAGCATGGATTTCACCGCTCCGATCACGCCGCGGCACCGGCTTGAATGCGCGGTCCGGCTTACCGGACTTGGCGACTCCTCAATCGAGTTCCAGGTCACGGGAAATCAGGACGGTGTTCAGTGTTTTACCGGCCGCTTCGTGTGTGTGTTCGTGGTGGTGGACAAGTTCATCAAGCAAAAGGTGCCACAGGACATCCGGCAGATCGTTGAGCCGCTGTTGCAGGAGGCTCGGACATAACACCGCCAACGCCCACCCAGACGGCCCCCCGCGGACCACAGGGTACCCTTCGGCGGGGCGGGGAATTTGTCGACCCCGGCGGGTTCCACCCAGAATGACACGGCGCAATCCCAAGACCGGCGCGATAGCGGAGATCACGAATTTCAAGGGAGAGGCGCGTGCGGTAGCGCAGGCCGATCCGGTTGATGAGGCGGTAGCCGGGCTGATCGCGCAAGTGGCCGAAAGGGTGCGCAAGGCACGCGAGCTCAAAGGCATTCCGCGCCGGGTCTTGTCCGAGAAGTCCGGAGTTTCGCCTCGCTATCTGGCTCAGCTCGAAGCCGGCGCCGGCAATATCTCGATCGGTTTGCTGGAAAGGGTAGCCCGCGCCCTGGACCACAAGATCGAATGGTTCGTCGGGCAAGAGGATCCCTGGACCTCGGACGCATTGCGTGTGGCCGGTCTCTATCGTCTCGCTGACAGGAAGGTGCGGCAATCGGTGCTGCAACTGCTTAGTCCGGCCGCGCCAGAGGTCCAGCGCGCCCGCCGCGTCTGCCTTTTGGGTCTGCGTGGTGCCGGCAAGTCGACGCTGGGCCGGATGGCCGGAGCCAAGCTTGGCGTTCCGTTCGTGGAACTGAACCGCGAGATCGAGGAGCATAGCGGCATGCCGGTTGCCGAGGTTCAGGCTCTCTATGGGCAAGAAGGATATCGCACACTAGAGGCGCAGGCCCTGCAACGGGTGCTGGCCATTCACGACACGATGATTCTGGCGGTTGCAGGTGGCGTAGTGGCGGAACCGACGACCTATAACACCCTGCTGGACAACTTTCACACGGTCTGGGTCAAGGCCTCGGTTGAGGACCACATGGCCCGGGTCAGAGCTCAGGGCGATGAGCGCCCGGTGGCCGGAAATCCCGAAGCGATGCAACAGCTCAAAGCGATCCTGACCAGCCGCGAGGCGATCTATGATCGTGCGCAGGCGCAGCTGGATACAACCGGCGAGACAGAACAGCAGTCTCTGGGCTGGCTGCTGAAACTGATTGAAAAGCAGGGCTTTCTGACCTGATCTTTGCCCCGGAGCACCGCCCTCACTGCTGTCCCTGCGCGACCACCTTCTTGCGCGCCGCTGCCATGCTGCGCCGTTCGATCTGCTTGAGCATGGTCGCAAGGGTGATCGAATTGTAGGTGGACATGGCGATGTCGTTGATCTCTTGCGTGACGTCGAACAAGACCCACTCTTGCGAAGTGGCGCTGGACGGATCGGTCAGCTTGCATTCGACCGAGGTGTCTTCGAACAGGCTGATGATGTCGAGAAGCGTGATCTGGCGGGCATCGCCAGCAAAGCTGTATCCGCCCCCGACGCCACGGATCGACCGCACCATCCCGGCCCGGCCCAGGGTCAGCAGTACCTTGGCCAGGTGATGCGCCGAAACGCGGTACTTGGCGCCGATCTCGGCGCCCGAGATCTGGCGATCGGGGTTTGACGCCAGTTCGATCAGGGCAAAGATGGCAAGCCTGCTAGATTTCTGCAATGTGTTTCCTCTGCCTTCGGACCGGGTAACGGCGGGTGTCAGTCATCGCCAAGGTTCATCTCCAGTTGGGTGAAGGGTCCCGCGACCATGCCCTCGCCGCGAAAGAACGACATGTGCAGGGGGTGATCGCGGCTGACCATGGTGCGGATCTTGGAAACGGCTGCACGCCGGAAACTGTCGCAGATTGCCTGGAACAGCGCCTCGCCAACCCTCTGCCGGCGGCACTCGGGATCGACCGTGACCGCAAAGATCCAGCCGCACTGCTCTGACCCGAACTCCCATTCCCGCACTTCGCCGACAATCAGACCCATGATCGCAGTATCCTCGGCGACCAGAAAGAAACGCTCGTCCAGACGCCGATGACCGTAGCGTTCGAAGATGTCGCGCCAGTAATCGGGCTTGGCCTGCCCCGTCGTGCGGGCATCCATATCGATGACCTGATCCAGATCGTCCGGTGACGCCCTGCGGATCATCAATGCGCTGTCAGGCCTGGGGTTGCCGACGATATCAGTCATGATTGCTCCTTCGTGCACCTCGGGTTTGCGGCCAATGCTAGGTGTGCCCTCCCTGCGGGGCCAGATAACTGGCGCCAATACGACGGCCCCGCCCGCCCGGCATCGTCTGGGAGCCCCCATTTTTTGGTGCGCTCGGTTCAATTTCCTATACCTTAGTTCCTTTTCTGGTATAATGGTACTGAATTGTCGCTTTAGGCGGAAGAAGAGAGATGGGTCAGGGGATGAAGCGGGTCGTCAGTCTGAAAATCAATGGCCGCGAGGTCGAGGAGGTGGTGCCGGACAACCTGTTGCTCGTCGATTTTCTGCGCGACCGGCAGGGGCTGACAGGCACCAAGACAGGCTGTGACGGCGGCGAGTGCGGCGCATGCACGGTGCTGGTGAATGGCCGGGCGCGGCTTTCATGCATCACCCTGGCCGCCTCTTGCGATGGCTCGGATATCGAGACCATCGAGGGGCAGGCCGCACGCGGCAGGCTGTCGGCGCTGCAACGGGCGTTTCACCAGCACCTGGGCGCGCAGTGCGGCTTTTGCACGCCGGGCATGATCATGGCGTCAGAGGCGCTGCTGCGGCAAAACCCGTCCCCCGACGAGGCCGCCATACGAACCGCGCTAGGTGGCAATCTCTGCCGCTGCACTGGGTACGTAAAGATCATCAAGTCGGTTCAGGCCGCCGCGGCGGAGGCGCGGTCATGACTGGGGCGATCGGCAAGCCGGTCCCCTTGGTTGATGGGGTCGAAAAAGTCACCGGGCGCGCGCGCTATACCGCCGATCTGGATAGCCGCGATGCGCTGGTCGGGCGCATCCTGCGTGCTCCGGTCAGCCATGGGTGGATCCTGGCGGTCGACACCGCTAGGGCCGAGGCGCTGCCCGGCGTGATCGCGGTGGTGACCGGACAGGATTGCGACATGACCTTTGGTGTCATCCCGATCGCGATGAACGAATACCCGATGGCCCGGGATCGCATCCGATATCGCGGCGAGCCGGTCGCGGCAGTGGCCGCATTGGACGCGGCGACCGCTGCGCAGGCGTTGGAGCTGATCGAGGTCGAGATTGAGGAACTGCCCGCCTGCTACACCCCGGCCCAGTCCCGCGCGCCAGATGCGACACAGCTGCATGACAAAAAGCCCGGCAATCTGGAACGCGAGGTACACCACACCTTCGGCAGCGTCGCAGAGGGCTTCGCCGAGGCCGACCTGGTGTGCGAAGAGATGTTCGACTGCGCCGAGGTCAACCACGCCCAGATGGAACCCCATGCGGCGCTGGCCGAATATGATCCCGAAGAGGAGCGGCTGACCCTGCACTCGGTCACCCAGGTGCCGTTTTACGTGCATCTGATGCTGGCGCGGTGTCTCGGGATGGACACCTCGCGGGTGAGGGTAGTGAAGCCCTTTGTCGGTGGTGGGTTTGGCGCCAGAACCGAGACGCTGAATTTCGAGATCATCACCGCGCTTCTGGCGCGCAAGGTCGGCGGCAAGGTGATGATGCGGCTCAGCCGCGAGGAAAGCTTTGTGACCCATCGCGGTCGGCCCGCCACCCAGGTCAAGCTCAAGCTGGGCCTGACCAAAACGGGCCGGATCACGGCGGTGAACTGTGAAGTGGTGATGAGCGGTGGCGCCTATGCCGGGTACGGGCTGGTGACCATTCTATACGCGGGCGCATTGCTGCATGGCATCTACGAAATAGCCAACGTGCAATACGACGGCTACCGCGTCTATACCAACCATCCACCCTGCGGCGCCATGCGAGGTCACGGCACGGTAGACGTACGCCACGCCTTCGAGTGCCTGCTTGACCGGATGGCCCGGCAATTGGGGCTCGACCCTTTCGCGGTGCGCCGAGCCAACCTGCTGACGGCACCGATGTTCACGCCGAACGGGCTGATGGTGAATTCCTACGGGCTGGACGAGTGTCTGGACAAGGTCGAGGCGGCCAGCGGTTGGGCAACCCGCAAGGGCTCGCTCGGTCCCGGCCGGGGGCTGGGGCTGGCCTGCTCGCACTACGTCTCGGGTGCTGCCAAGCCGGTTCACTGGACCGGCGAGCCGCATGCGGTGGTGTCCATGAAGCTGGATTTCGACGGCTCGGTCACCGTGCTGACGGGTGCGTCGGATATCGGCCAGGGTTCGACCACCATCGTGGCGTTGGCGGCGGCAGAGGTGATGAGCATCGATCTTGGCCGTATTCGCGTGGTCACCAATGACAGCGTCATCACCCCAAAGGATAACGGCTCATATTCCAGCCGGGTCACCTTCATGGTGGGCAACGCCGCAATCGGGGCCGCCAGGGCGATGCGGGCGAAACTGGTCGCGGCGGCGGCGAAAAAGCTCGAGGTCGAACCCGACGAGGTGGAATGCGAGGGCGAGACATTCTTTGTGCGCGGATCTTCGCAATCTGTACTGCCATTCCAGGATGTTGCCATAGCCGCACTTGCCGAAGAGGGTACGATCACTGTCAAGGGCACCTTTTCCACGCCGGTCGAGGCGCAGGGCGGCAAGCAGCGCGGCGGCGCGGTCGGGTCGACCATGGGCTTTTCCTACGGTGCCCAGGTGGTCGAGGTTTCGGTGGACGAGGCGACCGGCCAGATCGATATCGAACGGGTCTGGGTGGCACTCGATTGCGGTTTTGCGATTAACCCGCTGGCGGTAGAAGGCCAGATCGAGGGATCGGTCTGGATGGGAATGGGCCAGGGTTTGTGCGAGGAAACCCACTATATCGACGGCCTTCCGGCGCATGCCAACCTGACCGACTATCGGTTCCCCACTATTGCCGATGCCCCGCCCATCGATGTCCATATCGTCGAGAGCATCGACCCCCTGGGACCGTTCGGTGCCAAGGAAGCGGGCGAGGGGGCCTTGTCGGGCTTTCCCCCGGCGCTGGTGAACGCGGTGGCTGATGCCATGGGGGTGGACGTGAACTTCCTGCCGGTGACGCCGGACCGTCTGCTGGAGGCGATGATCAAGTTCGCCCGGACCCAGCGCCGCAAGGAGACCATGACATGAGCGAAGCAATGGCGCCGTTCCGGCTGATCCGGCCGGCCAGCCTCGACGAGGCCATGGCCGCCCTTGCCGTTGAGGGCGCGCAGCCGTGCTCGGGTGGCACCGACCTGCTGGTGCGCCTGCGCAAGGGCCTTTTGGAACCCGCCGCCCTGGTCGATCTGACCGGTATAGCTGCACTTCGGGACGTGGTGTGCGATGAAAGTGGCATGTGGGTCGGGGCCGGTGCGACACTGGCAACGCTTGCCCGGAACCCGGACCTGGCCGCTTACCCCGCGGTGATCCAGGCGATTGACAGCGTCGCAGGGCCGACGCATCGCGAGGTCGCCACCCTGGGCGGCAACCTGTGCCAAGATCCGCGCTGCGTGTACCTCAACCAAAGCCACTGGTGGCGCAAGTCGAACCAGTTCTGCCTGAAATACCGAGGCGATACCTGCCATGTGGCGCCCAAAGGCAATCGCTGCAGGGCGGCGTTCTCGGGCGATGTCGCGCCTGCACTCATGGTGCACCGGGCGCAGATAGAGCTTGCCGGTCCCGCGGGCGCACGGCAAATGCCGCTGGCAGAGTTCTACAATGAGGACGGCGCGGCACACACCGCGCTGCAACCGGGCGAGATTGTCGTGGCGGTGCATCTGCCGCCACCCGGCCCGGTCTCGGAATACGGCAAGGTCCGGGTGCGAGGGTCGGTCGATTACCCCTTGGCCGGGGTCGCGGTGGCGTGTGAGCCCACCCCCGACGGGCTTCGCTTTACCCTAGCGGTGACCGGGACCAACTCGAAACCGCTTTTGGTGGATATCCCCGACCCGCTGGGCGAGGACGCCGATGCGTTCTTTGCCGCCCTGGTGAAAACCGTGCAAAAGGCGGTGTCGCCACAACGCACCACCACTATCGCGCCGCATTACCGCAGGCTGTCTGTTGCGGCACTTGCGGGCCGGATCGCGCGTCGGCTGGCAGCAGACGCCCCGTGAATGACCGCGTTCCGGGGCGGTGCTGGCAGGAGGCTGATGGCTTGCATCTGGATACCCGCGGGCTGAACCCACCCGATCCTGCCGTTGCGGTTCTCTGGCATATCGACCGTCCCGAGCAAGACGGCCCCGTCACGGTCTATCTCGACCGTCATCCGATCTATCTCTTTCCTGAGTTGGCCGAACGCGGCTGGACTGCCGAGGTTGCACCGGGCGAGGCCGGCGGTGTCCGGCTTGTCCTGAGGCCCTGCGCATGAGCTTCTCGAGCGGTTTTCTGGGCGGTGCAAAGGACCGGTTGCTGCCGGTCTCGATCCCGTTTCGGTTCTTTCTGTCGGCTGCGGTATTCCACCTTCTCGCCTGGGCGGCTTTGTTCTGGGCCGCTGACGAGGTGGCAGGGTTCGCCGGAGGCGCGGGGCCGGTGCTGGCCGCGATCCATTTGGCCACGCTGGGCGTCTTCGCGATGACCGCGATCGGGGCGAGTTTCCAGCTTTTGCCCGTCGTCACGCGTCAGCCTCTGGCGCGCATCTGGCCAGCAAAAGTTAGCTTCTGGCTGCTCTTGCCCGGCATCTGCCTGTTGACATGGGGCATGGCCGTCTACCTACCAACGGCAATGCAGGCCGGTGCCGTTTTGGTCACGGCAGGGTTCACGGCCTTCGCACTGCTGACCGTGGACAATCTGCGGCGGGCGGGAAGCATGCTGGTCGTGGCGGCGCATGGCTGGGCGGTGCTGGCAGCGCTGGCAGTGCTGGTTGTACTCGGTCTGTTGCTGGTCTGGGACATGACGGGTGGATTTCTGGACGATCGTTACAGTCTGGCAATCCTGCACGCGGTTCTGGCGAGCTTTGGCTTCATGGGGCTTTTGGTGCTTGGACTCAGCTTGGTCCTGATCCCGATGTTCGTGCTCGCGCGAAGCCCGGCCGCGAGGCTTGGATGGCTGCAACTGGCGCTGGCGGTACTGGCGCTGGCGGGGTTCTCGGCGGGGGTGCTGGCGGATGTCCCGGCGCTGTTGTGGGTCTCGCTTCTGGCGGGCTTCGGGGCCGCCGCGGTCTATCTGTGGCAGATGCTGAAGGCGCTGAGATCAAGCATGCGCAAACGGCTGGGCCTTTCTTTCTGGCTGATCCGGGCATCCTGGAGCCTGCTGCTGGTCTGCCTGACCCTAGGCGGTGTACTGATTGCCGACATCGCTATCCCCAACGCCCCGGCGCTCTTCGGGTTCGTGCTGCTGGCGGGATGGCAGCTGACTTTTCTGACCGGGGTGCTGCAGCGGATCATGCCGTTTCTTGCCTCAATGCATGCCGCGGGTCCGTCCGGCCTGCCGCCGCTGTTGTCGGAACTGACCGCCGAGGGTCCGCTGAAGGTGCATGCTGTCTGCCATGGTCTGGCGCTGCTGTTCTGCGCCGCGGGGATCGCGCTGGACCAGGCGGTTCTTGTGCGTCTGGGCGCGGGTTCGGGCGTTCTTGGTGCTGCGGCTTTCGGTGCCTTTTCCGTCACCGTGCTGCGCAAGCTGGCCAAATCGAGGCCGCGCGGTTGAGCGCTGGCCACCGCGCTGCATTTCTATCAGGGCAATCGCATTTCAAAAGCAAGTTTGACGGCACTATCCGAGGTGATGAAACCTCAGGTGTCCACCCAAACCAATTTGTCAAAACCCAAATGCGCTGGCCCTGGCACTTCTATCAGGGCAATCGACTGAACGTTACGGCATGATAACCCTTTCGAGATAGCCGTCATCCCAGGCGGCTGAATGGCGTTTCATCGGCAAACTCTTTTTGCCAGGGGCTGTTCTCAGCAGGTTGCATGCAGCATGCTCTA
>JAAELR010000223.1 GCA_024226455.1 Paracoccaceae bacterium
ATGTTGCAATGACCATCAATCTGACACCCCGAAAATGCCTCGGTTTTCGGTCTCCAGCAGAGGCATTTCTAAACGAACTTGGAAAAACGCTCACAATACGGTTCAATACAAACGTTGCGCTTCGCGCCTGAATCCACCCTCTAAGGCAAATGCGGGCCAGGCAGAAGTTCTGCGAACGCCACAAACAGGCAATTGATGTGGAAATATCAGCTCATATCAAAGCAGACACTGCCCTGGCAAAACAGTTTGAAATCTTGAACTCAATTCCTGGCATAGGCCCGGTCTGCGCGACAACATTCATCGTTGAACTATCTGAACTCGGCAAACTGAACGCTGCAGAAATTGCGGCCCTCGTTGGCGTCGCCCCTATGAACAGAGATTCTGGAAACTGGCGGGGCAAGCGTTCTATTCGTGGTGATCGAAAAACCGTTCGCAACGCGCTCTACATGGCCGCACTTGCTGCGTCCAGAAACAGAGGCCCGCTGGCTGCGTTCTATGCACGTCTGGTTGATGCCGGAAAGAAGCCAAAGGTTGCGCTCACAGCAGTTATGCGAAAACTCATCATTCTCGCCAACACGTTGATCAGAGAAAATCGCCTTTGGTTGCCTGAAGCGCCTTGACGTCGAACACAGATGTTAAACGGCAGTATTGCATCCGTTTCGGGCACAGCATCCAAAACCCGGTCCTGAAGCACGGCGGCAAGTTCACTTCTCACCTCTTGCGCCCCGAGATTCGGGGCAATTTCGGCCAGCGCCGATCCTTCGTCGACAAGTTTGGAAGCATCCAAAGCCGCTTCCAGCTCCGACCCGCCCAGAATCACCGGCTGAACCGCCTGGAATCTGATCTGCCGGAGGTCAGGCAACAGATCGCCGCCCAACAGCCCGGAATCGAATCCGAACGAAAGCCGTGGGCTCACTGAGCCCCTGTCGGGAACTCTCAATCCCTGTCAATGTCCAATCACGGTACATCGGCCCATCGCCAAACAACCGGCAATTGCTCGGTGCAGACGCAGAGCCTGGTTCGGAAGGGCAATCCAACACCATAGGCAACGCCAGCGGTCGCCCGACCGCCGCGCATCAGCGCGTCGGCAGGCCGATGTCGCGGCGGATGTGCTCCGAAATGTCCTCGGCCAGAATTCGGCGGTTCCTGGACGCTCGGCGCAGCAGCGAGGCGAAGGCTGCGCCCAGCACCTTCCAGGCGCCGTATTCCTCGATAAACCTGTCGATGGCGTGCGGACTGGGGGCGAATTCGGAATGCGGTATGCTCTTGATCATGGGCTTTCCGCCCGTGGTTGCACAGGGGCGGCTCTCTGAATTGGGGTGTCGATGGGCGTCGTCAGGCGCCGGGCTTTACCGGGGTGGACGCGTCGTTAACCTAAAAGGGCTTGCCGGGGCAGGCTGGCGAGGCTCAGGCAGCGGTGCGCGAGCCGTTCAGAAATCGCCAGCATGACATGGTGGGCGTACGGCGTGAGGTGCGTTCGGTCTGCTTCATATGACGCCCCCCTTTTGTATTTCTGCATGTGGCGTGCGGCGACCCGATAAACTGTGGCGGTTGAAGTTTCAAGCGTGAAGTTTCGCAAATGGTGGCTCATCGGTCCCGTTCGGTGCCTTCTGACAGAGCGAGGAGCGCTGGGCGCAAGCCCCGCGCGATGAGCGTCCTGGTGCAAGTCCCTATCTGCGTCATTGGCAGCCCGCGCATGTTGGGTTATCGTCACGGCCAACCACAAGATCGAGCAGGCAGTCCACCCAACCCATGACGGCGCTTACCGACTACCAGCGGCTTGAATGCCCCGGCGTCTGGCGGGCCTCGCCCGAGGACCAGCGCCGTGACGTGACCGTGTCGGTCGGCGACGCCACGCTAACGATCTACGATCAGGCCAGCCGGCCGCTGACCCACTGGTCGCTTCCGGCCGTGATCTGCCTGAACACCGGCACCCGCCCTGCGCTCTTCGCTCCTGCCCCGGACGCCACCGAGGAACTGGAGGTTAGCGAGGACGAGATGATCGACGCCATCGAGAAGGTACGCAGGACGGTCGAACGCCGCCGCCCACGCCACGGGCGACTACGCTTCGTTCTGATGGGGACCGGACTGGCGGCGGTGGTGGCGCTGGGGGTGCTGTGGCTGCCCGGGCAACTGATCAGCCATGCCGCCAGCGTGGTGCCCCAGGCCAAGCGCTCCGAGATCGGAGCACGCCTGCTGGCCAATATCCGCCGCGTCGCCGGCAGCCCCTGTGAAACCGATGCCGGGCGCCAGGCGCTCGACCGCTTGTACCGGCGTCTCATGGGCGACCGGCCCGGGCGGTTGGTGGTGCTGACCGGCGGCGTTACCGAAACCGGCCATCTGCCAGGTGGCATGATCGTGCTGAACCGCGCACTGGTCGAAGATTTCGAGACCCCCGACGTGGTGGCGGGCTACGTGCTGGCCGAGGCCCTGCGTGCCGAGGCGGCTGACCCGTTGCTGGGCATGCTGATGGCCACCGGTCCGGGCACGGCGATCCGGCTGCTGACCACCGGCGATATCCCCGAGGCCACGCTCGCCGCCCACGCCGAAACACTGCTGACCAGCCCGCCCGCCCCGGTCGCGGCGGACAAGCTGTTGGCCACCTTTGCCACGGCGCGCGTCGCCGCGGCGCCCTATGGCTATGCCCGTGACATCTCTGGCGAGACGACGCTGACACTGATCGAGGCCGATCCCGGAGGAGAGCCGGTTCTGCCAGACGCCGACTGGGTCAGCTTACAGGAAATCTGTGGCGAATAACCCGTTGCACCGAAAAGCAAGCCCCGCCTGCGCATGGACCGGGAAACGCGGCCTGTCGCCCGCCGGGCCTTCGATTGTCTTGTTCGGACAATCTTGGGCTGGCAGGGCCCGGCGAGGTTACTTGCGGGTGATCGCGTCCGGGAAACCGCCGCGGCGCGCGGCGTTAAGCGCAGCCTGCAACTGCCCGGCGCTGCTGAACGGCCCGGCAAGAACTACTCGATAGGTCTTGCCCTTCTTCTTGAAGCTCGCCATCCCGACCGGCAACCCCAACGCCTGCAGGCGCGCGGCGCTGTTCTGCGCGTTCGCAGCGACACCGAATGTACCCACCTGTACATAACGATGCCCTGACGGTGCTGCCTGTTCCGGCACTACGTTCTTGGTCGAAAGAACCGTCCTGCTGGTTTCGGTCCCACTATTCGCCGCGGCATAACGCTTTTGCTGCCGCATGTTGATGAAGGGGAACTTCAGCCCCGGGAACAGCGAGGTGACATCGCGTCCGGTGTTCTGATCGACCAGCCTGCGCGGTACGCCGGCTGTCCACACCAGCCGCATCTGCAAATGGCCCTCATATGTGCCCTTGCCCCGGTTCGGGTTGAAACGCCCGTCATCGAAAGCGGCGCGATAGCCTTCGGGCGGCGCAATCTCTGGCCCGGCCGGCACCACCAGCATGCTGGAAGATGATCTGCCACGTCCGACATTGGGGTTTTCGGCCTGCGGGCCACAGCGCACGGGGAACCTGCTGGGGTTCAGATACTGCTGGCTGAAGGCAGAGGCATTCGGGCAGGCGGTGCGCACACCGGGGGCGGGATTGGTGGTGACCGGTGCCGGAGGCGGCGTAACGGTCACCACGCGGGGCGGCGCCGGTCTGGCGGGCACCGGTGCGGCGACCACGCGGGGCGTTGCGATCACCGGCACCGGTCTCACCGCGGGTACATTCGCCACCACCGGCGGCGCCGGGGTAGGCCTGCCGGCAAAGGTAGGTTGCTGCCCGCATAACACCTTGCGGCTGCGAGTCACCCGGGGCACCCAGGTCACTGCTCCGTCAAATCCGGCCCGGACAAAGACGCAACCCTTGCTGTCGATGTATTGCTTGCCAGTATAACTGGTCGGCGGAAACTCTGCCGGCTGGTCAGAATTGCGCAACGATTGCGCAGAGGCCAATCCAAGGCCAAGGCCAACGGATAGACCCAGCGTAGCTCTCAACATGATCTGCAGCATTCTGTGCCCCTACACAAGATGTTGTCGTAAGATGCCGTAGTCAGCGGATTGCGTAAAGGGGCCTGACAGGCTTATCCACAGAAAAATCGCCTACGCCGTTTCCTAGAGGCTGGCCTGGCTGCTCACCGAATTGCACCGCCGCCCCTTGCACCCGGCTCACCGGCACCCGGTGTTTTGCTTCCAAAAAGGTGGTAGCCGGGGTAATCTGGTTGCGAAACACACGCTTGATGGGGAGCGCCAGCCGCCAGAAACTTGAAAAATGGCTGGAGGTGATCGATTTGCTATGAGTGAGATCTGGTATGTTTGCTCGAATGGTCGTTGCGGCACGCAGTTCCTTGCGCGCCAATTGAGTATGGTCGCCGAGACCGAGCAGATCGACCACGAGCCGCTTCCGTTGCAATTGGCCTCGCGCCAGGTGTTTCGCAACTCCGACGCGCTCCATTCTCATCTTGGCCGAATGCCAGAGTTGCAGCGCTTTTTCGTGCGTCTCGAGAACCTGCTGAGAACCGGCAACCGCCACGTGAATTGCGGCTGGCCGACTTTTGCATGGTTGGAGTACATGTCCAAGCGATATGTAGGGCATTTTCGTTTCATTCACCTTGTGCGCAACCCGTATGATTGCGCGGCCTCGCACGCCACGCACCAACCGATGCTGGCCGGAAAACTGAGCACGATGGAAAAAAGATGCAAATTGTTCGGCACAGACCCCAACCTGAAGTTCAAACAGTTTGCCGACAGATATGATCGGTTTGGCACCTTCGAAAGGCAACTTCTGCACTGGCTTGAAGTCACAACATATTTTCACGAACACAGCAACTCACCCGGCTACAGGGGAGCGATCCGGTTCGAAGATCTGGTTGCGTCGGACAATTCGGTATTGAACGGGCTGATGTGCAATATATTGGGGCGTCAGGTGCAATCGCAGACACCGGAACCCTTCGACCGGGTGCACAGACCATTCCCATGGCAGGTCGAGTTCGATGTCGATCCGGAATTGCGCGAGAAGGTCGATGCGCTGGCAACCCGGATTGGTTATTCCCAGCAGGAATTGGACCAATCGATGAACGCGGAAAGGTTGCAGGAAACATATTCCGCCCGGCGTTTCGACCTGCCCTGCGATCCGCGTATCAGTGTGACCGCGGACAAATGACCCTGGCAGGCTATTTGGTGCCGAACATCCTGTCGCCCGCATCGCCCAGCCCGGGCACGATATAGCCCTTTTCGTTCAGGTGATCGTCCAGCGCCGCGGTGACTATGGGCACGTCCGGATGCGCCTCTTTCATCCGCGCCACGCCTTCCGGGGCCGCCAGCAGGCACATGAAACGGATATCGGTGGCACCGGCCCCTTTCAGCAGATCGATGGCCGCGGCAGAACTGTTGCCGGTGGCCAGCATCGGATCGACAGCGATCACCAGACGCTCGGGCAGTTCATCGGGCACCTTGAAATAGTACTGCACCGGCTGCAGCGTCTGCTCGTCGCGATAGAGCCCGACAAAGCCGACCCGGGCAGAGGGGATCAGTTCCAGCACCCCGTCCAAGAGCCCGTTGCCCGCGCGCAGTATCGACACCAGCGCCAGCTTGCGCCCGTCCAGCACCGGCGCATCCATCTCGCATAGCGGGGTCTCTATGCGCCTGGTGGTCATCGGCAGTTCGCGGGTGATCTCAAACGCCAGAAGCTGGCTGATCTCGCGCAGCAACTGGCGGAACACGGCCGTGGGCGTGTTCTTTTCGCGCATCAGGGTCAGCTTGTGCTGGATCAGCGGGTGTTGGACGAGGGTCAGGTGGTCAAGCATTGTCGGGCTCCAGTCGTTTCATGACCCGGTTTCGGGTGTCTTCGTCGCAAAAAGCCGCCTTGGCGGCGGCTGTGTTGATGGCAGTGAAATCCTTCTCTTCCCAGCCGAAGGTCTCGGCCAGGCGGTTGTACTCATACCGCATCGTGGTGTGAAAGAACGGCGGGTCGTCGGTTGAAACGGTCACTGCAACCCCCCGGTCACGCAGGTTTTTTATCGGATGGTCCTGCCAACTTGGGAAAACGCCAAGGAACACATTCGAACCCGGGCAGCATTCCAGCACGGTGCCGCGTTCGGCCAGCCTGTCGACAAGTGCGGGGTCTTCTATGGCCTGCACGCCATGGCCGATGCGCGCCGGGTTCAGCACGTCCAGCGTGTCGGCGACGCTTTGCGCACCGCCCCATTCGCCCGCATGCGCCGTGATGCCCAACCCCGCCTCGCGCGCCATGTCGAAGGCATAGGCAAAATCCGCAGGCCGACCGGCCATTTCGTCGCCCCCGATGCCGAACCCGACGATCCAGTCGCCCGCGGTCTCTTGGGCGCAGGCGGCCGTCTCGCGCGCTTTTTCCGGGCCGAAATGCCGGATCGGCGTGACGATGCCACGCAACAGGATGCCGCTGGTCTTTTCGGTAGTCTCGGCGGCCTCCTGAATGGCGTGCAGGTACTCTTTCCACGCCGAAACGTCGCGCCCGCCGCAGAAATCGGGGGACAGGAATGTCTCGCAATAGACCACTCCATTGGCCGCGCTCTGCTCCAGCACCGCCAGCGTCAGGCGGTGGAAATCCTCGGGCGCCTGCAGGGCCGATGTGGCGGCCTCGTAAACGTCGAGAAAGTGCCAGAAATCGCGATAGGCATAGCTGCCGTCGGGGTTGAAAATGCCCGCAATGTCCAGCTTCTTCTCGGCGGCCAGCCCGCGGATGAACTCTGGCGGCGCGCCGCCTTCCAGATGCAGGTGCAGCTCGACCTTGGGCAGATCCGCGACGCTCATAGAAAACTCCTGCCTGGTGGTGAGGCATCCACGCCCAGATGCGCCGCCACAGAGGCGCCGACATCCGTGAACCCCACCAGCCCGATATCGCGCACGCCCAACCCATGGCCAATGACCGGCACCCGTTCGCGGGTATGCTCTGTGCCGCGCCAGGTCGGATCGTTGCCGTGATCGGCGGTGAACAGCACCAGGTCACCGGGGCGCATGCAGTCAAGGAACCGCGGCAAGGCGGCGTCGAACCACTCCAGATGCCGGGCATAGCCGCTGACATCGCGGCGGTGGCCATACATGCTGTCGAACTCGACAAAGTTGGCAAAGGTTAACGAACCATCCACAGCCTGCGCCCCAAAGGCACAAAGATGCTCGAACAAGTTATTATCCGTGCCTTTTCGCACCTCGCCGATGCCGCGCATCGAGAAGATATCACCAATCTTACCCACAGCATTGACCTGACGCCCGGCGCCCTGCACCCACTCACACAGCGTGGGCGCGGGCGGGTCCACGGCATAGTCGTGACGGTTGGCAGTGCGGGTAAAACCATCCTCGGCCGAGCCCACGAAAGGCCTGGCGATGACCCGTCCAACATTCATCGCGTGGCATGTGGGTGCCAGCGCCTGGCAAAGCCGCTGCAAACGGTCGAGACCGAAATGCTTCTCATGCGCGGCGATCTGAAACACGCTGTCGGCCGAGGTATAGCAGATCGGCCAGCCGGTCTTCACATGGCGGGCGCCCTCGTCCTCGATGATCACTGTACCGCTGGCGTGGCGATTGCCGAGAATACCGTCCGTGTCGGCAAGGCGGCAGACCTCTGCCACCAGATCGTCAGGAAAGGCCGGTTGCGTGTCGGGAAAATAGTGCCAGTCCCAGGGCACCGGCACGCCGGCCAGTTCCCAGTGGCCCGTCGGTGTATCCTTGCCGGGGCTGATCTCGGTCGCGGCACCCCAGAGACCCCGCGGCTCGGCACCCAGCCCCGGCACCGGATCGCCCGAGGCCAGCGTCACCGCCCGGCCCAGCCCCAGCGCGTCGAGAACGGGCAACTGCAACGCCCCGCTGCGGCCCTCTTCGGCGCGGCCCGCGGCGCATTCCCGGGCGATATGGCCCAGCGTGTTCGACCCGGCATCGCCGAAGGCGCCGGCATCGGGCGCACCGCCGCAGCCCACCGAATCCAGCACGATCAGAAAAGCGCGGCCCATCAGGCGATATCCTTGTAAATCAGCGGCGGCGGGTCGATCTGACCCTCGCCCAGCGTGAAGGCTCCGGTCAGCTCCCGGGCAATAGCGTCGGCCTCCTCCTCTGTAGCGCCGTGAACGATGGCCAGCGGGTCGCCCGCCTCGACCGGGTCGCCGATCATTGCCACGTCAGACAGCCCGACCGACGGGTCGATGCCTTGCCCGGCGCGCAGGCGACCGCCGCCCAGATGCACCACGCCCATGCCCAGCGCATGACCGTCGATCGCCGCCACAGTACCGGCATGCGGCGCGTTGACCTCTCGCACCACCGGCGCCGACGGCAGCCGGTCGCGCCAGCGCTCGACAAAATCCACCGGCCCGCCCTTGGCCGCCACCATCCGCCCGAAACGTTCCGCCGCCGCCCCGCTGCGCATGGCGTCCAGCACCTGCCGGGCACCCTCGGCCCGGGATTCGGCCATGCCCGCCAGCCGCAGCAACTCGCCGCCCAGTTCCGCCGTCAGGATAGAGATCTGGGAGCTTTCGTCAGGGTCGGTCAGCGCCAGCATCACCTCCATGATCTCCAGCGCGTTGCCCACCGACGGCACATTGGGCTGGCTCATGTCGGTGATCAGCGCGCCGGCCGGTCCCGCCGCACTGTTGGCGGTCGTCACCAGCGACCGCGCCAACGCCTCGCTGTCCTCTATCGATTTCATGAAAGCGCCAGAGCCGGTCTTGACGTCCAGCACCAGCGGCCCGACACCTCCGGCAAGCTTCTTTGACAGGATCGAGGCGGTGATCAGGTCGATGGATTCGACCGTCGAGGTCACGTCGCGTATCGCGTATAACCGCCGGTCAGCAGGGGCAATATCGGCACTGGCGGCGACCAGCGCACAGCCGGCATCCCGCACCACCCGCTGAAACGCCTCGCCCGACATTTCCGTCGACAGCCCTGGAATCGCCTCGAGCTTGTCGAGCGTGCCGCCGGTATGGCCTAGCCCGCGGCCCGATAGCATCGGGATATAGGCACCAAGCGCGGCAATCGCAGGCCCCAACGTCAGCGAGATGCAATCACCCACGCCGCCGGTGGAATGCTTGTCGACCACCGGGCCCGGCAGATCCCAGTGCAGCACCCGCCCCGTGTCACGCATCGCCATGGTCAGCGCCACCCGCGCATCGACGGTCATGGGGTTGCGGCAGATACCCATGGCAAAGGCGCCGGCCTGGGCGTCGTCCACATCCTTACTGGCCAGACCGCCGGCGAACCATCGAATTTGGTCACGGCTCAGCGCCTCTCCCTTGCGCAGACTGGCAAGTACCGCACGCGCATCCATCTCAGTGCCCGTCCAGTTGCGAGGACGTGAACGCGCCGGGCAGCAGGTCTCCCAACCGCACCACCTTCACCGCTCCGGCGACCGTGGCCATGGTCACCTGCACCTCGGGCGTGGAAAACTCCATCAGCCGTTGCCTGCAGCCACCGCAGGGCGCCACCGGGTCTGGCCCGTTGGCGATCACCGCGACCTCGGCAATATCGGTTTCGCCTGCCGCCACCATCGCGGCGATGGCACCGGCCTCGGCGCAGGTGCCTTCGGGGTAAGAGGCGTTTTCGACATTGCAACCCACATAGACAACGCCAGACGCCGCCCGGATCGCGGCACCCACCTTGAACCGGGAATAAGGCGCATGCGCGTTTTCACGCACCTGCGCCGCAGCATCGATCAATGACATATGGCCACCCTTTCCAATCTGTGTAAGCGCCAGACTGCGGTGCGGGAAATCCGGATGCAAGGGGGCTTGCCCGATGAGGCGGATTGTCCCTAGGGTAACGGGCCGGATTGAATGATGCGGCAAAGGGCTGTAACAGGTCGCAAAATTTAGTTTAACGCTAAACTAAATCGCCAACAAAGGAACCGGATCGTGACGGATAAACGCCAGGACAATCTTCGCCAAGCCGCATTGACCTATCACGAGACGCCGAAGCCCGGCAAGCTCGAGATCCGTGCGACCAAGCCCATGGCCAACGGCCGCGACCTGTCCCTGGCCTATTCCCCGGGCGTTGCAGAGGCTTGCCTCGAAATCAAGGCGGACGATCAAAATGCCAGCCGCTACACCGCGCGGGGCAACCTGGTGGCGGTGGTCTCGAACGGCACCGCGGTTCTGGGCCTGGGCAATATCGGTGCCGCCGCCTCCAAGCCGGTGATGGAAGGCAAGGCGGTCCTGTTCAAGAAATTCGGCAATATCGACTGTTTCGACATTGAGGTGAACGAATCAGACCCCGAAAAGCTGGCCGAGATTGTCTGCGCGCTGGAACCCACCTTCGGCGCGATCAACCTCGAGGACATCAAGGCGCCGGATTGCTTTACCGTTGAACGGATTTGCCGCGAGCGGATGAACATCCCGGTCTTTCACGACGACCAACACGGCACCGCCATTGTCGTCGGCGCCGCCGCCACCAACGCCCTGCGCGTGGCCGGCAAGGAATTCGACAAGATCAAGGTAGCCTGCATCGGCGCCGGTGCCGCCGGTATCGCCTGCCTCAACATCCTGCTGAAGCTGGGGGTAAAGCGCGAAAACGTCTGGCTGCTGGACCGCGACGGTCTGATCTACGAAGGCCGGTCGCCGGACATGACGCCGGAAAAAGCCGCCTTCGCGCAAAAGGGCCAGGGCCCCGCGACGCTCGAAGACGTCATCGAAGACGCCGACATGTTCCTTGGCCTTGCGGGCCCCGGCGTGCTGAATGGCGATATGGTCAAGAAGATGACCAGCCAGCCGATCATCTTCGCGCTGGCCAATCCCACGCCGGAAATCATGCCCGAGGTGGCCCGCGAGGCCGCCCCCGACGCGATCATCGCCACCGGCCGCAGCGATTATCCCAACCAGGTCAACAACGTCCTGTGCTTTCCCTTCATCTTCCGTGGCGCGCTGGACGTGGGCGCGACAGAGATCAACGACGCCATGCAGCTGGCCTGTATCGAGGCCATCGCCGCGCTGGCGCGCGAGACCACCAGTGCCGAGGCCGCCGCCGCCTATCGCGACGAGAACATGGTGTTCGGGCCCGACTATCTGATCCCCAAGGCGTTCGACCCGCGCCTGACCGGCATCGTCGCCACCGCCGTCGCCCAGGCGGCGATGCAAAGCGGCGTCGCCGCGCGCCCGTTGGACGACCTCGATGCCTACCGCCAACAGCTCAACACCACCGTGTTCCGCTCTGCCATGATCATGCGGCCGGTATTCGCCGCCGCCTTGACCGCCGAGCGCAAGATAGTGTTTTCCGAGGGCGAAAGCGAACGCGTGCTGCGCACCGCCCAGGCGATGATCGAAGAGACCACCGAGAAGCCGATCCTGATCGGCCGTCCGGACGTGATCGAGACCCGGTTGAAACGGGCCGGGCTGACGATCCGCGCGGACCGTGATTTCGAACTGGTGAACCCGCAACACGACCCGCGGTACCACGAGTATTGGTCGCTCTATCACCAGCTGATGCAGCGCCGGGGCGTCACCCCGGAACTGGCGCGCGCCATCATGCGCACCAACACCACCGCCATCGCCGCGATCATGGTGCACCGGGGCGAGGCCGACAGCATGATCTGCGGCACCTTCGGCCAGTATCTGTGGCACCTGCGGTATATCACAGAGGTTCTGGGCACAGCCGAGCTGCAGCCAACCGGGGCGCTCAGCCTGATGATCCTGGAGGACGGGCCTCTCTTTGTCGCCGACACCCAGGTGCATCCCGAACCCCGGGCAGAACAGATCGCCGATACCGTGATCGCCTGCGCACGCCATATCCGTCGCTTCGGGGTCGAGCCCAAGATCGCGCTGTGTTCACACTCGCAATTCGGCAATCTCGACTGCGACTCCGGTCGCAGGATGCGCGTCGCGCTGGAAATTCTCGACGCCGAGCGCCGCGACTTCGAATACGAAGGCGAGATGCACACCGACGCCGCACTCGACCAGGGTCTGCGCGATCGCATCTTCCCCAACGCCCGGTTCGAGGGCGCGGCGAACTGCCTGGTCTTTGCCAATACCGACGCCGCATCCGGCGTGCGCAACATTCTGAAGATGCGGGCCGGCGGGCTGGAAGTGGGGCCGATCCTGATGGGCATGGGCAACCGCGCCCATATCGTGAACCCCTCGATCACGCCGCGCGGCCTGCTGAACATGTCCGCGCTGGCCGGCACGCCGGTTGCGGTATATGGCTGACACGTCTGTCAAGCCGCCACACCTTTGTGCCGAGGCGCAGGGCAACCTGTTACAGCGCTACGAAGCGGGCGAAATTACCGAAGTATGGCGCTCTCTGCGCTTGTCACCAACCGGCGGCGACGCCAGAGAAGAAGCGCTTGACGTTGCCCGTGCAACGATGCGTAGGGTTCGGCGCAATTGTGAGATGATCGCCGAGAGACTCGAGGCACGGGGATGGCGTGCCCTTTTGGGCGAGTTTTACTCCACCCCGTCTCGCCCTCCCTGGCCGGGGCAATCCGACGTAGAAACCCTTGCTGGGTGTTCAATACCAGTAGCGCTCCAAGCCTTTTGGGAAGAGGTCGGCGGCGTTGACTTTGTTTGGGACTACAATCAACCGGAAGAACCGCCTGCTCTATTCCCAGACGTCCCGCTGATCGATCTCGATCCATTGTCAATTGATCCACCGGTCTGCTTTCCCGCGATTCTTGAAGAGTGGCGCAACCACCTGCTCGACCCGCTAGAGCTTGTCACAGCACTGCCACTCGACCTCGCGCCAGACTTCTACAACAAGGCCAATTTCAGTGGCGGCTCGCCCTACGGAATCGTCCTGCCCTCATGGGGCGCTGATCCAACCTTCGTAACAGATTTCTGGCAGATGCCTTTCACAGCGTATCTGCGCCATGCCTTGCATTGGGGCGGGTTTCCCGGTCTGGCAGAGGTGCCGTTGGGTTCCGTGGCCCGCCGTCGCCTTGACGATTTGTGCGAAGGGCTGGAGCCATTTTAGCAGGAAAGGCAGGCACGCCGGAGGGCATTCGCAACTGACTGTCAAGTAAGCCGCAGCTCCAGCCGGTCGCGCAGATAGGGCAGCCGCGTCTGCGCCGCCGCGACCCTTGCCATATCCAGATCGGCACAAATGACCCCTGCCCCCGCCCCGGCGCGGGCCAGTTCGCAGCCATCCGGCGCAGCGATCAGGCTTTCGCCCAGATAGGTCAGCCCCGCTTCGGTGCCGGCACTGTTGGCATAGGCAAGGAACACGCCGTTTTCGTAGGCCCTGACCGGGATCATGCTGCGCGCCACCCAGGGCCAGCCGGCCCCCAGCGCGGTAGGCACCAGGATCACCTGCGCCCCCGCTGCCGCCACATGACGGGCGGTCTCGTTGAACTCGGCGTCATAGCAGATCAGCGTGGCGAATGTGATACCGCGCCAGGTGAACAGCATGCAGCCCTGCCCCGGCTCGAAGACATCACGTTCAAACCCCGGCGGGATCGCCAGCTTGCGATGCCCGCCCAGCCGCGCGCCATCGGGGCCGAAACACTGCGCCGAGTTGAGAACCCGTTCTGCGTCGCGCTCGGCAAACCCATAGTGCAGGGCCACGCCGGTTTGCCGCGCCAGCGCCGCCATGGCGGCGGCGAACGGCCCGTCGGCGGGTTCGGCCCGCGCCCGCAGCTGCTCGGGGCCGCAGTTATAGCCGTTGGCGAACAGTTCCGGCAACACCAACAGATCGGTGCCCCCGGAGGCCAAACCCGGCAGCACCGCGCGCAGCCAGTCGAGCCGCTCGTCGGGCGAAAGCCCGCCCTGCACCTGCCCCACGGCCAGCCGCAACGTTCTGGCCGCGCTCAGCGCTCCGTCACCAGCAATTGCCGCGAGTAATCGGTCAGATAGTCGCAACCCGTTTCCGTCACAACCACGCTGTCGCCGATCCGGCCCGCTGTCACTCCGTCGACGGAAATGCCGCCATCGACGGCAAAGGTCATGCCCGGCCGCAACACCGTCCGGTCGCCCGCTTTCAGTTCCGGCGCCTCAAGGTAGGACACGCCGATGGCCCGCCCGGTGCGATAGCCCGTCTCGAACCCGCGCTCGGCATAGACCTCGTTGGCCGCCGCCGCGACCTCCTGCGCCTCGATCCCCGGACGGATCGCCGCCACCGCCGCCTGCTGCGCGTCAATGGCGGCCTGTTGCACCCGTGCGGCCTCGTCACCTGCCTCGCCGACATGGAACATCCGGTCAAAACCCAGCTTGTACTGCTTGAACTGCGCCATGTTGCAGAAACAGAAATACACCGGATCGCCCCGCCGGTAGGGTTTTACAGAGGCGCGGCGGTGCACCATAGAGGTGTCGGCCCCGCTTTGCAGGACCTGCAGATTGTGGATCATCGGCGACACGAACCTTTCCCAGCCCTGATCGGTCAGAAACCCCGCCGCCTTGCGCGTGCCCGCCTCAATCACCGCCAGCGCGCTTTCAAACTCTCGCGCGCCCTCGCGCAGCGAGCCATGCGCCGCCGCCATCATGGCGCCCGCCACCGCACCGGCCTGGCGCATCACCCCGATCTCCAGCGGCGACTTGATCATCCGCTGAGCCCCCAGAACCGGCCCGATATCGTGCAGTTCGGCATCCATGTAGCGTTCGTCCAGAAAAGCCCGCACCAGCGCCGGCAACTGCATCCGTTCCAGCCACAAAGCCGCCGGTGCGTCAGGCAGCGCCTCGGACAGCACCATGCCCCAGCTTCGCTGCCCCGCATCCTCCCAGACCCGCACATCCGCGACCCATGTCATCGCCCCGACCATCTCTGATTCCATCAGCGGCGTGATCACCACCGGGTCACCATCCGCCGGCACCAGCAGCATCGTCGGCCGCCCGAATTCGATCCCCAGATAACCCCAGAACCCGGCCAGATAGGCAATCGACGCCTCATCGGTGAACAGGGCAAAAGGGATCCCCATCTCTCCCATCCGCCGCTGCAGCCGTTCAGTCCTTGCGCGCGCTTCTTCCAGCATCCGCTCCGCCCCCCCTTTTTTGATCCTCGCCAGCGTGCCATCGCCGCGCGTTCCAGGGCCATACGGAACCGACACCGCCATGTCGCTCTGCGAACCTGTGTAGCACCACCCGGGCGTTGCCGCCGAGGACCGGAAACCTGTTTCAAGTGCCTCAAACCTGGCGGCGGTGTTACGATGCGCACCCAGCTCTTTCACAAGGAATTCGCCACCACCTCGCCCAGGATATTCGCAGTTTTGCAAATCTCAATCTGCTACTGCAAAGCGGCCAAGGAAACCACAGGATTTGCAAATATTTGCAGTCATCTTGTCGTCGGCCTCTGCAAGTTTTTTGCGATAATCTGCCACAGGGGGCCGCCCGGGACTTGCCCGCCCCGCCTTTGCGCCCTTAACAGGTTAGCAACCGATCAGGAGGGCATACCATGGCATACGCAGACATCTACAAGGGCTGGCAGGACGATCCCGAAGGCTTCTGGATGCAGGCGGCAGAGGCCATCGACTGGGACCGCAAGCCCAGCAAGGCGCTCTTCGCCGACAACGCACCGCTATACGAGTGGTTCTGCGACGGCATCGTCAACACCTGCTGGAACGCCGTCGACCGCCATGTCAAGACCCGCGGCGACCAGGCCGCGATCATCTATGACAGCCCCGTCACCGGCACCAAGCGCACCATCACCTACCGCGAATTGCAGGGCCTTGTCGCCAATCTCGCCGGTGTGCTGCAGGCCAAGGACGTCGCAAAGGGCGACCGGGTAGTGATCTACATGCCGATGGTGGCCGAGGCGCTGATCGCCATGCTGGCCTGCGCCCGTATCGGCGCCATCCACTCGGTGGTGTTCGGCGGCTTTGCGTCGAACGAACTGGCCGTGCGCATCGACGACGCCCGGCCCAAAGCGATCCTCACCGCCTCTTGCGGTATCGAACCGGGGCGGATCGTCGAATACAAGCCCCTGCTGAACGGCGCCATCGAACTGGCCACCCACAAGCCCGACTTCACCCTGATCCTGCAGCGCGAGCAATCGCCCTGCACCCTGACCGAAGGCCGCGATTTCGACTGGTTCGAGGCGCAGCAAGGCGTCGCACCGGCGGAATGCGTGCCCGTCGAGGGCAACCACCCAGCCTATATCCTCTATACCTCGGGTACCACCGGGGCGCCCAAGGGCGTGGTGCGACCTACCGGCGGCCATCTGGTGGCGCTGAACTGGACGATGAAGAACATCTACAATGTCGACCCGGGCGATACCTTCTGGGCCGCCTCCGACGTGGGCTGGGTCGTGGGCCACAGCTATATCTGCTACGCGCCGCTGATCCATGGCAACACCACCATCGTGTTCGAGGGCAAACCCGTCGGCACCCCCGACGCCGGCACCTTCTGGCGGGTGATCTCGGAACACAATGTGCGCAGCTTCTTCACCGCTCCCACCGCCTTTCGCGCCATAAAGCGCGAGGATCCCAAGGGCGAGTTCCTGAAACCCTACGACATCTCGTGCCTGAACATCCTGTTCTTGGCCGGCGAACGCGCCGACCCCGACACCATCGAATGGGCCCAGGATCTTCTAGGCGTGCCGGTGATCGACCACTGGTGGCAGACGGAAACCGGCTATACCATCGCCGGCAACCCCATGGGCATCGAACACCTGGCCGTAAAGATCGGCTCTCCCACCGTGCCGATGCCCGGCTACGAGATTGACATCCTCAATGACGAGGGCCACCCCGCCGCCTTTGGCGAACTTGGCGCCATCGCCGTCAAGCTGCCGCTGCCGCCGGGCACCCTGCCGACCCTGTGGAACGCCGAGGACCGGTTCCGCAAATCCTATCTCGACCACTTCCCCGGCTATTATGAGACGGGTGACGCGGGCATGAAGGACGAAGACGGTTATGTCTGGATCATGGCCCGCACCGACGACGTGATCAACGTCGCCGGCCATCGCTTGAGCACCGGCGGCATGGAGGAAGTGCTGGCATCGCACCCGGATGTCGCTGAATGCGCCGTGATCGGCGTGACCGATCAGCTCAAGGGCCAGTTGCCCATGGGCTTCGTCTGCCTGACCAAGGGCGTCGACCGGCCGCATTCCGATATCACGCGCGAATGCGTCAAGCTCCTGCGTGAAAAGATCGGTCCCGTGGCAGCCTTCAAGCTCTGCGTGGTGGTCGACCGCCTACCCAAGACCCGCTCGGGCAAGATCCTGCGCGCCACCATGGTCAAGATCGCCGACGGCGCCGAGTTCAAACTGCCCGCCACAATCGACGACCCGGCAATCCTGGATGAGATCCGCGAGGCACTCGGGGGTTTGGGGTATCCGGCGGGGTAGAGCGGACTTCAGAACCAAATTGTTCCAAGGGGTTACCACAACACCGGATGGCGATTGCTAAGCATTCACACTTGGCCGGTTGATTTCGCACTACGACCATACTACGTTCACGACATCCTCTACAGATGAAGTATGCGCAACATACAAGATATTTGGTGGAAAATGGTTAACTTTGTGAGGTCGGCACACACAAAGACCTGAGTTCGGAATGCGGGAAAACGCATAACAAAGGGCAATGCCTCTCATGAAGACAGTGTTGTTTTGGAGAACTACCGGGGCTCGCATGCGTATATTCTGAATACTTTTCAGGCGAGTATTCGAAATCACTCGCGCGGCAAGGCAAAGAGCGTCGGACAGCGTCTAAAACGCCGAGCGACAATTATCGACAAGTTGAACCGTGAGCCCAGCATGCCATTGCATGCCATGCACGATATCGCTGGATGTAGGATGGTCTTTGGCACTTTTGATGAGTTGGAGGCGGTTCGCAATTCAATGCACAACGCACGTTGGCGTCATTCGCTGACGCACGAAACAAATCGCTATGACTATATCAAGAATCCAAAACCGACAGGGTATCGGGGGATACACGATGTATATGAGTACAACGTCAATTCTGTCGGCGGGATTCCTTGGAATGGCCTGAAGGTCGAAATTCAATACCGAACACTACCACAATGAAGTGGTCCGGCAAAACTGGACAGTCTGCTAAGGTGTATCCAACTCTTGAGAATGGATATGCAAATGACGACGAGACGCCGATTTTCCGATAAGTTCAAAGCAACCGTGGCGCTG
>JAAELR010000224.1 GCA_024226455.1 Paracoccaceae bacterium
CGGCGGCCGAACATCTGGTACGTGCCAGTGAAAACCGCCGACCAGCAGGCGGCGCTATGTGTGCACCGGGTCCGTCAGGGCGTGGTGCGCGACCGGACCGGCTGGATCAACCGATTACGCGGGTTGCTGTCGGAGTTCGGTATCGTGATGCCGAAAGGCCGATACGCCGCCCAGGCGGCGATCCCCGTGATTCTCACCGATGAAGACAACGGCCTGCCGCAGCTCGCCAGAGAAATGATCCATGATCTGTGGTTGTGCATCCAGCAGGCCAATGATCAAGTTCTATCCTATGACCGGGCGTTGTCCCGACTGGCGCGTGAAGATGAAACGGCGAAACGACTGCTGACGATTCCGGGAGTGGGTGAACAGGTGGCCACCGGCGTGGTGGCCAGTGTGCCGGACCCGAGGCTGTTCAAGAACAGTCGCCAGTTTGCGGCCTGGCTGGGGTTGGTGCCGAGGCAATATACGACCGGCGGTAAGATTCGACTGGGCCGGATAACCAAACGCGGGGATAAGTATCTGCGTATGTGCCTGGTGCATGGCGCGAGGGCCGTGGTCGCCAACCTGGGAGACAAGCAGGATCATGTCAGTTGCTGGGTCAGGGATTTGATCGAGCGACGGGGTTATTTGCGGGCAGTCGTCGCACTGGCTGC
>JAAELR010000225.1 GCA_024226455.1 Paracoccaceae bacterium
ATGGCGGACCGGACTGCCCCCGCAAAGATCAGAGCCGCTCGATAGCGATCGCGGTTCCCTCGCCGCCGCCGATGCAGATCGCCGCGATCCCGCGTTTCAGCCCGCGCTTTTCCAGCGCGTTCAGCAGCGTGGCGACTATTCTCGTGCCCGACGCACCGATGGGATGACCCAGCGCGCAGGCGCCGCCGTTGACGTTGACGATGTCGTGGCCAAGCCCCATCTCGTGCATGAAGGCCATCGGCACCACAGCGAAGGCCTCGTTGACCTCCCACAGATCCACATCCGCCTTGCTCCAGCCGATCCGGTCCAGCAGCTTTTGCGCCGCCGGCACCGGGGCCGTGGTGAACCAGCCCGGCGCCTGCGCATGGCTGGCATGGCCGACAATGCGCGCCCGCGCGGTCAGGCCCTGCGCCTCGACCGCCTCTGCCGAAGCCAGTACCAGCGCCGCGGCACCGTCCGATATCGACGAGGAATTCGCCGCCGTCACCGTGCCGTCCTTGCGGAAGGCGGGTTTCAGATGCGGTATCTTCTCTGGGCGGGCATTGCCGGGCTGTTCGTCTTCACCGACGACCACTTCTCCCTTGCGGGTCTTCAGCGTGACCGGAGCGATCTCTCGGTCGAAGGCGTCGGCGGCCTGTGCCGCCCGGGCCCGGCCCAGCGAGGCCAAAGCGTATTCGTCCTGCGCCTCGCGGGTGAACTGGTACCTTGCGGCGCAATCCTCGGCAAAGGTGCCCATCAGCCGGCCTTTGTCATAGGCGTCCTCCAGACCGTCGAGGAACATGTGGTCCATCACCTGGCCATGCCCGATACGGGCGCCGCCGCGCATATTGGGCAGGATGTAGGGCGCCTGTGTCATGCTCTCCATGCCGCCGGCGACAACCACGTCCGACTGGCCCAGCGCGATCTGGTCGAAGCCGATCATCGCCGTCTTCATGCCCGATCCGCACATCTTGTTCAGCGTGGTGGCGGGCACGTCATCTGCCAGCCCGGCGGCGAACCCGGCCTGACGTGCCGGCGCCTGGCCCTGGCCAGCGGGCAGGACGCAGCCCAAAAGCAGCTCTTGCACCTTGTCGGGCGCCACCCCGGCACCTTGCATGGCGGCGGCAATCGCCACTCCGCCAAGCTGTGCCGCCGGGGCGTCGGACAAGGCGCCCTGAAATCCCCCCATCGGCGTACGCGCGGCGCCGGCAATAATGACGTCTTTCATGGCTCTCTCCTGATATCGTGCAGATTTTCCTCGTGCATACCGAATGGTAACCAATGCCGTCTAGCCTGCCTGCCGAGACAAATTGCCGGAGAACGGGATGCAATTGCTAAAACAGGACTATGGTACTGCGATACTGATCAAGGTTGAGGAACCGCGCATTGATGCCGCCGTGGCGATCCAGTTCAAGGAGGGGATACGAGAACTGGCCGAAGACGGGCCGTCGCGGGTGGTTCTTGAAATGTCCTCGGTCAACTTCCTCGACAGCAGCGGGCTTGGCGCGGTGGTCGCCGCGATGAAACAGCTTGGCGCAGACCGGACCCTGGAACTCGCGGGCCTTACGCCCATGGTCGAGAAGGTCTTTCGCCTGACGCGAATGGACACGGTATACACAATCCACGAAAATGAAGGCGCGGCGCTCGACGGCCTTGTCCATGCCTCGTGACAAACCCCCGGCGATGGACGAGCCACTGATACGGGTCGAGGTAGACGCCTGTGCCATTGCCGTACGCGGCGTGCTGGCGGATATCCGGTCGCAGTGGCGGGTCGGGGCCGTAGACCCGGATCTGTGCCGTACCGGAGAACTGGTGCTGGCCGAAGTTCTCAACAACGTCGTCGAACACGCCCAGGCCGGGCGCATGGACGGCGTGATCCGGCTGCAGATCGCGGCCGGTCCCGGGCAGTTGACTTGCCTGGTTCAGGACGACGGATGCCCCATGCCCGAAGGAAAGCTCCCGGCTGGGCGGATGGCCAGGATCGGCAAGGACATCGACAGTCTGCCAGAGGGCGGATTTGGCTGGAACATGATCCGGACGCTGACCCGTGATCTGGAGTATCGCCGCATCGACAACTGGAACCATCTGAGCTTTGCCATAGACAAGGGCTTTGTCCCGCAATGAGCCGGTACCCGGGGGTCTTTACGCATCCCGATGCGGCACCCGCGTACCGAACGCCCACGCGCCAGGAACCCGGACCGGTTGACCGGTCTGACCGCCCGGTCCGCAACAGGCCGACCAGGGCCGACCCTGCACAAGGGCAGCACGGCAATCCCCTTTGCGGCTGCAATCCCCAAGCGGTCGACCGGCGGCGACGCGGGCAAAGCCGCGTTTTGCGCCCGACCGCCAGCATTTTTTCACACAGTCCGAGGGTTTCCCGAAAATGCCCCATTCGTTTCACAAAGCAGCCCGAATCCGACGCGATACAGACAGGGTAGCTGCATGGCTTCACCCGGCGTCGCACCTTCATAGCCCCCACCCAGTGTGCGGCGCCGGGACATGCACCTCAATGGGGCTGGCAATCCTCGCAGATCAGTTTAGGCTCCGGCAAGATCCCACGGAGCATCGAAATGCGTGACTACCAGCATCCGGGCCGCTCGCCCGTTTTCGCCGCCAACGGCATCTGTGCCACCTCTCATCCGATTGCCGCCCGGGTCGCCGTGCAAACCCTTGAATCGGGTGGCAACGCGGTCGATGCCGCCATTGCCGGCGCTGTTCTTTTGGGGTTGTGCGAACCCCAGATGACCGGAATAGGCGGCGACTGTTTTGCCCTTGTCAAACCGGCGGGCGCAGAGCACATCGTCGCGCTCAACGGTTCGGGCAGAGCGCCGGCCGCGCTGACCGGCGCGGCGCTGCGCCAGGCCGGGCACCGGTCGATCCCGCCCGGCGGCCCAGAGGCTGTCACCATCCCCGGCGCGGTCGATGCCTTCTGCACCCTGGCCGAGGACTATGGGCTTCTCGGGCTCGAGGGGGTGCTTGCCCCGGCCATCCGTTATGCCGAAGAGGGGCTGCCGGTGGCGCCGCGGGTAGCCTACGACTGGGCGAGACATGTGGGCAAGCTGACGGGTGCCGCGCGGGATTTCTACTCGCAAGATGGCGCGGCTCCGACGGTCGGCCAGCGTTTTGTGCACAAGGCACAGGCCGAGGTGTTGCGTCGCATCGCATCCCAGGGCCGTGCCGGTTTCTACGAGGGTGATGTCGCCGAAGACATGGTGAACTCTCTGCGCGCGATGGGCGGGGTCCACACGCTGCAGGATTTCGCAGAGGCCGGATCGACCTATTGCGAGCCGATCAGCGGCACATACAAGGACGTGGAACTGGTGGAACACCCGCCCAACGGCCAGGGCGCGACTGCTATCCTGCTGAACAACATCCTGTCGCATTTCGATCTGCCCTCGATGGACCCGTTCGGCACCGAACGGGCGCATCTGGAAGCAGAGGCCACCAAACTGGCCTATCACGAACGGCAACTCATCATCGCGGACCCCGGTCACACGACCCGGCTGGAACACATGCTAGATCCGGCGACGGCCAGCACCCTTGCGACCAGGATCGATCCAAACCGCGCCATGCCAGCCGTGGCCCGGCCGACAGAGAGTGCCCACAAGGATACCGTCTATATCACGGTGGTCGATCGCGACCGGATGGCGGTTTCGCTGATCTACTCGATCTTCAAGGATTTCGGATCGGGTCTGGCGTCGTCAAAATACGGCATCCTGTTCCAGAATCGGGGCGCGGGCTTTACCCTGCAAGAGGGGCACCCGAACGAGGCAAATCCCGGCAAACGGCCGATGCACACCATTATCCCCGGCATGCTGAAAAGGGACGGTCAGGTGATCATGCCGTTCGGCGTCATGGGCGGGCAGTATCAGTCGACCGGCCATTCGCGGTTTATGACCAATATCGTCGATTTCGGGCTTGACCCGCAATCGGCCATCGATGCCCCGCGCTGTTTCGATGAGTTCGGAACCCTGATGGTAGAGTTGAGCTATCCCAGCAAGGTCCGCGCCGAACTTGCCGATCTGGGACACTCGGTTCACCTGCCCGAGGTCGGCATCGGCGGCGCTCAGGCGATCCGCATTGATCACCAACTGGGCGTGCTCGAGGGCGCGTCGGATCCGCGCAAGGACGGCTGCGCGTTGGGCTACTGAACACCCAAGCAAGGAAGATGAACGCATGGCCATTCGCCCCGTGAAAGAGCTGGTCGCCGATGCCAAGGCTCAAATACGCTCGCTCGACATTGCCGAAACGCGGGCGTTGCAAGAGGCTGGCGATGCGCTGATGGTCGATATCCGCGACCCCCGCGAACTGAAACGCGACGGGCGCATCCCAGGCGCCTTTCACGCCCCACGCGGCATGCTCGAATTCTGGATCGACCCGGCCTCGCCCTACCACAGGCAGGCTCTGGCCACCGACAAGACACTGGTCCTGTTCTGCGCCAGCGCCTGGCGCTCGGCCTTGTCCGCCAAGGCGCTGCAGGACATGGGCGTCGAGAATGTCGCCGAGATGGAGGGTGGGTTCAAGGCCTGGAAGGACGTGGGCGCACCGGTCGAGACGGAAGAGCACAAGTAGGGTGCGCTTCAGCGCACCGCCAGCTCAGTTCAGCTGGAAATGCAGCGGATAGTGGCCATCCTCGAAATCGCCAAAAAGGTCAGGCAGGTCGGGGTGATCCACAGGCTCGCCGGAGTAATCCGCCACCAGGTTCTGCTCGGACACGTATGCCACGTAGTAGCTTTGGTCGTTTTCTGCCAGAAGGTGATAGAACGGCTGGTCCTTGGCGGGGCGGCTGTCTTCGGGAATGGCGTCGTACCATTCGTCAGAGTTTGAGAACATGGCGTCAACGTCAAACACCACACCCCGAAAGGGGTGTTTCTTGTGGCGCACGATCTGGCCCAAGTGATATTTGGCGCGTGTCTTCAACATCTCGCAACCCCCCCTGCCCTGATTTTCTAGCCCTTCGGGAGGGTTCTTGTCCATGGATGGGGGCGAGAATCAAGGGAAACAGTCTGTGAACCTCGTCCTGACAGTGCTGGAAATTGTGGCACCGGTATTCTTGCTGGCCGGTGCCGGTTATGCTTGGATCCGCCTGGGGTTCGAGTACCGGATCCAGTTTGTTACCCGCCTGGCAATGACGCTGGCGATCCCCTGTCTGGTGTTCACCTCTCTGATGCAGTCCGACATCGACCCCGCGGACCTGACCCAGATGTCGCTGGCCGCCGCCGCCGGCTATGGGGTGCTGACCGTGTTCGCCTTTGTTGCGGTCCGGGTCACGCGGATCGAGACCCGCACCTACATGGCCCCGATGATCTTTGGCAACACCGGTAATCTGGGCCTGCCGCTTGCCCTGTTTGCCTTTGGAGATCAGGGGCTTGGCTATGCGCTCGTCGTCTTTGCCATTTCCGGGATCTACGGCTTTACCTTCGGGGTCTGGCTGGTTTCTGGCGGCGGGTCGCTGCGCAACGTGCTGCGCGAGCCGATGGTCTGGGCGGCGCTTCTTGGCGCGCTGTTTCTCTGGCAGGGCTGGCAGACGCCGCTGTTCGTTACCCGCACGCTGGAACTGGTGGGGCAGATGGCCATACCACTGATGCTGCTGACCCTGGGTGTGGCGGTGGCGCGATTATCGCCCGGGCGGCTGGGACGTGCGGTCTGGCTGTCGCTGCTTCGACTGGTTTTGTGCCTTTTCGCGGGTTGGGCGGTGGCGGCCTGGTTCCGCTTGGAACCTGTCGCATTGGGCGTATTGTTGCTGCAACTCGCGACCCCGGTCGCGGTGACCTCCTATATGCTGGCCGAGAAATATGGCGCTGATTCGGACGCTGTCGCCGGGCTGGTGGTGGTATCGACCGTTCTGGCCATAGTCACTTTGCCCCTTGCACTCGGCTTTTTGATCTGACCGAGGAAAGAAACGCGTTTATCTTCAACCGTCTTTGCGGTACAATGCAAAAAAAGAAATGCGAGGGGCAGATGAGCAGAACTCTCCGCGCGCTGTTGATAGTCTTTCTGGTGGCCAGTTGCGGCGGCGGTGGCAGCAGCAGCAGCGATTCGGCGCCACCACGTAATCTCGAGAGTGCGTGCAGCATCGTCAAGCAACGGCCGGAGTACCTGAAGGCCTTCAAGCGCACCAAGCGGCGCTGGGGGGTTCCGGTACATGTGCAGATGGCGACGATCCATCAGGAATCGAAATTCGTCGGCGATGCCCGCACGCCGCTGCGTTTCGCGGTCGGGGTCATCCCCATGGGGCGGCAGTCATCGGCCTATGGCTATTCCCAGGCGCTGGATGGGACCTGGAAAGAGTACCTGGCCGACACCGGCAAGCGCCGTGCCAAGCGTAGCGACATTGCGGATGCCACGGATTTCATGGGCTGGTACATGAACAACACCCGCGATCGTACCGGTGTGTCGCTGGACGACGCGCGCAACCAGTACCTGGCCTATCACGAGGGCCAGGGCGGCTATTTGCGCGGCACCCATCGCGGCAAGGCATGGCTGCTGCGGGTGGCCGACAAGGTGCAGACGCGGGCGCTGATGTATCAGCAGCAGCTTTCCGGCTGCGGGGTCAAGTAATACGGCACCGGCTCGCCGGACCGGTCAGGGATTTCGCTTTGCCATCTCGACCGGGATACTGAACAGAATCGAGGCAAGCCTGGCCGACTTGTCCATGTCACCAAGAATGACCGTGGTTTCCGATCCGTCACTGCCGGTGATCACCCATTGGCGCAGTTCTACCGGAGGACCGGAAAACACCAGCCGGATATTGCCTTGTTCGGGGTGTTTGGGATCCTGGGCGACGACACTTGTCGCGGTGCCGTCGAATTCGTACCCCACGACCATGTTCGCCCGGGCCAGATCGACGTTCTTTTGCAGGATGATGCTAAGCGGTGTCCGCTTCAGGGGATATTGTTCGGGCGGCTGGTTCGACTTGGCGTCAAAGATCGCCACCTGGCCGCCACCGGCCATCACCAGCGCCTCTTCGGGCGGATTGTATTCGAACCGCACACGTCCCGGCCGGCGGATATAGATCGTCCCGGTAGAGATCGTGCCGTCAGAGTTGATCTGGGTGAAGGATCCCTTCACCGATTTCAATCCGTTGAGATAGGCCGAGATCGCATTCAGCGAAAGCTTGTCGGCGGCGGCCGCGGGGGTCACTGCAAGGGCAAGCGATATGGCGGCGAGGGTCAGGCGTAGTTTGCTCATGCGCCCTATCTATTCGCAAAATCGCTGGCTGCCACCCCACCATCGGATCTGTTGCGAAGAGTTGCCCATTCGCGGCAACCCTGCGCGCCATCCCGCCTATGACCTGCCCTGCCGTATTTCGGGAACTTCCCGTCTCACTGGTGTTTCAGGTTTGCCCCGAAACCCGTCATTGCTGCTCTGGCACCAGAATCTCGCGCTTGCCGACATGGTTCGAGGCACTGACAAGGCCCTCGTCCTCCATCTGCTCGACCAGCCGCGCGGCCTTGTTGTAACCGATGGCCAGCTTGCGCTGGATATACGAGGTCGAACATTTGCGGTCGTTCAGCACAATGGCCACGGCCTGATCGTAAAGCGCGTTCTCGCCGTCGGCATTGCCGCCCAGCCCCAGCACCAGATCGATGTCGCTTTCGCGGTCGTCGTCCGGTCCGGCCACCACGCCGCCGATATAGTCCGGCGGCCCGAAGGTCTTGAGATAATTGACGATCTCTTCGACCTCTTCGTCGGAACAGAACGGCCCGTGGACCCGGGTGATCTTGGCGCCACCGGCCATGTACAGCATGTCGCCCATGCCCAGCAGCTGCTCGGCGCCCTGCTCGCCCAGGATGGTGCGCGAGTCGATCTTGGACGTCACCTGAAAGCTGATCCGCGTCGGGAAGTTGGCTTTGATGGTGCCGGTGATCACGTCGACAGAGGGCCGCTGAGTGGCCATGATCAGGTGAATGCCGCTGGCCCGTGCCATCTGCGCCAGGCGCTGGATGCAGGCCTCGATCTCTTTGCCGGCGACCATCATCAGGTCGGCCATCTCGTCGACGATCACGACGATGAAGGGCAGCCTCTCCGGCGCGAACTCGTCGGTTTCGAACACCGGCTCTCCGGTATCGTCGTCAAACCCGGTCTGCACCGTGCGGCTGAACATTTCTCCCTTGCCCAGCGCGTCGTCGACCCGGCCGTTATAGCCTTCGATGTTGCGAACACCCATCTTGGACATCTTGCGATAGCGTTCCTCCATTTCGCCAACCACCCATTTCAGGGCGACAACCGCCTTCTTGGGATCGGTGACGACGGGGCTCAGCAGGTGCGGAATGCCGTCATAGACCGAAAGCTCCAGCATCTTGGGATCGATCATGATCAGGCGGCATTCCTCTGGCGTCAGCTTGTAAAGCAGGCTCAGGATCATCGTGTTGATCGCTACCGACTTGCCGGAACCCGTGGTGCCCGCGATCAGCAGATGCGGCATCTTTGCCAAGTTCGCCACCACCGGATCGCCGCCAATATCCTTGCCCAGCGCCAGCGGAAGGCGCATGTGCGAGTCGCCGAAATCGCGGGCGCTGAGGATCTCGCGCAAAACCACCTTTTCACGGTTGGCGTTGGGCAGTTCGATGCCGATCACGCTGCGCCCCGGCACGGTGGAAACCCGAGCCGACAGGGCCGACATCGACCGGGCGATGTCGTCAGCCAGACCGATCACCCGGCTGGCCTTCAGCCCGGGCGCGGGCTCGAGCTCGTACATCGTGACTACGGGGCCTGGCCGGACAGAGACAATTTCGCCTTTGACCCCGTAGTCATCGAGTACGCTCTCAAGCATCCGAGCGTTCTGTTCCAATGCGTCGTCGCATAAGTGGTGGCGCTGCACCTCGCCCGGGCTGGTCAGCAACGACAGGGGCGGTGCTTCGTAGGCCGGGTGGTTGTCTTCAAAGCGCAGCTGCGGCTGTTCCTCGGCCCGCGCCTGACGCGACGGCTGCGGCGCCTTGCGGGTGCCATGCTGCACCACGGCGCGGGTTTCCGGCATGGCGGGCACGCGCGGCACATAGGTCACAGGCTCTGCGACAAACTCGGGCAGCGGGTCAGACATCAGCCCAGCCGGTTCCGGCATCTGTGGCTCTGCAAAGGGGTAGGGCACCGGGGCAGGGGCCGTCACCGGCGGTTCGGCCAGGCGAGGACCGGGCGGCCCGTTCGGCTCGATATCGGCCAGCACCATCGGTTTCGGTCCGCGCGCGGCGCGGGCCATCGGCGGTTCGGCTCGCCGGGCCAGAAATTGCCCCGCCGGACCCTGACGCACCCGCGCCTTGATCACGTCGGTGATCTTGGCCTTGATCCGGTCGTCGCCGACCGGCTCCTGGCCCGGTTCGGCTGTCGCGGCCCCGGCTTTTGCCTCATCGACCGCAGGCGCGCGCTTGATCAGCCCCGGTATCCGCAGCCGCAGGGCCGGTTTGTGTACCACCAGCGGCTCTGTCTCGGGCGGAGTTTCCACGGCAAAAAGGTTATTGTCGGCCATCTGCTGCGCCTGCCATTCAGCCTCGGCCATTTCGGCCTCTTCGGTCTCCAGCCGCCGGCGTTCCTGCTTTTCTGCCCGGCGCGCCCGCAGGTCACCGGCGCCACGCACCGCACCTGCCGCACCGCGCCCCAAAAGCTGCATCAGCTGCGCATAGGCCAGGATGAACCCGACACCAAGGAACCGCGCACCGCGGCGCATTTCCCAAACCGAGAAACCCAGCACATGCAGCCCCATGCCCACCGCGCCAAAGGCCATCACCAGCGCCATCGCCTTCAGCCCGAATGTCGCTGTAACCGGCGCGACATTCAGGATCGCACCCAGCACCGTGTCGCCGAACAACCCGCCCAGACCAAAGCTGTGGGTCCATTCATGGCTTGGCACATGGGTCGAGGCATAGACCGACACCAGCGCGATCCAGATCGGCACGAAGATCAGCCGCACCAGCGCCCGCTCTGACCCGAAATGGAACATGAACCGCGCGCCCCAGATCAGCAGAACGGCGGCAAAACCCCAGGCACCCCAGCCGACGATGATGAATAGCGGCGAGGCCACTGAGCCCCCGAAATGCCCCAGCAGGTTCTGCGCCGGCGCATCGGTGACCGACAGCCAGCTTGGATCGTCGGGCACGTAAGAGCCCAGCAGCATCACCGACAGAACGCCCAGCAAAAACAGCCCAAGACCCAGCAATTCCTTGCCGCGCCGCTCCAGCACCGCCTGGGTCCTGCTGTCCAGCAGCCGCCCACGGCCCTTTTCCTGATATGTTGCCATCCCGACCCTTACCTCACCCGTAAATGCAATCACGCAGCTTGATCAGCCCGCGCCACAGTTCGTCTCTTGGGGCCACCATCGCGGCCCGGATATATTGCTTGCCCGGATTGAACCCATCCGCCTCGCGGCTTAGATAGGCCCCGGGCAGAACCCGCACCCCGGTTTCCTGCCACAGCTTCAGCGTCGCCGCCTCGCCGTCCTCGACCGGCAGCCACAGAAAGAACCCCGCCTTGGGCGGCATGTAGCCCGGCACCCCGTCAAAGATCTCATCTGCCAGCTGGTACTTGTCGTTGTAGAGCGCGCGGTTGTGGTCCACATGCGCCTCGTCGGCCCAGATCCGCTCTGCCACCCGCTGCAGCGGCAGCGGCAGCGGCGCCCCGGCATAGTTGCGAAGCTGCTTGATGCGGGCAATCGTTTCCGGCCCGCCAGCGACAAAGCCCGATCGCAGCCCCGCCAGGTTCGAGCGTTTCGAAAGCGAGTTGAAGATCACCACCCGCTCGGTCGAGGCGCCCATTTCGCTTGCCACCTGCAACGCCCCGGTGGGCGGCGTGTCGCAATAAAGCTCTGAATAGCACTCATCGGCAAAAACATGGAAATCGTACCGCTCTGCCAGCCCGATCACCTGCGCCAGATACTCACGCGAGGCTACCGCGCCTTGCGGATTAGATGGAGAGCAGAGATAGGCGATCTCGACCCGCTCCAGCAGCGCCGGGTCCAGCCCGGCGAAATCCGGCATAAACCCGTTGGCCAGCGTTGCGGGCACATAGACCGGCTGAGCTCCCGCTGCCAACGCTGCCACGGCATAGACCTGGTAGAAAGGGTTCGGCATTAACACAACGGGTTGTGCGCCGCGTTCGGTGCGCTCCGGGCAGAGCGCCAGGCAGGCGTTGAACAATCCCTCGCGGGTGCCATTCAGCGCCATGATCTGCCGGTCCAACGCCACCTCGACCGAAAAGCGCCGTGATATCCAACCGGCGATAGCGTTGAGCAGTTCCGGAGAACCCTCGTTCGGTGGATATCGGCCAAACTCGCCCGCATGTTCGGCCACCACGGTCGCAACCCAGTCGGGAAAGGCATGCCTTGGCTCGCCGATTGACATGGATATCGTTTCGTCGCCCGGCGTGTGACCGTCGAGCAACGCCCGCAACCGCGGAAACGCATATTCTGGCAGGTTCGAAAACCGCTCGGGAAACGTCATTGGAACGCTGTGTCTGCCTCAGGATACGGGATCATGAATGCCCCGTTTGAGCCGACGATAGCCGCCAAATGCATCCCGGTCCAGAAAACCCTGCGAAATTCGGGTCTTGTCGTGGCCGATTGTGGCTTTTAGGCCAACGCCCTTTCCGCCCCCGCCCCCAGCCGCAACAGCCGCTCTTCTTGCATCGGCGGCACCAGCAGCGTGATACCGGTCGATGCCAGCCCCGTCGGCAGGGTCAGTGCGGCCACACCCATCAGGTTACCGATCCGTGTGTTGCGCAACGCCAAAAGGTTCTCGGCGATGAAATACTCGCCGTCGCTTTCCAGCCGGGCGATGTTGGGAGGCATGATGGGCGTGGTCGGCAGGATCACCGCGTCAAAGCCCGCCGTCGCCGCGGCCCAGTCTGCCCGGATCTGGTCCAGCCGCTGCCAGCCCTTCACGAAATCCGATGCCGAGTGTCCGGCGCCCGCGCGGAACCGCGCCAGCACCTCGGAATACATCTTCTCCGGCGACGCCTCGATCACGTCCTTCCAGGTTCCATAGGCCTCGGCGGTGAACAGCATCCCCGCAAGGTCCATCGCCTCGGCCACACCCTCGACCTCGCACCGCTCTACCAAGGCTCCGGCGGCCTGCAGTCTCTCTACCGCGCTCTGGAACCCCGCCCTGGGCTGGTCGCGCAGACTGTCCATCGCCAGGCTTTCCAGCACCATCAGTCGGGTGCCCCGCATCGTCGCGCCCTCCAGGTCCGGCGCCTTCGACCCCTCCAGCGCGGCCAGCATCAGGGCGGCATCCTCGACCGTGCGACATAGCGGTCCCACCGTATCGAACCGCGCACACAGCGGCACCACGCCCTCTGTCGGCAACCGCCCGGCACTGGTCTTCAGCCCCACCAGATCGTTCCAGACCGACGGGATGCGCACCGAGCCGCCAGTGTCGGAGCCGATGCCGCAGGCCGCCAGCCCCATCGCAACCGAAACCGCCGCGCCGGAAGACGACCCGCCCGACACCGCCTCTGGGTCGTTGACGCAGGGCGGCGTGGCGGTCGAGGGGTTCAGCCCCAGCCCGGAAAAAGCCAGCTCTGTCATATGGGTCTTGCCCAGGCAGACCAGCCCCGCCCCGGTGGCATTGCGCAGCACCCGCGCGTCACGCTCGGGCACCCTGCCTTGCAGCAGCTTCGACCCCGCCTCGGTCGCCACCCCCGCAGTGTCGTAAAGGTCCTTCCAGGAGATCGGCACCCCGTCGAGCGGCCCGCGCCGCTGGCCCAGTACCGCCCGATCCGCCGCCGCCCTGGCCTCTGCCCTGGCCCGGTCCGGCGTCACCCGGGCATAGATGCGGTCGCGCAAGGCATGGGCATCAATCGCCGCCAGATAGGTCTCGGTCAGCGCCACAGGGTCGATCTCGCCAGCCGCGATGGCGCGCCCCAATGCGCCCGCGCTCATCCAAAGCCAGTCCTGTGCCATGCCGCGTACCTTTCTTGATTTTCCGCCGCGACGGTAGCGGCAGCGCAGCACTTGGACAATCCCGCCCGGCGGCGTATCTGTCGGAACATGGAGCAGAATCGCGATGTCATCATCGCCGGCGGCGGCTTGAACGGCTCTGCCCTGGCGCTTGCACTGGCCGGCGCCGGGTTGCAGGTCACGGCGATCGACAGCCTGCCCGCCGATACCCGCACCGGCCCTGCCTTCGACGGGCGCGCCTATGCGCTGGCCCATGCCTGCAAACGGCTGCTCGACGCTATCGGCGTCTGGCCCGCCGTGGCCGGCAACGCCCAGCCGATCCTGGAAATCAAGGTCACCGACGGGCGTGCGGGCGAGGGGCCTTCGCCCTTCATGCTGCAGTTTGACCATGCCGAGATTGAAGAGAGCCCGATGGGCTGGATGGTAGAAAACCGCCATCTGCGCGCGGCCTTGCGACAGGCCATCGACGCCACGCCCGGCATCACCCAGCTGAACGGCCGCACGATCACTGCCCAGCAGATCGCCAGCCAAGCCGAGGTCACGCTCGACGACGCCACCACCCACGCCGCCCGCCTGCTGATCGGCGCTGACGGCCAGCATTCGGGCACCGCCCGGCGCGCCGGCGTCCGCCGTATGAGCTGGAGCTACGGCCAGACCGCGCTGGTCTGTGCCATCGCCCATGAACGCCCGCATCACGGCATCGCGCATCAGTTCTTCATGCCCCCCGGCCCGCTGGCGATCCTGCCGCTGCCGGGCAACCTGTGCTCTATCGTCTGGACCGAAACCGAGGCCGAGGCCGCCCGCATCCACTCGCTGAACGATGACGCCTATCTTGACACCCTGCGCCCGCGCTTCGGCGGTTTTCTGGGTCAGATCGCCCTGAAAGGCGCCCGCTTCACTTATGGGCTGCCCTTCTCGGTGGCCCACAGCTTTGTCGCCGACCGTGTGGCGCTGGTGGGTGACGCGGCCCACCGGCTGCATCCCATCGCCGGACAGGGCCTGAACGCGGGGCTAAAGGATGTGGCCGCCCTGGCCGAGGTTCTGACGCTGGCGCATCGCCGGGGCGAGGATATCGGGCGCTGCAACGTGCTGGACCGCTACCAGCAATGGTGCCGCTTCGACACCGCCTCGCTGGCGCTGGCCACGGACGCGGTGAACCGGGTGTTTTCAAACGGCAACAGCCTTTTGCGCCTCGGCCGCGACCTCGGCCTTGGCGTGGTCAACGCCCTGCCCGGCCTGCGCCGCGGCCTGATCCGAGAGGCCCCCGGCCTCACCGGCGACCTGCCGAAACTGCTGCAGGGCAAGCCGATCTGAGGCGCGGGGGCGCGGCAGAGCTCTCTGACCTGCCACCCGAGCAAGGCAATGTCACGATTGATAATCGCTCAGGTCTTCCGGAGCGTGCAGCAAGGTGCCTTCATACTTGGTGAGATCGTCATTCATTTGCAGCCAGGGCAGCTTGCTTTGATAGTTCACGTGGAATGTTGGCTGAAAACCCTGTGGGTTTTCCATTGAGGCCGCATAGAGATGCATCCCTCCTGCATAGTGGTCAGCCTCAAAACCCATTGGTGAACCACAGTCATTGCAGAAATGCCGATACACGCCTTTTGAGCTTTCCAGGGTTCTTGGCGGTTCCCCTGACCATTTGAAATTCTTGATCGGAACACCAAGCCATGCGACGATGGGCGCCGCACAATTGCGGCGGCAGTCATCGCAATGACAATAGCATGCCCAGGTAATCTCACCGTCAAATTCCCAACGGGTCTTTTTGCAAAGGCAGTGGCCGCGCGTCGACATGGGTAACTCCGGTTACCTGATCCCACGGCAGTCGCTTTGGACTGCGGCGTGGGTTGCAACTGTTTCGACTTGATTCTCATGTTTGCTTGCAACAAGCGAACGCGTGACGGACACATGACGCATTGAATGCGACACCGGTTGAGTATTCTCTCCTGGGCTCCAGCATCCTGCGGTCAAACTGCTGCGGTCCGCTCATTGCAAGGTCTCTTTCACCGGCCCGGACCACCGCATTCGTTGGCCGGTCAGTTATGCGGATATGCCGTTCGATGCGGATGCAAAATTCTCAGCCTCAAAATCCGTTGCTCTGACATCTCGGGCGGGCACCGGACCATCGCTGCGGGTGCGAACCTGATGGGTGCTTGTTCCGCAAGCGGACCAAGGGCAGGCAGCGAAACCGCGTTGCTCCTCTGCACTGCGACGGTCCGGTCGGACCGACACAGCCCACACGTTGCCATCCCGGATTTTATCGTCGCAGGACGGCGTGGTATTTAAACACGGCCCGGACCATCTCGCGCCGTCAGTCAATGCCGCATCGCAGAAATGCGACAGGATCGCGGGGGATTGCCCCCCCTTGGGTTTCCGGCCCTGTCCGGTCGTGGATTGGGAACATGTTGGGCCGCAGGTGGCATCATAGGCAGAGCGCCATGCTC
>JAAELR010000226.1 GCA_024226455.1 Paracoccaceae bacterium
GGTTCCGGGCCGAACCGCCCGAGGGCATGGCGCCGGGCACCCCGTTCGGGCCGAACATCCACGCGCTGTTGCTCTATCTGCACCACAGCCACCATGTCGGCTTCGAGCGGCTCGCCAGATTGATGAGCGAGCTTTTCGGCCTGAAGATCTCCGAGGGCGCCATCGCCAACGCATTCCGGCGGCTGGCCTGTCCGCTGGAGCAGACCCGCAAGGCGATCCGTGCGGCATTGCGCGCTGCCCGCGTCATTGCCTCGGACGAGACGACGACGCGGATCGACGGCGTCACGCACTGGCAATGGGTGTTCGTCTCCGACACGGCCGTGCTGCACGAGATCGCTCCGCGTCGCGCAAAGGCCGTGGCAGAAGGTGTGCTGGGCGATCACCGGCCCGAGGTCTGGATCTCGGACCGCTATGGCGGCCAGCAGGATCTGGCGGGCACGCACCAAGTGTGCCTCGCCCATGTTCTGCGCGATGTCCAATACGCCATCGATTGCGGCGACAGCATCGTCGCCCCGAAGATCCGCGACCTCTTGCGCTGGACCATCCGAGTCGGGCGGCGACGAGACGGGCTGCGCGACACGACACTGGCCCAGTATCATGCCCGCGCCGACCGGCGACTCGACGCCCTGCTCGGCACGCCCGCCGCCCATCCTGCCGGCCGCGTGCTGCAGGCGCAGATCAAGGCCTGGCGCACAAAGTTCTTCGTTTTCCTTCAGGATCGGCGCGTGCCCGCCACCAACAACATCTCCGAACGCGAGATCCGGCCCTCGGTCGTGTTCCGCAAAGTCACCAACGGGTTCCGATCAGATTGGGGCGCCGGCGTTCATGCGGGCTACCGTTCGCTCACCAGCACCGCCCGACTCCACACACACACCGCTATCGATGCCGTCCGGGCCCTCGTCTCGGGGAACAGCATTTCTGGAATGGGCGGCTTCCTGCCAACCCCCTGAGCAGTTACGTTCGTGCAGCTTGCTGTTGCCCTTGATCCGGATGGCGTATCCCCAGCCCTCGGCCTCCATCAGTTCGAACAGCGCGGGAATTGCGAAGGCGGCGTCGCCTCGCAAATAGCGCCGCGTGATCGACGGCCGCGCCTCGGCCGAGTATCGTGCCAGCACGGGCTTCAGCACCTCCTCCCAGCCATCGGCGCTGTGGAC
>JAAELR010000227.1 GCA_024226455.1 Paracoccaceae bacterium
ACCCTGGCGGGAGCCGCGCTTACGGTCATTTATGACACCGGAAATACCCGGCCGATCGCGCCCTTTCTCGATGCCTTCGAATCTCCGGAGAGTACCCCACCCCAGAGTCGGGCGATCCAGCGACCGCAGCTTGGCGCCGCGGATCTCGAATCACTGTTACCGATTCGTTCGCCTGGTCTGGCGCCGGGTCCGGTCCGGCCGAGAAGCCACGATCGACCCTTTACGCGCCCGTTTTTCCTGATCGGCTCGGACTCCATGTCCCGCCGGTGGCTGCTGGAACATCGGGACCGGCTCAAGGAGATTGGCGCCGTGGGCATGCTGATCCAGGCTGATACCCTGGACGATCTGCGCACCATCGCCGGACTGGCGGCCGGACTGTCCATCATGCCGGCATCGGCGAGCGATATCGCGCAGGCCTTGGGGATCTCCAACTATCCCGTATTGATCACCCCCCGCGGCATCGAGCAGTGAGCCGGCATCCAATCGAGGCCCTGCTGCGCCCGCCGGTGGAACTCTGGTCCATGGTGGTGGCCTTTGCCACCGCTATGATCGCGGTGTTGGCCCCCTGGGCCTTGATGAT